>CAYYDD010000016.1:0-26288 GCA_964470515.1 uncultured Eubacteriales bacterium | reverse complement strand
GATTGACAAGTATGGATATTTATATTTTTCCAGCAACCTTTGCGATAGAGCAGTTTTACCGGTATGTGATGCACCGGCAATCAAAACAACCATATATTCACCTCCTCTTAACTGCTATATCATATATATCATGTTTTTAATTGTTTTTCAATCAAGAAAAAACCTCTTTTGTGCGAAAGAGCAGTATAACGGTGCGTAAGTAGGGGAAAAGCGATTAGGTGCGTAACTGCGTTGTTCGACGCATTGGAATTTGTTTATTTTACATTTAGCACATAGTTACCGCCTTGAAATGAGAAAGCATTATCAAACGACACTGCTTCGGTCGATACACAAGTAAACCCTAACTTTTCCAACAATCTGCATAAGGGTGTGTTGTCAATCGCTGTTCCTGCTGTAAAACGAGTTTCACCACATTCAGATGCAAAATATTCAACAAGTGCTTTTGTGTTTTCATAGGCATAACCCTTGGAATGATATGCAGAATGGAAACAATACCCCAAATCGTAACTGTCTCCGTCCTTGTGAAAACATACATATTCGAGCATTTCGCTGGATTCTTTCAGAAAAACGGCAAAAAACAAATTGCTGTCTGCAAACCGTTTTGTTAATGCTTTTGTTTCTTTGTTGTTCGTGGGCAACGCCATATCATAAACGGCATATTCGGAATTTTTGAAGTCGGTGAATATTCTTTTCATATCTTGCCAATCTGCTTCATTCAGATGACGAATACACAATCTATTCGTTTCTATCATCAAAACTTTGGTCTCCGTCAAATTTTCATTAATCGAACTTAATCGTGCCGCAAGGTACACTTAGTTTGAAAAAACCACATTTGTCATGTAGACAAATGTGGTTTTTTCGTGGTGGACGTTAACGGACTCGAACCGCTGACCCTTCGCACGTCAAGCGAATGCTCTACCAGCTGAGCTAAACGTCCATACTTGTTCACAAGGAACAAGTGGTATTATACCCAATAGCACAGCGGTTGTCAAGAGGATTTTGCGGAATTTTTCAGAAATTTCCGTTGTCATTTCATTAACTCGTCGGTCAGCCGCAGTATCTCGGGAGCAATCCGTTCGCGTTCCTTTTTCAGCGTACGGTTGTAGAGGGGATAGGCGAGGCTGACAAGCACGATCCCGGCGATGCCGATGAGGATCCCAACCGGTAGGGCTATATCTTTATATGAGCCAAGAATCGTACTCAGCTCGGACATTGTCAGACTCATACCGAAGCCCAACAGCAACGCGCCGACAATACCGACGATGAGCGAATTCAGTGAAGCCTTTTGCGTGACCGACGCATCCAGCCGACGCAGTCGTTCCATCGCCGTTTCCTCACGGGGAATGTATTTTTCTCGGATACGCTTGATCTCCGTTTGATCCTTGGCCGAGTAGGAATAGCTAAAGGTCTCGTTTTGATTATCCATAAGCTTGGGTCTCCTTTTTGAGTTCTTTACAGGCTTTTACGATCATATATACCGACATAGCCAGCACGATGACACAGACACCTCCGCCGGTCGCGGCGGTCATCACGCGGCGGAACGCCTCATCTTCGCCGTATTGTGCCAGCATCGCGGTTTCCGGTGTTAAAACGGATACCAACGCCGCCGCAAAGCGAATGGCCTTGGAAGCCGACATAACGGGGCTTTGATATTGACGGTATTTGATGATATCGATAATGGAAACCGTGACGGTGTAGAAGGTGTAGGTGGCGGAGGCGATGATGATAACCTCCGGGTAAATAAAGGCTTTATTTTGCCATACCATCTGGAAAACGATGCCGGTCAGTGACAGGTTGAGCAGCACCATCAGAATACCGCACAGGCGATAGCGCCGCCACTCGGAGGCGATGTGCTGTTCATCGCTGCGCATATAGCGTAGCAACAGAAAGCGGATGACCGATAGGATCATATAATAGACCGCCATAGCACCCCACCAGAAGGAGGAATACAGAATACCGGAGACCAGTTTGAAAACAGAATACACCAGATTGATGCCCAGTGAGATGTACAGCGATACCCGTACCTTGTAGCCGATATCGGTCATATACTTGTTGCCGTAGGGATGATCGTAAAACTTCCGTTTGGCAGCGCGATACCAGACAGGTACGATAAACACCGCCTTATAGCTGATGACACACAGCGTATAAAACGACAAAGGATACGTGATATACGCAACGGCAGATTCTTCCCAGCCTTTGATAAACACAGCGACCAGCGCTGCGGTACAGAGCAGTACTAATAATACAGTCAGCCGGGCAGGAGGGGAGAGCAACTTTTTAGCAACGGTTTTCCAGTCCTTCATACGCTGTTTCTCCGCATCACCACTGTAAAGGTGCTTCCCTTACCAAGTTCGCTTTGTACGGAAATATCACAACCGGTGATATCCACCACGCGTCGCACAAGTGCCAGTCCAAGACCGTTGCCCTGTGTGGCGTGCGAGGTGTCGCCCTGATAGAATTTATCAAACATACGGCGACCGACGTCTTGAGAAATGCCGCAGCCGGTATCACGGATTTCCACGGTGGCGGTGTCACTGTCGGCGTAAAGCCGTAGAATGACCTTGCCGCCCGGCTCGGTGAACTTGATGGCGTTGGAAAACAAGTTGTTCCATACCAGCGACATCATTTCCGCATCGGAGGTGACGGTAACGTCGTCGGCCAGCTCGGTCTCGATCTCGATGCCCTTGTTTTCCCACATATTCTCAAAGCCCAGCAGACATTCGCAAAGCTGTTCGCCGAGATCGTAGGTCTCCTGCTTTAACAGCAGCTGCTGGTTTTCCAGCTTGTTCAGCTTTAAGATGTTGGAGATCAGATCGGCCAAGCGGCGGGAGGCGGCGGTGATGTCCTTGGCGTATTCCTGCCGCTTTTCCTCAGATAATCCCGGCTGCTGTAGCAACGTGCCGTAGTTCTGCATCACGGCCAGCGGTGTTTTCAGCTCGTGTGATACGTTCGCAATAAAGTCGGTGCGCAGCGTTTCGGTGCCGGACAGGTCCTCGGCCATACGGTTAAAGCAATGGATGATGGGGTTGAACACATCCTCGTAGCCGGTATGTCTTACCGGCGGGATACGCACAGTGAAATCGCCCTGAATGATCTTTTGCGCAGCGGCGACGATCTTTTTAACGGGGCGGTCAACGGTGAACTTTCGCCGCACGGCATCAATCACCGTGCAGAATAAACTGAGAAATACCACATTGGCAAAGGTAAGCTTGGCCGCTGTAGCGATGTGCTTCTCCGTCAATGTGATATCCAACGTTTTTGACATTGTGGATACGAACAGCATCATACAGCAGGTGATGACAAAGGCCATCAGCAAAAAAAAGATGACGTAATGGCTGAGTGATTTCAACAGTCGGCGGATACCGGAGAGGATCTTCATTTCAGCACCGCCTTATAGCCGAGTCCGTGCACGGTGACGATCTCAAACGAGGTGCAATCGGCCAGCTTGCCGCGTAGCTTGGTCATATAGACATCTACGGTGCGGGGACCGGAGGAGGTGTCGGCATCCCAAAATTCATCCATCAGCTGTACGCGGGTAAACGTCTTTTTGGGGTAAGATAACAGCTTGTACAGCAGGTTGAATTCCCGCGAGGTCAGCGGTATCTCCTCACCGTCCAGATAGGCCGTTCTCTCGTCGGCATCCATCGTGAAATTACCCACCGTCAACTTACGGCTGGAGGCGATCTTGGCGCGGCGCAGTAGAGCACCGATGCGTAAAAACAGCTCATCCAGATCAATAGGCTTGACCATATAATCGTCCACACCCACACGATAGCCGCGCTGCTTGGAGGCAAAATCATTCCGTGCGGTCATAAACAGGATCGGGATATCCTCGTTGA
Organism: uncultured Eubacteriales bacterium; assembly: GCA_964470515.1. GTDB lineage: Bacteria > Bacillota > Clostridia > Oscillospirales > Acutalibacteraceae > RGIG3009. Next base: position 22,449 of record CAYYDD010000016.1, on the reverse strand, counting down.
GCGAACGGACGGTCTTGACAAATTCAAAGCCGTCGATATCCGGCATCATAATATCCGATACGATGAGATCGAACACGGTATCGTACATCACATCGTAGGCATTTGATGCATTCAGGCAACCGATCGCCTCGTAGCCGCTTTGATTCAGAAACGAACAGACGGAACGGTTGATGTCGGCATCGTCCTCAACGACCAACAGCTTAAACATAGGCTATCCCTCCTTTTATGTAAAACAGTATATCACAGATTTGTTAACGTTTTGTTTCTTTTTTGAGATTTTTTTAAGTTTTTCAGGAAAAAGCGGAGCCGTATCAAAATTTAACACGCTCCGCTTTGCTTATACCAAGCTTGTTTTCCTCAATATGGTTTGGCTGACAGCACCGAAACCGACACTGAACAGAACACCGCCTGCCAGACAAAGGATCACATTTAGTATTGTGGCATCCAGCGGCGTCAGCATCGGGATCATCATAAAGAACAGCATCCCGACACCGAGCGAGGCGATGATGGAGAGCCACGCTCGCTTCTTGGTTGCTAAGCTCAGGGTAACGTAGATCGGCACAAACACCGCCATTAAGAGGAGATTTGATACTATACACATTACGATACCGCTGAGTCCTGCAGTTCCCGTATCGAAGGGCAGACCCGAGATAGCGCCGCCGAGCATTGTGCCGGCAAAAAAGGCAAACAGCATAAATACACCGCCGACAAACCTGACGAGGGTCTTGGAGATCACGTAGTCGGTCTTCTTCGCACGGACGGTGAACAGATTTTTGGCATATCCGCTCGTGAAATCGCCCGACACAAACAGGCAAACAAGGACGGCTGCCAGAAAGTACATCATATTGATATTACACATACCCGTCAGATCCATCGACATTGCGGCGGTGGCTGCGTTGCTGAGTGTGCCGATGGCCTGCCACGTGTTATCAAAACCTTCTACGACCGTTTCCGCGCCGGTCTGCGGATCTACGGAAACCATACCGTCCATCATCGTGGTCATTACCAGTATCAGAATGGGGATCACCTGGCAGATGCCGACCACGATGTAAAAGAGTGGTATTGTGAACATCCGACGGAAGTCCACCTTTAGCATACTTGTCAGCCGTTTTGCAAAGCTGTTGTGCTCGAATGTCAGTTCCACGGTATTACGCCTCCTTTTCGTTCATCAGATTGATGTAGTATTCTTCCAGACCGATCTTGTCCGTTCTTATCTCGCTTACCACGATGCCGTTTTCGTACAGATAGGTGACGATCTTCTCCGGGCTTTGAGCGTCATACACGCGGAGATAGCCCCTTTCGTCCTTTTCTACACGAGAATAGCGGTAGCTGAGCTGTGCCTTGACTTTGTTTATATCGACGGTCTGAAGCGCCACATAGGTGCGGCAGCTCGCTTCCATCTCGGCCGCGGTCATTTCACGGGTCATTTTACCACCCCGCACAATGCCATAGTGGGTGGCGATCTTATCAAGCTCGCTCAGAATGTGCGAGGAGATAACGACCGTGTAGTGCAGATTCTCGGTAATGTCCACCAGTACCTCGCGCATAATACGCATACCGTCTGCGTCCAGACCGTTGATTGGCTCGTCCAGCACGAGCAGCACCGGACGACCCGGCAGAGCCATCGCGATACCGATGCGCTTCTTCATACCCCGTGAACAGCTTTTGAATTTGATGCGGGCGGCGTCCTGCATACGCACGATCTCCAGAACGCGTCGTATCTCGTTGTCACGGTCTTTGAGCCCGAGGTTGATGGCCTGCATCATCAGATTATCCCACACGGTCGAGCTCGGAAAGCAGCCGGCGTTTTCAATCAGGGCACCGATACGCACCCGCACACCGGCATCCGTATAGTCCTTGCCAAAGAGCTTTATCTCACCTTTATCGGGAACCAGATGACCGCAAATGAGCTTCTCCGTGGTGGATTTGCCGCTTCCGTTTTCTCCGATAAAGCCGTATATCGCACCGACCGGAACGGTCATATTCAGACCGTCCACCGCGTACATTCCGCGAAAGCTTTTGGATAGATCTCGGATTTCAATAGCATTCATTTTTACAGCTCCTTTTCTGTATGTATCAAAGCATTGGTGCAAAGATGCGGACGACAGCGCGGATAAACCGCTGCAGCAGATTGGTTTTTAACATATTCGGTGTGACACGAATACTTTTCGTCAAAGTGTCCTGTATATCGTTTTCCAGATCGGTGATTGCCGCACAACGGTACATCCACACACCGTTTTCAAAATGATGGACAAGACTGCGGTAATCCAGATTGATGGTGCCGATCATCGCGTATTCGCCGTCGGCCAGATAGCTCTTGGCGTGGATGAAGCCCGGCTTGTATTCGTAGATCTGAACGCCTGAATCCATCAGCCTCTTATAAAAGCTTTGCGTCATACCAAACACGAGCTTTTTATCGGGAATATGCGGTACGATGATCTTAACCTCTACACCGCGCAGGGCGGCGTTCTCAATGCCTGTGCACAGATCGTTGTCGATGATAAGATAGGGGGTTGTCATATAGACATAGCGATTGGCACCCGCCAGCATATTCTGAATGACACTTTTGCCGACGCGACGGTCATAGATAGGGCGTGGCCCGTCGCCGAACGGGATAAGATAGCCGCTTTCCCGCACGGACGGCTGAGCAGGGTAGAGGTCGCTGTGAAAGGCGGGGATTTTCCGCACATTGATGCCGAAATCCACAAGAAACAGCCGTGTCAGCTCCCACACGGCTTCGCCCTCCAAACGGATAGCGGTATCCTTCCAGCGCCCGTATTTCACCACTTCGTTGATATATTCGTCGGCAACGTTGACACCGCCGGTATAGCCGATCTTACCGTCGATAACAAGAATTTTACGGTGGCTGCGGTTGTTGAACTCGCTGTCGGCATTGCCGCGCAGTCGGGAAAACGGGGCGGCTTCGATGCCGAAGTCGCGCAACAGCTTGCTGTAATTGCCGGGAAGCGTGGCCATACAGCCGATATCGTCGTACAGCACCTTGACCTCCACGCCGGCGGCGGCCTTGGCTTTCAGGATCTCCAGAATCGAGTTCCAGAACACACCTTCCTCGATGATGAAGTATTCCATATAGATGAACCGTTCGGCTGCGGCCAGATCGACAAGCATTGCCGCGTGCATATCCTCGCCGAGCGGGAAATACGTTTGCTGTGTGTTGGTGAACAGATGGCAATCCGCGATATCAGTAAGCATTTTCGCCTGTGAGCAGGCTATCGGGTTTTCTGTGCGCAGGTGATCGAGCAAAGTATCGTCATTTTTGGTGTAGGCAACGCGTTTCAGCTCATCCAGACGGCGGATAAATTTCTTTTGCAGCTTTCTGGAATAGAACAGAAAGTACAGCATAAACCCGGCAATGGGAATGATAAGCACGAACAGCAGCCACGGTACCTTATAATCGGGATTGTCATCCGATGCGATGATACGGATTACGCAATAGATCTCGGTGAGCCACGCAGCTATATAAAAATACGGCACGTAGTAGCACAGCGCGATGACGATACCGAGGATCGCCACGATCTCAAACAGTGTGATAAGAATGGCGAGAATGTACCGAACCGGTATGTAGTTGACCTCACGTTCTACCGTTTGTTCATTCACATTGTATCGCAGTGTCTTTTTCAAACTGTCACCCCCGAAAACGGCACAGGCGGGGCACACCTTTCGCTGTGCCTCGCCGTGATCGTGTTATTTTATGGTATTGATACGTGCTTGTGCTGCGGCCGTGCGCTCTTTGGCGGCGGCGATCTGCTCGTCGCGCTGAGCCTGCATCATCGCCTTGCTCTTCTCGGGATCACGCATGGCCTTGGCTTCTTCGAACTGTGCCTTAGACTCAGCCTTCACCGCTTCAAGATTGGCCTTATCGACCTCGTGCTGCGCCTTGGCACTTTCCTTCATATCCGCAAATGCTTTCTTGAAAAACTCACTCATAACTGTTCACCATGTCCTTTCGTAATTTTGTCGCTGAGTGCGATGATCCGATCGGTGATCGTATGCTCTCCAGTATAACTGCCGGATGTTTTGGTTTTACTAATTTTTGTTTCCGAAATGTTAAAGTTGATTATTTTTTGATAAACGCTGTTTGGCTTCCTCGACGGTTTCGCCGTCCTCGGTGAGGAACTGATCCACGAATTTGTCAGTGATCTTGGTGAAGCCGCTGACAACACCGTCTTCGATCTTCTGGTAGCCGCGAACTACGCCGTCCTCGATTTTCTGATAGCCTTCGGTCACGCTCTCTGCGATCTTCCTATTAATTTCCGTGATCTTGGATTTTGCCATAATAATACACTCCTTATTTGTTTCCGTTTGATGAGCACAGTTTACCCGATACTTGTTTTTAAAAGTTTTTGGAAATGTTTAAGAAATGTTAAAATTGAAAAAACTTGCAAGACGGAGAAATATGGTGTATAATTATGCGGAGAGGGGGCGGGACATTGGACGGCTTGCGACACGAAGACAAGTATTATATCAGCCGTGCAGCGTATTATCAATTAAAAGCGCGGTTGGATGCGGCGCTCCCCAAGGATCCTCATATCGTTCATCCCGACGGCGCTTATTTTATCCGCAGCGTTTATTTTGATGATTACGGCCAGAGCGGCCTGCTGGATAAGCTCGAGGGCGTGGAAACGCGGGAAAAGTTCCGTATTCGGTGCTATGACCTGAAGGATTCCTTTATCCGTCTGGAGGCGAAGCAAAAGCTAAATCAGATGACGCGAAAGCTGTCTGCGACGCTCGACCGCGAACAGACCGACAGGCTGTTGCGGGGGGAACTGTGGTGGATGTACGAGGAAAAGCAACCACTTATCCGTGATTTTTACGCTAAGGCTCGCACACGGTTGCTGCGGCCGGCGGTAACGGTGGATTACTACCGCGAGGCGTATGTATTTGAGGACGTGCGCTTGACATTTGACAGCGATATCCGCAGCGGTCGCTTTGGATTTGATCTGTTCGATCCCGCGTTGCCGACGGTGCCGGTAATGCCGTCGGACCGTTTGGTGCTGGAAGTGAAATACGATGAGGCGTTGCCGTACAGCGTGCGGCATCTGTTGAGATCGGTGCCGTTGGCACGCTGTGCGATCTCCAAATACGCGTTGTGTCGGGAATTGCAATAACGGAGGATAGGATTATGAATTTTCTGGATATGATAAAAAACAGCGTTGTGGAGCAATTCAGTGTCGGTGTATCGGTGCCGCAAATGCTGCTGTCGCTGTTGGTGGCGTTTTTAATGGGTGCGTTTATTCTGCTGGTGTATCGCCAGACATTCCGCGGCGTCTTGTTTTCCAAGGGGTTTGCGTATTCGCTGATCCTGCTGTGTATGATAACGGCGGTCATTATTCGCACCATCAGCTCCAACCTGGCACTATCGCTGGGTATGGTGGGTGCGCTGTCCATCGTGCGTTTCCGCACAGCGATCAAGGATCCGGTGGATACCGTGTTTATGTTTTGGGCTATCGCCTGCGGTATCATGAGCGGCGCGGGGCTGTATCTGGTAGGCGCGCTGGCGTGCCTGCTGGTGGGGCTGCTGTATTTTGTTGTGTGTACGGTATACCGCAAAAACAAGTGTCCGTATTTGCTTATCATCCGGTATGAGCCGGAAAAGTTTGTGAATGTGAAAAAGGTACTGAACACGTTGCCGAAGTACCGCGTGAAATCCCGTACAGTGACCCGGAACGGGGGAGAACTCACCGTGGAGGTATCGCTGAAAACCGGCGAGATGGCACTGGTGGATAAGCTGCTGGCGACCGACGGCGTAATGGATGCCAGTCTGGTCAGCTACGAGGGCGAATTTGGGTTATAAAGCAAGAGCCGTGGAGTAATTCCACGGCTCTTGTTATTCATATTCGGTCAGTTCGGTTTGCGCTTGTTCCCAGTCCAAGAACAGTTGCTCTAGTTGCTGGTTCTTTTCATTCAGTGTAGCGCTGAGGGTTACCACCTGATCATAATCGGCAGCGATCTCCGGTTGCTCCAGTTGTTCGTTCAGTTGCCGTATCTCCGCTTCGCACGCGACGATCTGCTCTTCACAGCGGGTGATGCGGGTGTTCAGCCTGCGCTTCTTGGATTCCAGTTCCTTGCGCTTCCGATACGCATTTTCCTTGACGGGGGCCGCTGCTTCAACAACAGCCTCTGCCGTTTGACGGCGTTCCCAATAATCGTCATAATTGCCGGGAAAGCTGTCGCATCCGGTCGGGGTGAGTCTTAAAATGCGGGTGGCCATACGGTTGATAAAGTAACGGTCGTGCGATACGACGAGCAGGGTGCCGTCGTAATTCTCAATGGCGGCCTCCAGTGCCTCGCGCGAAGCGATATCGAGGTGGTTGGTCGGCTCGTCGAGCAGTAGCACATTATCGTGTGCCAGCATCAATTTCAGCAATAAGAGCCGTGCCCGTTCGCCTCCGCTGAGCTGACGGATAGGCTGAAACACCTCGTCACCGTAAAACAAAAATGCCGCCAGCGCGTTGCGCAGATCGGTCTGTGTTAAATTGGGATAGGCATCCCATAATTGATCAATGGCCGTTTTATCGTAGTCGAGATGTGCCTGCACCTGATCGTAGTACCCGATAGATACACGCGATCCTAAGCGAATAAATCCGTCATCAGGCGTTTGCTCACCGATTATCAGGCGCAACAGGGTGGTCTTGCCGCAGCCGTTGGGGCCAAGCAGAAACACGCGTTCACCGCGGCGCAACTGAAAGCTGAGACCGCGGAACAACGGGTGATCGAACGCTTTGGCCAAGCCCTCAGCGTTCAGTACCTCGTTGCCGCTGACGGTGGCCGCCGTAAAACCGAATTGTAAGGTGGCCTCGGTCGCCTCCAAATGCACCTGACTGTCCTTCAGCCGTTCCAGCCTTTTTTCACGGCTTTCGGCGGCGCGGATAGATTTTTCGCGGTTCCACTGCTTGAGCAGTGCGATGTTATCCTCCAGCTTTTTAATGGCGCGGGCGGTGGTCTTATAATGCCGCAGTGCGATTTCTTCGTCTTTTTCCCGATGCTTCTTATGCGCGGTGTAGCTGACGTTGGTGGTGTACAGCTTGCCGTGCGTCAGCTCCATCGTTCGGGTGGTGACGCGGTCGAGAAAATAACGGTCGTGCGAGATAACGATGACCGCACCGGTGTAGCTGCGCAAAAAGGTTTCCAGCCATTCCACCGATTCGATGTCCAGATGGTTGGTCGGCTCGTCAAGCAGCAACAGATCGGCACCTGACAAAAGCAGTCGCCCCATAGCCAATTTGGAGCGTTGACCGCCGCTGAGCGTGGTGACCGAACGTTGATGGAATGTTTCATCAAAGCCGAGGCCTGCCAATGTAGAAGCGACGCGGCTGCGGTAATACAGGCCGCCATCCGCCTCGAACTGCTCCTGCAGACGCGTTTGTTTTTCAATAAGTGCGGTGTCGCCTGTGTCGGACAGGGCGTGATTGACCGTTTCCAGCTCGTGCTCTAAGCGGCGCAGTGGCTCAAATACGCTTTCGAGTGCTTCCCACACGGTCACATCATCCGAGAGTGTGTGTTGCTCCAGATAGCCGATGCGGGTGCCGCGGGCGGGGAGGATATCGCCGGAATCTGGTGGTTCCTCGCCGGTGAGCAGGCGGAACAGTGTGGTTTTGCCGCAACCGTTGGATCCGATCAGACCCACGCGATCGTGCTCGGCGATATCAAACGACAGCCGCTCAAACAAGGCACGGTCGCCGAAGCTCTTTGTCAAATTATGCACAGATAACACGGTCATAATGATATTACCCTTTACAAAATTATTGTATAATTATAGCAGGAAAAATCTTGTGTGACAAGCCATTTTCTGTTATACTAAATGAAATAGTATTTTTTATCGGAGGACAAGGGCTATGATGAATTTCAACGATGAGAAAATGTATCACATCGGGCTGACATCGGCGGACGGTGCGGCATATGCCATCATCACGGGGGATCCCGGCCGTGTGGAGAGTATCGCACGGTTGCTGGAAGATCCGCTGTTCGTTGCCTCCAACCGGGAATATACCACGTGGGCGGGAACGCTGGAGGGGCAGCGCGTGCTGGTGACCTCGCACGGTATCGGCGGTCCGTCTACTGCCATTTGCGTGGAGGAATTGCAACGGTGCGGTGTGAATACCGTCATTCGTGTGGGCACCTGCGGCGGTATGGCCCTGTCGGTGCGCGGGGGCGACGTGGTGGTGGCGACCGCGGTCATTCGCGCCGAGGGCACGTCGCGCGAGTATCTGCCGGTGGAGTTTCCGGCGGTGGCGGATCTGGAGGTCTCAGTGGCACTGAAAACGGCGGCTGAGGCGCAGGGCTACCCGGTACACGCTGGTGTCGTGCAGTGCAAGGATTCGTTTTACGGCCAGCATTCGCCGGAAAGCGCTCCCGTCAGCTATGAGCTGGAAAACCGCTGGCAGGCGTGGCTGCGCGGCGGTTGTCTGGCCTCGGAGATGGAATCGGCCACGCTGTATATCGTAGCGGCAACGCGCGGGATGCGGGCCGGCTGTGTTTTGCACACCGTGTGGAATCAGGAGCGCGAAAAGGCGGGATTGAGTAATATCAAAGAGGAAAACACAGGTAAAGCCGCGAAAACCGCAGTGGAAGCGATCCGTCGATTGATATTGAAATAAGAAATTGTTTGTGATACAATAATAGGAAAAGGTAAAGGAGGAAGCTCTCGTGCGGATACTGGGGATCGATCCCGGCTATGCCATTATCGGCTGGGGTGTGCTCAATTATGAGCGCGGGCGCTTCGTTCCTTGTGATTTCGGTGCGATCACGACGGAGTCAGGGACACCGTTCGTGCAGCGTCTGCAGCAGATATATACCGACCTGACACTGATGCTTACGAAGTTTACGCCGGATGCGATGGCGATTGAAAAACTGTATTTTCAGAATAACCAGAAGACTGCCATTGAGGTGGCAGAGGCACGCGGTGTGATCCTGTTGGCAGCGCAACATGCCGGCGTGTCGATCTATGAGTATACACCGTTGCAGGTGAAAAGTGCGGTCACCGGGTACGGACAAGCTCAAAAGCCGCAGGTAATGGAAATGACACGCCGCCTGCTGCGGCTGGAAAAAGTACCGAAGCCGGACGACACAGCCGATGCGCTGGCTATCGCCATTTGTCATGCGCAAATGGGCGGCACGGCACTGAAACGACAAATTATGAAAGGGGTTTGACCGGATGTATTACAGTGTGCGCGGAACGCTGATCCATCGGGAAATGAATTTTGCCGTTGTGGAATGCGGCGGTGTCGGTTACCAATGCTTTATTACGGCCAACACGGCACGTCAGATGCCGAATATCGGTGCTGACGCGATGCTGTACACGTTCCTGAACGTACGTGAGGATGCGATGGAGCTATTCGGCTTTGCCGACCGCAGTGAGCTGAATTGTTTTCGGCTGCTGACCTCGGTGAGCGGTGTCGGCCCCAAGGTGGGGCTGGCTATTTTATCGGAGCTGACCCCGGAGCGCGTGGCACTGGCCGCAGCATCCGGTAATCATAAGGAATTTGCCCGTGCGCAGGGCGTCGGTCCGAAGCTGGCGCAACGCATCGTGCTGGAGCTGAAGGATAAGGTGGGGCTGCCGTCGGCTACCGGCGGTATCGTCACACAGAACGAGATCCCGGCGGGGGTTATCAGCGTGTCGCAGGGTGCTGCGGAAGCGGTCAATGCACTGACGATGCTGGGATTCAGCAGCAGTGAGGCGTCCGCCGCCGTCGGCAAGCTGGACAGCACGCTGTCGGTGGAGGCGCTGGTGCGTCAGGCACTGAAAGCCTTGGGTAAACGGGGGTGAGCACAGTGGATGAACTGGATTTTGAAAACCGTATGATGTCTACGGAATATCTGCCGGAGGATGACGGTGACAACCCGTTGCGCCCCCGGTCTATGAACGATTACATCGGTCAGGAAAAGGTAAAAGAAAATCTGTCGGTGTTTATCAACGCTACTCGTCTGCGTGGTGAGCCGCTGGATCACGTGCTGCTTTACGGCCCTCCGGGTCTGGGTAAGACCACGCTTTCGGCGATCATCGCTAACGAATTGGGTGTGAATTTCCGCATCACCTCCGGCCCGGCCTTGGAGCGTGCAGGCGACCTGGCTGCGCTGCTGACCAATCTGGAGCAGGGCGACGTGCTGTTTATTGACGAGATACACCGTCTGCCGCGTACGGTCGAGGAGATACTGTACCCGGCTATGGAGGATTTTGCCATTGATATCATCAACGGCAAGGGGCAGGGGGCTTCGTCCATTCATCTGCCGTTGCCGAAGTTTACGCTGATCGGTGCCACCACGCGCGCGGGACAGCTGTCGGCACCCTTGCGTGACCGTTTCGGTGTTATCTGCCGTCTGGAGCTGTACACGCCGGAGGAGCTGGGTCGCATCGTGCAGCGCAGTGCCACTATTTTAGGCATTGATTGCGATCACGACGGGGCACTCGAAGTCGCTTCGCGTTCCCGCGGAACACCGCGAATCGCCAACCGCTTGCTCAAGCGTGTGCGCGACTTTGCACAGGTGCTGAATCACGGTTCCATCAACGCCGAAGTGGCGAAGATAGCACTGGATCGACTGGAGATCGATGAGCTTGGTCTGGATATGGTCGACCGCCGTATGCTGATGGCTATGATTCAGCATTACAACGGAGGCCCGGTGGGCTTGGAAACGCTGGCAGCGGTCATCGGTGAAGAGGCTGTCACCATTGAAGACGTGTATGAGCCGTATCTGATGCAGATCGGTTTTATCAACCGTACCCCGCGCGGGCGAGTGGTCTTGCCGGCCGCCTATGCGCATCTGGGATTGGAGTATCAGGTCACGTTTTAGGAGGGATCCAACGTGTCCGTTTAAGGAGCAGCGGTATGAGAACGGCTGAAAACTGGAAGGATTATGAATTGCTGGATGCGACCGACGGTGAACGGCTGGAACGGTGGGGGGATAGGATCCTCATCCGTCCCGACCCGCAGATCTTGTGGGACACCGGCCGGCGGCATCCGCTGTGGAACAAGGCGCATGCGCGCTATCACCGTTCCTCCACCGGCGGCGGGCATTGGGAGACCTACCGCGCCCTGCCGGAGGTGTGGGAGATCGGGTACGACAGCCCGAAGGTCGGTATTACCGGGCTTCGTTTCCGCTTAAAGCCGATGGGCTTTAAACACACCGGGCTGTTTCCCGAGCAGGCGGTCAACTGGGACGCGATGGCGCAGCTCATTCACGGTGCCCGTCGCCCCATTCGTGTGCTGAATCTGTTTGGCTATACCGGTGGTGCCACACTGGCGTGTGTGGCTGCCGGCGCCCACGTGACCCACGTGGATGCCTCCAAGGGGATGGTCGCGTGGGGGCGTGAGAATACCACGTCGTCCGGTCTTACCGACCGCCCGATGCGGTGGTTGGTGGACGATTGCGGTAAATTCGTGCAGCGTGAGCAGCGACGCAGGAATACGTACGATGCCATTCTGATGGATCCGCCGTCGTACGGGCGAGGGCCCGGCGGTGAGATTTGGAAGCTGGAGGATCAGATCTATACGCTGGTTTCCGAATGTGTGAAGCTGCTGTCGGACAAGCCGTTGTTTTTTCTTATCAACTCGTATACGACGGGCTTGTCGCCGTCGGTGATGCAGTATATGCTTGGCTCGCTGGTAAGCCCGTGCTTCGGCGGTGGCATCACGACTGCCGATGAGATCGGCCTGCCGGTGACGCAAAGCGGCTTGGTGTTGCCATGCGGCGCGAGTGCATGGTGGAAGGCGGAGGATTGATGATGGATATAATTACAGTGAAAGATATCCGCTTTGCCTACGAGGATGGCGACGGTGTTTCCGCTACCGTGTTGGATGATCTGAATCTAACGATCAAGCAGGGCACTTTTGTGGCGTTGCTCGGGCATAACGGCTGCGGTAAATCCACGCTGGCCAAGCATTTTAATGCGATGCTGTTGCCGCTCGGCGGCAAGGTGTTCATCCGCGATATGGATACGGCGGATGAGGACGAACGGTACACTATTCGCAGTACCGTCGGTCTGGTACTGCAAAACCCCGATAATCAGCTTGTTTCCACCATTGTGGAGGAGGACGTAGCGTTTGGCCCCGAAAATCTGGGCGTACCGCCGACGGAGATACGTCGGCGCGTAGAGGATGCACTACGGGCTGTCGGGATGTGGGAGTACCGCGGGCACGATACGCACAAGCTGTCCGGCGGGCAGAAGCAGCGCATCGCGATCGCGGGCGTGCTGACGATGCAGCCTGACTGTCTGGTGCTGGACGAGCCCACCGCGATGCTGGATCCGCGGGGGCGGCAGGAAGTGATGGATACCATCTATCGTTTAAACCGTGAACGCGGGATGACGGTGGTGCTTATCACGCATTATATGGAAGAAGCCGTGCTGGCTGACCGTGTCGTCGTGATGAACGAGGGAAGTATCGTGCTGGATGGTATACCGCGTGAGGTGTTTTCACATGTGCAGGAGCTGCGCGATATCGAGCTGGATGTACCGCAGCCTACGGAGCTGTGTTACCGTCTACAGCAGGATGGTTTTACGGTGCCGGACGGCGTGCTGACTGTGGAGGAATGTGCGCAGGCTCTGTTGACAATATGGCGATCTAAAGAAGTAGGGTAGAGGCACTATGGCGATCATTGAGACCCAACATTGCAATATACGGTATTCTGTGGGAACACCGTTTGAGAAGGAAGCACTGACGGATGTGTCTGTCAGCATTCACGAGGGTGAGTTTGTGGGCATTATCGGGCATACCGGCTCGGGCAAGTCCAGCTTTGTGCAACTTCTCAACGGGCTGCTCCGACCGGAATCCGGCACGGTGCTGCTGGATGGGCAGGATATCTGGAAACATCCGAAGGAGATACGGAAGATCCGTTTTCAGGTCGGTATGGTATTCCAATACCCGGAATACCAGCTGTTTGAGGAAACGGTCTACAAGGATATCGCCTTCGGTCCGCGTAATATGGGCTTGTCGGAGAAAGATATCCTCGAGCGCGTGCACCGTGCGGCCGACCGTGTCGGATTGGATCACGTGTTGCTGGAAAAGTCTCCGTTCGAGCTGTCCGGTGGCGAAAAGCGCCGTGCCGCTATTGCCGGCGTGATGGCTATGGAGCCGCGTGTGCTGATTCTGGACGAGCCGACCGCCGGTCTGGATCCACGCGGCCGCGAGCGTATTCTGAAGATGATTCGCCGGTATCAGCAGGAAAATCATACGACCGTGTTGCTAGTCTCCCACAGTATGGAAGATATCGCGCGGGTGGCTGACCGTGTGCTGGTGCTGGATCATGGGCACGTGGCAATGCTGGAGCCGGTGGATACCCTCTTCTCACACGCTACCGAGCTGGAGGAGATGGGCTTGTCCGTCCCGGCGATCACCAAGGTGTTCGACCAACTGCGGGCGGCGGGTGTGCCGGTGTCCCGTGCCGTGTACACGCTGGAGCAGGCGCAGGAGGAGCTGTCACGCTTGCTGAAAGGGGGGGCGCCGGATGCTGTCTGACATTACGATCGGCCAGTTTTTCCCGGGTAACTCTCTGCTGCATCGGATGGATCCGCGTATCAAGCTGGCGCTGACCTTTGCTTATATTATTGTGATCTTTGTGCCGCAGAACTGGGTGGGTCTTGGCGTGGCCGTGGCGTTTTTGGCGTTGTGCGTGCGGTTGTCGCATATTCCGCCGAGGATACTGCTAAAGGGGCTGAAGCCCGTGCTGCCGTTGCTCATCTTTACGTCGCTTATCAATATGTTTTATGTGGACGGAAGGCCGCTTTTCAGCTTCTGGATATTCAGTGTTTCGGCGGAGGGTATTTATACTGCGGTGTTCATTGCACTGCGCATTTTGTGTCTGATCGCGGCCAGCTCGTTGCTGACGTATACCACCTCGCCGACAACGTTGACCGATGCGCTGGAGCGGCTGATGAACCCGTTGCGTTTTTTGCGTGTGCCGGTGCACGAGATCGCGATGATGATGACCATTGCACTGCGGTTTATCCCCACACTGATCGAGGAGACCGATAAAATTATGGCGGCGCAAAAGGCACGCGGTGCGGATATGGAAAGCGGGAATCTGCTACAGCGCGTACGTGCGTTGATCCCGGTGCTGGTGCCGCTGTTTGTATCGTCGTTCCGCCGTGCTTACGATCTGGCTACCGCGATGGAATGCCGCTGCTATCACGGCGGTGAGGGTCGTACGCGGATGAAGCAGCTGCGTATGTCGGCGCGCGATTATGTCGCCTTGGGAACGATGATCCTTTTAGTTGCGGCGATGATCGTTTCTAACCAAGTAATTCCGGCAACGCTTTAATGCACAAGGACGGTGAAACGGATGAGCAAGCTGCTCTTGACGCTTCAATATGACGGTACACGGTACCACGGCTGGCAGGTGCAACCGAACGGTATCACAGTGCAGGAAACGCTACAGAACGCGGTGGATACCGTGACCGGTGTGCGGCACGGTATCACCGGCTGCAGCCGCACCGATACCGGCGTTCACGCCCGCCGTTTTTATTGCACGATGGATGAGCCGGAAAAACCGGCGGCGGAGTCGCTTGCCAAAGCGTTGAATGCCAATTTGCCGGACGATATTGCCGTTTTGGCGTGTCGCAGAGTACCGGCTGAATTTCATCCGCGGTATTCCGCGCAGGGGAAACGGTATGTGTATCACATCTGGAACGGGGCGGTGCGCTCCCCGTTTTATAAAGGTCATTCGCTGTATGTGCGTTCGTCGTTGGACGTTAAACGGATGAACGAGACAGCGACGTTGTTTTTAGGAACACACGATTTTTCGGCATTTTGCTCAGCCGGAAGCTCGGTGGGGGACAAATGCCGCACGATACGCCGCTCCGAGGTGGATCGGCAGGGGGATATGGTCACCTACACCGTGGAGGCCAACGGTTTTTTGTATAATATGGTGCGTATTCTGGTGGGAACACTGCTGGACGTGCACGCCGGACGGCTGACCAATGACGCGGTGCAGCAGGCACTGGATACCGGGCGGCGTGAATTGGCGGGAGCTACGGCACCGGCGCAGGGATTGTTTTTGGACGAGGTGTTTTATACGTTATGAGCGGTAAAAAAAACAATACCGACAGCGGCAGACGTCGCGGCAGTCGGTCAAATTACCGGCCGTGGCTACGGCTGTTAAAACGGTTGTCCATCGTGGCACTGGTACTGCTCGTGGGCTTTTTGGTGTGGAACAACTGGGAAAAGATCGCCCCCGAGGCTATCTTGGATTGGACTGACCAGAAGTTCGGTGACGCGCAAAGCGGCGAGGGCTTTCCGTGCGGTATTGCCGGTAACGCAGTCGTGGAGATGGCGGAGATAAATCAGCATCTGGCGGTACTCAGCGATACGACACTGCGGTTTTACAACGCCAATGCTGCGTGTGTTGCTGAGCGTACCCATTCTTTTGCCGAGCCGACGATGCATACCGCCGGTAAGTACGTTCTGCTGACAGAGCTCGGTGGCAGCCGTATTCGTCTGGATACCCGCCGCGAGACTGCTTTGGAACTGACACTGGAGAATCGGAGCATCTATGCGGCGGATCTCCTGTCGAACGGCACGACCGCGCTGATCCTGAACAGCACCTCGCAAAGCTATGTTTCCGAGATTCAGGTGCTGAACTCAAAAGGCACGGCGCAGTACACCTATAAGAGCAACAAATATTTGCTGACAGATGTGTCGCTGTCACCGAACGGCAAGCAGCTGGCCGCCGTGGGAACGACGGCGGATAACGGTGTGCTGAGATCGGTGTTGCTGGTCATTACCTTGTCTTCTAACGAAGTTGAGGAATACACAGGTACCGATGTGCTGTTACACAACGTTACATTTTTCTCAGGCGGGGCGATCCTTGCCGTGGGTGACCGTGAGATCTGGTCGCTGACAGGCGGCAATCAGCCGCAAAAAACGCTGTGTGAGGGTCTGGAGCCTGTGGGATATGCATCCACCTCGTCACTGTCAGGTGTGGCGTTGCGGCGTTCCGGGGCGACGGATGAGGGTGAAGTCTGGGTGTTTGATTCCCACGGCCAATGTGTGCAAACAATGGAATACGACGGTACGTACCGCTCGTTATCCGGGCGCGGTTCGGAGCTTTTACTGCTATCGGATAAGCAACTGTATAAGATGAATACCGCCGGGGTGCAGGCACAGTATGAGGTGCCGTCAGACAGTCTTCAGGCTGCTACCTACCGCGGATCCCCCTTATTGTTGACCCTGAGCGAGCTAAAAAGAATGGAAAATTGATGCAAGATACTTGTACTTTGTTATTAAAGGTGCTACAATAATCGTATTATTTTATCGGTACTGTGCAAAGGAGGCGCTTAGAGTGGCTCATATTATTCTGGATATTATCGTCATACTTATTTTAGTGCTTACGATTGTGTTGGGATACCGCCGCGGTTTTCTGCGGTCGCTTATCCAGCTTATCGGCTGTATTGCCGCTTTTGTGCTGGCGTTCACCCTGAGTACACCCATCGCTGAATTTACATTTGACGGTTTTCTGGCAGAAGGCGTGAAAACGCAGCTGACGGAAGCGCTGTCGGGTATCACTGAGGTGCCGCCTGCCGATCAGCTCCATACGTTGTTGCAGGAGCTACCGTCGCCTATCGTTTCTGTGCTGGAAAACAACACACAGCTGCAGGAAACACTGCAGGAACTCAGCGGCACAATCGAGACATCAACAGCATCGCTCGTGGAAACATTGATGGCGCAGGTGATCCGCCCGATCACAGTATCGCTGATACAGTTTATTGTCTTTATCCTGCTGTTTGTCGTGCTGCTGTTTGTGGCGAAGCTACTGGCAAAGCTGATCAAGCCGGTCGCCAAGCTACCGCTCATCCGCCAGGCAGACGGTGCGCTGGGTGCGGCGTTGGGACTTATCAAGGGTGCAGTGTTGGTGCTGGCACTGGTTACGGTCATCCAGCTTATCGCGGCTACCGGCTCGCAGGATGGATTTATCACGCAGGATATGGTGGATAACAGTACGCTTGTCAGCTGGATCGCTGAAATCAATCCGATTACCAACGCCCTTGGATGAGGTTATCTTTTCGCTACGGAGTCTGAAAATGAAGAATTTAAAGTTTGTATGGAATATTCCTAACGTGCTTTCACTGGTACGGTTGATGCTGTTGCCGGTATTTGCCGTTGTGTATTTAAACGGTGAGTTATATTGGGCGCTGGCCGTGTTGGCGCTTTCGGGTCTTACGGATCTGTTTGATGGGGTCATTGCCCGCAAATTTAACCAGATCACCGAGATTGGTAAGCTGCTTGATCCGGCGGCCGACAAAATCACGCAGGTATTTGTACTGGTATGCCTGACGATCCGCAACACCGCGCTGATCCCGCTGTTTATTATCTGTTTTGTGAAGGAGCTGCTGCAGGCCATCGGTGGGTGGATCCTGCTCTCGCGCAATAAGGTCATACGCGGCTCCCAGTGGTTTGGCAAGGTTTCCACCTTTACTTTTTATGTCGCAATGCTGGCCATTGCACTGTGGACCACGATGCCGCGGTGGCTGCTTTCGACGCTGATCGTGCTGGTCGCGGTCACGATGCTGTTTTCGTTTTTTATGTATATGGCTGTCTATATCAAGCTGCGCCGCGAGAAAAAGGCGCAACAGAAAATCGATGTCGCAGGGTAAAAGGAGTTCATTATGCTTTGTTCCCGTTGTCATAAGCGCCCGGCTGTTGTGTTTATCACGCGGATGGAGGGCAATGAAAGCAAGAACGAGGGCTTGTGCCTGACTTGTGCCAAGGAGCTCGGTATTAAGCCGGTAGACGATATGCTGGAGAAATTCGGTATCGGGCAGGAAGAGCTGGATGCGATGGACGAGCATCTGGGCGAATTGATGGCACAGGACGGGGAAGACGGTGCCGAGGGTTTTATGCCCGGCGGTGCGGCGACCTTCCCTTTTTTGCAAAATCTGTTCGGCAAGCAGCCGTCCGCCGATGAGGACAATGCCCCGACGGAAAAATCACCGAAAAAAGAAAAAAAGCAAGAGAAAAAACGCAAGTTCTTGGATACGTATTGTACCAATCTCACCCAAAAAGCGCGCGACGGACAGTTGGATGCCATTATCGGCCGCGACCGTGAGATCTATCGTGCTGTCCAGATATTGTGCCGCCGCAGCAAGAATAATCCTTGCCTGATTGGTGAGCCTGGTGTGGGTAAGACCGCCATTGCCGAAGGCTTAGCCCTGCGTATCGCCGCCGGAGAGGTGCCGTATAAGCTACAAAATAAAGAACTGCACCTGCTGGATATGACAGGGCTCGTCGCCGGTACACAGTTCCGCGGTCAGTTTGAAAGCCGCATCAAGGGGCTGATCGACGAGGTCAAGGCTAACGGCAATATCATTCTGTTCATTGACGAGGTGCATACCTTGGTGGGAACGGGTGATTCCGAGGGCAGTATGTCGGCCGCCAATATTCTGAAGCCTGCGCTGTCGCGCGGCGAAATCCAGGTCATCGGAGCGACGACGTTTAACGAATACCGTAAGCATATCGAAAAGGACGCTGCGCTGGAGCGTCGATTCCAGCCGATCCGCGTGGAGGAGCCTTCCATCAACGATACGGTGGAAATGCTGTGCGGTATTCGCACCTATTACGAAGAGTATCACGGTGTTTCGGTGAGTAAAGCCGTTCTTCGTCAGGCGGTCGTGCTGTCAGAACGGTATATTACGGACCGTTATTTACCCGATAAAGCCATCGACCTGCTGGACGAGGCGTGTACCGCTGCCGCGTTGCAAAACACCAAAGCAGACGAATATGCGCGTCTGTTGCTGCGTGCGGATAAGCTGCGCCATACCGAGTCGGAGCTGACCTCGCAGGAAACGGTGGATTATGAAAAGCTGGCCAATTTGCGTGCCGAGCTTATGAAGACCGAGCAGGAGATCGAAGCGATCCGTCCCGCCGCGATCAGCGCACCGGTCACCGAACAGCATCTGGCCGGTGTGATCGAGCTGTGGACAGGTATTCCCGCTTCGAAGATCCGTGAGAATGAGCTTGCAAAGCTGGCTGATCTGGAGACGGAACTGAAGCACCATATCATCGGGCAGGATGAAGCGGTGCATCTGGTCTCTTCCGCGATCCGCCGCAGCCGCGTGCAAATTAGCCCCCGCCGCCGTCCGGCATCGTTCATCTTTGTGGGTCCGACCGGCGTGGGGAAGACCGAGCTGGTCAAGGTGCTGGCGGCACAGTTGTTCGATACGCCCGAAACGTTGATTCGTCTGGATATGTCGGAGTTTATGGAGAAACACGCCGTATCGCGTCTCATCGGCTCACCGCCCGGCTACGTCGGGTACGACGAAGCCGGGCAGCTTACCGAAAAGGTGCGCCGCAAGCCGTATTCTGTTATTTTGTTCGACGAGATCGAAAAGGCACATCCCGACGTGCTGAATCTGCTGTTGCAGATACTGGACGAGGGTCGCGTGACGGATGCTCACGGTCGTGTGGTCAACTTTGAGAATACCGTTATCGTGATGACCTCCAACGCAGGCAGCCAGCAGCGTGAAAATCTGATGGGCTTCGGTAAATCCGATGCCGAAGCCTCCCGTGACCGTGCGACCAAGGCACTGTCGGAATTCCTGCGACCGGAATTTATCAGTCGTGTGGATGAGCTTGTGTACTTTGCCCCGCTCACTGAAGCGCATTACCGCGACATCGCGGTGCTGATGCTCACCGAGCTACAAGGCCCGCTGTCGGAGCGCGGTATCTCATTCCGCTGGGACGAGGCGGTGCCCGCGTGGCTGGCGCACCGTGCCGCCGGTGGTAAGCGCGGTGCGCGTGATCTGCGCAACGCCGTTCGCCGTGAGGTTGAGGATCGCTTGGCCTCACTGCTGGTGGAGTGCCGCGATCAGCAGCTGTCCGGCTTGCTGGTCGCGTTGGAAAACAATACACCGATCATCCAAGTGTTATAGGATGCAAAACGCCCTGCGCAAGCGCGCAGGGCGTTTCTTATGCAGATCACTCGCAAACAATCTTAGCCACGGGGATGACAGTATCGCGGGCCGTACAGGAACGGCACGGTCTGAACAGCGACCTGATCGCCGTTCTGCGTAAATTCATCGCTTTGCCGATATCCATCCAAGTGATAGACTGAATGGTATCCGTCAGGGTAAACGCATGGTCATAAGGGTAGGTGCCGTCGAAGGTGACGTTGGAATCACTTGCAACACGCAGATGATCGCAGAACAGGCAGTAGGTATTATCCAGCTTCAGCAGGAAGTCATCCCACTTTTTCTGAATGTCGACATATCTTGCCGTAATTGGTCAACAGAATTTCCACACCGCGGCGCAGATGCCCTCGATATCTCCTGCAGCTTTGCTATGTTCGTTATGTATCGAAGCTTTCATACTCCGACATAAAGCAAAATAGCCCGAACATCTTACCAACGGTAAAGAGGTTCAAGCTATTAAGACTTGGTGCGGGTGACAGGACTTGAACCTGCACAGCCTTGCGACCATTAGAACCTGAATCTAACGCGTCTGCCAATTCCGCCACACCCGCATATATTATTGGCGGCAACGTTTGATATTATAAACTGCAAAGTGCGGATTGTCAATAGGTTTTTTCAAAAAAAATAAAGAAATTTTAGGGGGCGGCAGAACACGTTATCCTGCCGCCTGCGGCAATCAAAACAGCACCTCAGTTCGTGATTACGTTTTAATTTTAGACCTGCTCCGTTGAAACGTCAAGATAACGTACGGCGCAACGTGATTTGGAAACAGGAAAAAGGGAGTTTTTCCTATTTTTCTCTTTACTATGGCCGAAAAAGATGATACAATAACATGTAGCAAGGAGAGGAAGAGCGGAAATGAAGATCTATGAGGAGCTGGTAGCCCGCGGTCTGATCGCGCAGGTCACCAGCGAAGAAGAAATCAAAAATCTCATCAATGAGGGTAAGGCTACCTTTTATATTGGCTTTGATCCCACGGCGGATTCACTGCATGTTGGCCACTTTATGGCGTTGTGCCTGATGAAGCGTCTGCAGATGGCAGGGAACAAGCCCGTGGTGCTCATCGGCGGAGGTACGGCTATGGTAGGTGATCCCTCCGGCAGAACGGATATGCGCCAGATGATGACGACCGAAACCATCCGCCACAACTGCGATTGCTTTAAAAAGCAGATGGAGCGCTTTATCGATTTCGGTGAGGATAAGGCCATTATGGTGAATAACGCTGATTGGCTGCTGGACCTAAATTACGTGGATGTGCTGCGTGAAGTGGGTGCGTGCTTCTCGGTCAACCGTATGCTGACTGCGGAATGCTACAAGCAGCGTATGGAAAAGGGCTTGTCGTTCCTTGAATTTAACTATATGATAATGCAGTCCTATGACTTCTATCATCTGTTTAAGCACTATGGCTGCAATATGCAGTTCGGCGGTGACGATCAGTGGTCGAATATGCTCGGTGGCACGGAGCTCATCCGCCGTAAACTGGGCAAGGATGCCCACGCGATGACCATTACGCTGCTACTCAATTCCGAGGGTAAGAAGATGGGTAAGACCGCCTCGGGTGCCGTATGGCTGGATCCCCATAAGACCTCGCCGTATGAGTTTTACCAGTACTGGCGCAACGTGGGCGATGACGATGTGCTGAAATGCATCCGTATGCTCACATTTCTGCCGCTTGAGCAGATCGATGCGATGAATTCGTGGGAGGGCGCACAGCTCAACCGTGCGAAGGAGATCCTCGCCGAGGAACTGACTACACTGGTACACGGTGCCGAGGAAGCCGAAAAGGCAAAGGAGGCGGCTGCCGCTCTGTTTGCCGGCGGTGCAGACGATTCCCATATGCCGACGACTGCGGTGGCAGCCGATCAGCTGACCGACGGTGCTATCGGCATTATGGATCTGATGCTGCTGTGCGGCTTGACACCGTCTAAGAGTGAGGCGCGCCGCCTTATTCAGCAGGGCGGTGTCTGTGTGGACAACCGCAAGGTCACGGATCCCAACGAAGTGATCACCGTTGAAGCTATGACGACGGGCGTTAAGCTCCGCAAGGGGAAAAAGGTGTTCCATAAGGCCATTCTGGAATAATAAAAAACCGACTTTTGGGTGCACTCCGTAAGGAAATTAACGATATCGCATACCAACCGTTTGGTATGCGATATCGTTCTGTCCATATGGTTAGGGAGCATCGGATGTTAGCGACAAAATCCTGTAAACGTATATAGACGGTTGAGTGTTAAAACGAATTGTGCTATAGTAATCTCCAAAGGCTTCGCCCAAACAACGCTTCGCGTTGCGGTTACGGTATAATTTTTTAGTTAGAATACAGAGAAAGGTGGATGCAACATAATGATAGTCAAGAAAAGCACGTCCGCCTTATCACCGGAAAAACGGCTGAAAAATGCTCTCGTCCCGGCTGATGAACAGCCATACGAAGTGCCGGAGAATTGGTGCTGGACCAAGTTGGAAAAAGTGTCAGATGTCATTATGGGGCAATCCCCCGCTGGAACAGACACCACAGAAGACAGCTCGTTCAC
>CAYYDD010000015.1:0-26572 GCA_964470515.1 uncultured Eubacteriales bacterium | reverse complement strand
AATTTCCCTATGCGTCCCCTCAACTGGCGCTCTCCCAAACACATCCTTGCTGCTTTCCCTAGTGTGTAACACTTCATTGACAGACCTACAGTATTTTAATCCGCTTTTACTCCCCTGTCACGCCTGCGGAGATATATCCCATACGGTACAGCTTATCACAGATAGTTTTAAAGACGGGGGCGGTGGTCTCGCCTGTGGTGTCGCTGTCCTCCGCCAGCACGGTGATGACGTACTGCGGGTTCTCGGCGGGATAAAAGCCGGTAAACCAGCTATGCACCATCGTGTCGCCGCTGTCGGTCTTCCAGCCGGTCTCGGCCGTGCCGGTCTTACCACCGGCGGTGCCGACAGCGGGAGCTGCGGTCTTACCGGTGCCGTCGGTAATGACACCGCACATCAGCTCCCGCAGCGTGGCGGCGGTCTGCTCCGAGCAGACGCGCGACGCGGGATCGCGATCGGCGAACGTCAGCGTACCGAGCTGATCGACCGTGCCGAGATACAGATTCGGGCGGCGGTAGGTGCCGCCGTTTGCCACGCAGGCAGTCATTGCGGCGACGTGCAGCGGGGTCGCCAGCAGGTCACCCTGTCCGATGGACACGTTCGCCAGTAGCACCGAGCCGCTGAAGTCCTCCTCCGACGGCAGGGTGGCGCGGTCGGTCTGCCAGTTTTCCATCAGCAGGAGCGGGCTGTCAAAGCCGAGCAGTGAGGCGTAGCGGTACAGCGATGCGCCGCCCGATAGCTGTGCGAGCTGGATAAAATACGGGTTGCAGGACTGGGCGAAGCCGTCCCCCAGCGTCAGCGTGCCGTGGCCGAGAATGTGATGGCATTTGATGCGGTTGCTGCCCACCAACAGCGAGCCTAAGCACGGGAAGCTCTGTGAGACGGGAACACCGCTCTCCAGCGCGGCCATCGCGGTAACCGTTTTAAACACCGAGCCGCAGTTATACGCGGCGGTGGCGCGGTCAAAGAGCGGAGAATCCGGCGCATCGAGATACTCCGATAAATTCGACGCGGCGAAGCCGGGGAAGCTGGCCATTGCCAGAATATCGCCGGTCGCGACCTCCATCACCACCACAGCGCCCCGGCTGATGCTCTCCCCCGCCAGTGTTTGCACCGTGTGCTGTAATTCGCGGTCGATGGTGAGCGCCGCACCCGCGCCCGCCCGAGCCAGCGTGTTTTCCACGGTCACCTCACCTCCGGGCAGCACCGCGCCCGTGCCGTCGGTCTGATAGGTCACGGTGATGCTGCCGGATGCCGCGGTCAGGATGTCGTCCAGCGCCTTTTCGGCGCCGCTGACACCGCTGCCGCTCTCCCCCACGTAGCCGATGACGTGGGAGGCGAGACCGCTGTCATCGTACCGCAACGGGACGGTGAACTGGAGAATCCCCTCGGCGAGCGGCAAAGCCGACTCGTCGGTGAGGACGACGGGCTTGCCGCTTTCAAGACGGGCGCTGAGGCTCGTCCATTCGTCATCGGTGCTGACCGACGACAGCGCGGCGAGTGCCGACGGGATACCGATGGCACTGCCCGCGTAGCCGGTACGGGTATTGGTGAGCCGTTGCAGATTACGGTCGTACAGTGTGCCGCGAGCCGTCGCGACCGTGACAGTGAGAGTGGATTGCATATCCGCCGCGTCGGCGTAGCCTTGCTCGGTGAGTGTGTAGATGCGCGCGATGATGCCGCTGAACGCGAACAGCAGTGCGGCAAACAATGCAATGGGACGTTTGGGCATAGTATCACCTCGTTGGTGGTAGTATGCCCCGTGGAAGGGGGGTTAGACGGGGTGATTTAGATTGTGCGGGTGATGGGGGCAAAAAACGCCTTCCGGGTGGGAAGGCGTTTGATCAATCGGCTTGGCGGCGGAGATAGCACCCACGGGGCAACGGACGGTCGTACGGGATACGTATCCTCATCATCGGGTGGGGGGCGCAGTCGATAGCCTCGCCCTCCTCGTTATACAATGCCGTGACCGTGAGCGTGAACATCGGTTCACCCGGCATCAGCACCTCCAGCGTATCCCCCGCGAAAAAGCGGTTGCGCTGGGTAAGGATGATCTGACCGTTTTCATAACCCTCCACCACGGCGGTGGCCTGATAGTCGCGGATATAACTGTTGGTGGTGATATTCTGCTGCGGCTGACCGAAATAAAACCCGGTACCGTACGGACGGTGGCTGACCTTGCCCGGCTCCTCACGCAGCCACGCGGGCTGGACGTAGCCGTCGGGACAACCGGCGGCGAAATACCCGTCCACCGCCTGACGGTAGGCGTTGGTGATGCCCGCCACATAAAACGCGGCCTTGGCGCGTCCCTCGATCTTGAACGAGCTGACACCCGCACGGCACAGCGCGGGGATATGCTCCAGCATACACAGATCGTAGGCGTTGAGCAAATGGGTCTCCCCCATCTCCTCAACCACCGTGATGGGCTGCTCGGGACGGGTTGGCTCGACCATATAATAGCCCCAACGGCAGGGCTGGGCACAGTCGCCGTGGTTGCCGTCGCGCCCCGTCAAATAGGTGGACAGCAGACAGCGGCCCGAATACGCCATACACATCGCACCGTGGACAAAAGCCTCCAGCTCCAGCTCGCGCGGGATCTTGGCGCGGATAGCGGCTACCTCGTCGATGGACAGCTCCCGCGCGAGCACCACGCGGGTAGCACCCATATCGTAGAGCGTCTGCGCCGTGACATAATTAACCACACCGAGCTGGGTAGACACGTGCAGCTCGCAGTGCGGCGCATACCGCTTGACAAGCGTCATTACACCCGGATCGGCGGCGATAACAGCATCGGTGCCGATATCGTCCAGCAACTCCAGATAGGCGGGCAACGTATCCATTTCCTCGTTGCGCGGCAGAATGTTGCAGGTGACGTACATCCGTTTGCCCGCACGGTGGCAGGCCGCCGCAGCGGAGCGCAGCTCGTCCTCGGTAAAGTTGGCGGGGGCGCGGCGCATCCCGAAGCGGGTTCCCGACAGGTATACCGCGTCGGCACCGTACAGCAGCGCGGTCTCCAGACGCTCGCTGTCACCTGCGGGGGACAGCACCTCCGGTTTTTGCAGCAGCTCAGCCATACATACCGATCCCATATCTCTTACAAACGCTGACGTGCTGATTATAGGTCTCGGAATAGTACGTGATACCGGTATCGTAATCCGTGGCAAAGAAATAGCACTTCATAACGGCTTCGTTTTCGGACGGGGTGAGCACCGCTTTGATGGCGGCCAGACCGGGGTTATTGATAGGACCGGCAGGCAGGCCTTCCCGCTCGTAGGTGTCGTACGCGGTATTCACCGTGGAGATTGAGCTGTTGCCGCCCGCGATCAGCTTTTCCACGTAATCGCCGGTGGAGTCACATTGCAGTTTCGGATAGGTCACGGGATCCGCCATCCGGTTGGCCAGCACGCGGGAGACCATCGCCATATCGTCCGTCGAGCCGGCCTCGCCCTGCACGATAGACGCCAACACGATGAGCTCGTCCATCGTGTAGCCCTTGGCGCTCATCGACGCGCGGATGGTGGTGCTCAGACGGGTATCGAAGTTATCCAGCATCTTGCGAACGACCGTTTCGCCGGAGCAGCCGACGTAAAACTCATAGGTATCCGGGAACAGATAGCCCTCCAGCTTATAGATGCGGGCATCGTAATCGGTCTTATCAACGCCGGAAAGCGCCGCGATAAAGTCATAATCCGCGCTGTAATCCACCTCGGTCACGGCGCGCAAAAATTCCTCCACCGTGCACACGCCCTTTTTCTCCAGCCGTTCCGCGATCTGCATCACGGTAAAGCCCTCCGGAATGAGGACGGTGGCGGTGTCACGCTTGCGCGCGGTCTGCAGGCTTTTCACCAGCGTCTGATAGCCCATATTGGGATTCAG
This sequence comes from uncultured Eubacteriales bacterium, assembly GCA_964470515.1. Taxonomy (GTDB): domain Bacteria; phylum Bacillota; class Clostridia; order Oscillospirales; family Acutalibacteraceae; genus RGIG3009. The sequence goes on along the minus strand of CAYYDD010000015.1, from coordinate 22,699 downwards.
ACTGAAGCTGCCGGGCTGCCACGTGCCGTCCGCACCCGTCAGGCGGGCGTACAGGCGGAAGATCATCGGCTGGTCGATCAGCCCGTTTTCCGCGAGCACCTCCGACACGGCGGCGGTGCTCGCACCGGCGGGGATATCGACATCCACCGTCTTATCGGCACGGGTAAGCCCCGTAAAATCCAGACCTCCCACCACCAGCACATACGCGAGCAAGGCCGACACGCCCAGCACGAGGACCGTGTAGATCACACTGCGCACCCAGCTGTGCTTCTTCTTTTTCTTTTTAGGTTTTTCGGGCTGCTTCGGTTCCTCGGGTGTATGTATCGGCGGCTGCTCCTCCCGCACGACGGGAGCGGCCTCCACCGCTTCGCCGTACTCGCTGTCCAGATCCAGCTCGAGCTTGAACGGCTTCTTCGCGGCGGGTGCCGGGGCTTCGGCGGGCGTACCGCCTTGTACCTCGTTCAGAATGTCGTCTACGTCGTAGCACTTGTCGTCAGCCATTGCTTGTTCCTCCTATGGCGGTGCCGCGGTCGGTGCGGCGGATATAATTTTCGGTCACCAGCAGCTCGGCGCGACGGTCAAACCGCCCGTGCGGCAGATGCCGCCGTACACAAGAGCTGTAGCAGATACCGATGAGACTGCCGCCGAAGCGCGGCAGAAACCGGTCGTAATAGCCCTTGCCGTAGCCCAGCCGATACCCGGTGTAATCGTAGCAAAACGCGGGAATGATGCACAGCCCCTCCGACAGATCGGTGACCAGCTTTTCCGGCAGCGGCTGCGGCTCATCCACACCGAACGAGCCCGGGCTGAGCTCGTCCAGCGAGTTGATATAGTAAAACTCCATCTGCCGCGTATTCGGTATACAGCGCGGCACGGCGACACGCTTGCCGTCTGCCAGTGCGCGGCGGATGATGCGGCGGGTATCCACCTCGATGGGCGTGGAAACGTATACCAACACCTGACGGGCGCGGCGATACTGCCACAGGCGGTGCACACGCTCCGCAATGCGGCTGTCAAACTCCGCGCGGTTCTCGGGATCCATCTCGGCGCGGATCGCCCGGTACTTTTCACGCAAACGGGTCTTGAGTTGTCGGATATCTCCTATCGGCATTGCATCGCCTCTCCTAACTGTGCGGCCACCGTCTGCGATACCAGCCGGGATACGATGGCCAGAGCAAACGGGATAGTAACACCCGCGCCCTTCGCGGTAATACGGTCGGCGGCAACAGCCACCGACTCCCCGGTGCAGACCGCACCGAGAAGATCCTTCTCATAGCCGGGATAGCAGGTAGCCTCCCGACCGATAAGCAAATTCTTTCGGCCCAGCACCGACGGGGCGGCGCAGATGGCACACAGCAACACGCCGTCCTGCGCGGCTTGATCGAGACAGGCATTGACGGTCGCACAGGTACGCAGATGCTCCGTGCCGGGCAGACCGCCGGGCAGCACCACGGCCTGAAGGCCGTCCGCCGCCGTGGGCAAGGCGCCGCTGTCATCGCGGTCGGCGATCACGGAGATACCGTGGGAGCCGGTCACCTCGCGGTCACCGACACCCACGGTGACGACCTCCAGCCCCGCACGACGCAGGACATCCACCGTTGCCAGAGCCTCGATCTCTTCAAATCCGTTGGCAAGAAACAGTAAAACCATAATAGACCTCCTAATCCAATACCGGCCCGATATAGGGAGGCGGTAACGGGTCGTCCGTAAAGGGCAGCAGCATCGTATACACCTCGCCTGCTACGGCGGGGCGCACCCACTCATACCGTAAGCAACCCAAGGCGGCACACAGCCCGGCGGCATCACCGCCCGACCATTCTTTTACAAGCAGGGTATCCTCCACCGTTTCGCACAGCGCGACGGTATCGCCCACGGCATATGCCGCACTGCTTTGTGCGGCATAGCGTAGCAACTCCTTCGGCCACGCGAGCGCATACGGCGGCACCGTGCGGCGACTGTACGCCTCAGGTGACAGTCGGGTGACCGGGACAGCCGTTCCCGCACGACCGCTGACGCGCTCGCAAAACGTCCACGGGTGATAGCCGAAGCGGGCGTAATACGCCGTCAGCGACGGCTCGGCCGGGTGCAGGAACGAGCCGACACAGCCCGCGCTTTCGGCGGCTTTCAGCGCATAGCGCAACAGCTCGGCGAAGATGCCGCGACCGCGGTATTCCGGCAGTGTCGCGGCGGCATAAATGTATTGCAGCCGCCGCTCACCCAGTGCGGCGGGCAGCGAATACACCATTGAAACGGGAACACCGTCCGCCTCCGCGATCAGACATCGGTCGGGCGGCACCGCGTCGAAAAACAGATCGCGCTGCTCGGCGGTATCCGCCGGGAACGCTGCGCGCCAGATGGCGTGCAGCGCCGGCAAATCTTCCGTAAAGGCAACACGCTTTACAAACATACTTCTATCACCGTATCACACAATGGTATTTTTTCAGCACCTCGACGGGGTGATACGACCGCTTGGCGCGGCGCAGCCCCTCAATGCCCATATCGTTTTCGCGGTTGAGGAACGCATAGTCGGTCAACGTGGCGGCAAATTCGCGGTTGATGACCGCATACGCCCCGGAAAACGCCGACAGCGCTTTTTCCACGTGAATATCAAACACCGCGTCGTTGATGGGCGAGCCCAGCGTAAACGCCACGGGGCGACCCTCCACGCGAATCAGACCGCCTGACAGAGAAAAGGTATCGGGGTCTCGCAGAACGCGGCCGATGGCGCAGGCTTCCGCCTCCAGACTGTTGCTGCAACCGCCCTTTTCCTCGCACCATTCGCGGGAAAGAGCCATCATATCCTCCAGATTATCGGGAGAGAGAGTTTCAAACGTCCAGTCGTGGGCGCGGGAAAACGCGGAAATGTGATTTTTCTTGCCGTGGTACGCCTTGCCGGGTAGCGTGGCGAGATCCTCGGTACGGTACAGATAATCAAAATCGTCCGGGGATTCCTCGGCGTAGACGCGACCGGGAAACACGGTTTTCAGCAGTGCGAGCGATTCCTCGTCCACACTGTGAAAATACAACGACCGCCCCGCCTCACGTTCCCGCTCGCGCAGCTCGGTCAGCAACGTGCGCGGATCCTCACCCACCGGCGGCAGATACGAGCGGCGATCACCGTGTTCGCCGCACAGCAGCGGTATGTCGTGAAAGCGGGCGATGCGCACGTGATAATGGCGGCTCCACATATACGAGGTGGTAAACGAATATTCACAGATGCGGTGGCCGGAGGCCATCAGGGGTTTGACCGCCCACGCGGCATCCTCCGGCAGCAGTTCACCAAATTCCAGTGACATAGTATACTCCTTACAGGGCTTGGATCAGCCCTGCGGTGATGGTATCCACCGACAGCGGCTCGCCGTTTTCACCGCAGGTCACCACGACCCAGCCCAACCGCTCGGCGGCATACAGGGCACTTTCGCGGCAGGTGGCCAGATAGCGCAGATCGCGCTCGTGGATATCGCGCTTTTCGCTGTCGCCCTCGTAGCGGCTCATCAGCAGCTTTTGCGACACGTCCAGCGGCATATCCAGAAACAGCACGCGGTCGGGGCGAGGCAGGCCGAGCAACGTATATTCGTAATGCTCCAGCCAATCAAGGTACGTGTCCCATTCCTCGCGGGGAAGCTTACCCATCTGGTGAATGGCGTTGGAGGTGGTATACCGCGCCGCCAGAATGAGCGTACCCGCCTCGTAGTCCTGCTGCCAGAATTTTTTATAGCTGGCGTAGCGGTCCACGGCGTAAAACGAGGACGCGGCGTACGCGTTCACGGCCTCGGCCGAGCCGCCGAATTCGCCGCCCAGATATTGCTTGACAAGGGCTGACGAGGGCTGGCTGTAATCCGGAAAGCTGATCTGCCGGTAGTGTATGCCGGTTTCACGGAAATACGCATCCAGCCGGTCGAGCTGTGTGGATTTGCCGCTGCCGTCAAGGCCGTCGAGCACGATGAGGCTCATTTATTCCGCCCCCTTAAGCTTACGGTATTTTTCGCGCATTTCGGTGATCCTGCCGCAGGTCATCTTCCCCTCCGGGCAACCGCCGCTGACGCAGGACGGGCCGGCGTTTTTAAACAGATGCGGCGCGACGGCCACGCACTCCGTCAGCATACGCTCGGCCAGCTCGCGGATCTCCCACTGGGCGCGGTTGCAACAGCGATGACGGAAAAAGTTGAGCAGGCTGCGGGCGTTCATCGTCATAATCAGCTTTGTGGTGCAGGCGTTGGGCAGCACAAAGCGCGCGTCCTCGATTGCCTTTTTCTCAGCGGCGCGGTCGGCGTCCTTTTCGTCCATACCGGCGGCCAGAAATTCCTCGCGGTGCTTGGCCTTGAGGATCGCCGTCAGTGCCTCGTAGTGCTGCTGATCCTCCTCCATCGCGCGGCGATACCGCTCGGCCGCTTCGGGGATGGCGGCGATCTCCGGCGGGAGCACGTACTCAAAATGCGATTCCGCCACGTACCGCTGGCTCTGCACGCTGTACGACGCGATACGGTGACGCGTCAGTTGGGCGAGCAGCGAGCGGGACACACCCTCCACACCGAAGGTGAAGGTAGCGTGCTCGATAGGGCTTTCGTGACCGATCTCCGCCAGCATATCCACGAACGCGGCCGCCTTATCCTCGGTCAGCCGCTCGCGCAACTCATCAATGGTCGCCGGAGAATAGCACAGCCGCGCGGCGGAGGCTACGGTATGCTCCGGCAGCGGTGTGTGAGTCAGTAATGCAACTTTCATACGATCTCGTCCCTTCCGAGGGCTTGGCAGCCCCATACGGATTATAGTATAGCAGAACTTGTCGACGGCTTCAAGGCCAAATTTCCATCTCTCCTCTTTTTTTCGAAAAATTTTGCATTTTGCGGAAGAGCGTGGTAGAATAGTGGTGATGGGAGGCTTGTCTATGGCTCAAACAACGGAGCGCTCGGTCACGCGGCGGCGCATCCTCGCGGTATGCTCGCTCGTCGTCGTGCTGGCGTTTTTCACGTGGCTGACGGTGTTTTTATGGAAGCGCTTTGCCGCCTTGGGTGACGATCCCGAGGAATTCAAGGCGTTTGTGGACGGCTACGGCTGGAAAGGCTGGCTCGTGGCACTGGGCATCCAAATGGTGCAGGTGGTAGTGTCCTTCATCCCCGGCGAGGTGATCGAGGTCGGTATCGGCTACGCGTTCGGTGCGTTGGAAGGTACACTGCTGTGTCTGCTGGGTGTCGGGCTGGCCTCCGCACCCGTATTTTTACTGGTGAAATCGCTGGGTGTCAAGGCGGTGGAGCTGTTTGTCAGCCGCGATAAAATCGACAGTCTGCGCTTCATCAACAGCGAAAAACGTCTGAAACGGCTGGTGTTTTTGCTGTACTTCATCCCCGGCACGCCCAAGGATCTGTTCACCTACTTCGTGGGGCTGACACGCATCCGCCTGCACGAATTTCTCATCATTTCGCTGATCGCACGTATTCCATCGGTGGTCTCCTCCACCATCGGCGGCAATCTCATTCAAAAGGGAGACTACGTGTCGGCTATCCTTCTGTTCGTCATCACCGGCGCGGTAAGTCTGGGCGGTATGCTGCTGTATAACCACATCCGCGACAAGCGGCAAAAGCCAAAAGAATAATACCGTTTTTCGATAATTCGTGCAACAATTTGCAGCCGGTGGAAACGGTGGAAAGTGTGTGGAAGGATGTGAATAACTCGCTTTGTAAACGTTGGCAACGTTTTGCAACAGCGTGTTACAAAACGTTGCCTAAATCCAATCCAATACGAATCCAATTTGAATTTGAATATGAATATTGAATTTGAACTCACTGACGGATGTGAAACGTTTTCCACCGTGTGTGGAAACACAGACGTGAGACATCCGAAAACAGAGGTTAGACGTGCGGTGTTCGGGTCGTGTGCATAGGGGCGACCATTGGTCGCCCGTTCCAAGGCTTGCACAAGTGACCGGGTCAACCGTCCCGTAAATACGAAAAACGCCTGTCCGTGCGGTCGGACGGGCGTTTTTTATTTTGAAAAGCGTCTTGAAGGTGACGGGTAGGAATGTGGTATGATAGATGGCAGAACTCCCCCATCGCCCTGCGGCCGGCCCCCTCACCGCGGAGCCTTGATTTAGAGCAGCAGGCGGCTCAGGTCGGCGACGGTGGCGGCGACGGCATCGGCCCCCGACTGCCGCAGCTCCTCCTCACTGCCGTATCCGTACAGCACGCCGACGGTTGCCATTCCCAGCTCACGGCCACCCTCCACGTCAAAGCAGCGGTCACCGATCATCACGGCCTCGGTGGCGTCGGTCACCCCCTCACGCTGCATCGCGCTGCGGATGACCGCCGTTTTATTCGCCCGCTTCTCCCCCATATCCGCCCCGGCGATACAGGTGAAATACCGCGCCAGCCCGAAATGCTGCATCAGGCGGCAGGCGTACATTTCCGGCTTGGAGGTCGCCATAATGACGCGGTAGCCTGCGCGGCGAGCCTCCCGCAGCAGTGCGGGGATACCGTCATACACCTCGTTTTCGTAGATGCCGGTGACGGCGTAATATTCGCGGTAGGCGGCCAGCGCCTCGCGGGACTGCTCGACCGTCATCCCGTAAAACCGCTGAAACGAATCCAACAGCGGCGGACCGATAAACGAATGCAGTTTGGTCAGATCCGGCTCGTCGATACCGAAGCGGCGCAGCGCGAACTGTACCGACCGCGTGATACCGAGCGCCGGGTCGGTAAGTGTGCCGTCCAGATCAAACAGCAGATACCGCCGTTTCCGACCGAGGCTCTCCTCGCGGAAATAGCACACGTCATACGCCCCCGTGACCGGGTGCGGCCGCCGGTGGTCGGCGTACAGCAGCGTGCCGTCGCTGAGCAGCGCCGTACCACGGCGCACGTCGTGCGGACGGCGCAGGCGGTCATCGGTATCCAGCAACCGCTTTAAGCGGCGGCGCTCGCGGGGGTCGGTATCCAGACACGCGGGCAGCACGCCCGCAGGAGCGGCGGCCATACGGTCGTACAGCAGGGCATCCCGTAGCGCAGTCGCATCGACGGAGGCGGAGAACGTCTCCCATACCAGCACGGTCAGCTCGTCCAGCGAGGGCGGCATATCCGTCAGCCGCTCGCCCACCGCGCGGAACACCGCGACGGGATCCAGCCCCGCCGTATCGGTGAGATACGCCAGTGTATGCGTAAAGCGGCCGCTGTTGTACAAGCGATCCAAGCCCTCCTCGACGGTATGCAGCACGCGCAGGTCGTCCGCGGACAACCACGGGGTACAGCGCACCTCGTACGGCGGCAGGGCGGCAAAGTCACCGGGATAGCGGTCGGGCTGTTCGGCGAGCGGCGAGCCGTGCAGACGCTTTAAGAAGCCGAGCTGGAGCTGATGCGGGCGCAGGGCGTACGCGGTGCGGAAGCTGTCCAGACAGGTCGGCAGATCCTCCTCGGGCAGACCGGCGATGAGATCGAGATGCACCGCCACGTTGCCGCACGCCGTCAGGTGACGGATATTTGTCGTCAGCCGCGCGATATCCGTCCGGCGGCACACCGCCGCCAGCGTTTCGGGATGGAAGGATTGCAGACCGATTTCCAGCTGAAACAGCCCGGCCGGTGCCTCGCACAGTACGGTGAGAGTCTCCTCGTCCAGCAGGTCACCCGCGATTTCGAAATGAAAGCACACGCCCTCGGGGATGCGTGTGCCGACATTATCCGCGATGAAGCGGAAAAAGCGCAGGGCGCGCTGTTTATCGGCATTGAAGGTGCGATCTACGAGCTTGACGACGGCGGTGCCGCTGTTCGCAAGCCGCAGTAATTCGTCAAAGCATCTGTCCTCGGGAAAATACCGCACGCTGCCGCACCGCCCGGACAGACAAAACGCGCAGGAAAACGGACAGCCGCGCGAGGTCTCCAGATACGCGATGCGGCCGCCCAAGGCTTCAAAATATTCCTCGCAATACGGACCGGGCGGAATGAACGACGGCAGATACGGCTCACTGATGTGACCGCGCACACAGACGCCCTCCAGTCCGGCACCGCTGTGGCCGACGGCATAGGCATCCAAAAGCCGCGCCAGAGGCCGTTCGCCCTCGCCGCTGACGATGCTGTCCACAAACGGATACCGCTCCAGCAATCCCTCCGCACGGTAACCGACCTCCGGCCCGCCCAGCACGACACGCAGCGACGGCTGCTCCGCCTTCAGCCGCTCGGCCAGACGCAGCACGGTGGTGATATTCCAGATATAACAGCAAAAGCACAGCACGTCCGCCCTCGAAGCACGCAGACGGGACAGCAGGGTTTCATCGCTCTCGTTGACCGTGCCCTCGACAACACAGGCCTCCGCCGCGCCGCCTCCGTACGCACGGATACCGCTGAGCAGACACCACGGCGCCAGCGAAGAATGGACGTAACGCGAATTGATGCCGACCAGCGACACCCGCAGAGTATGCATATAAGTCACCTCTTTTCGTATATTTTATCACGGTTTTTTTCCGCAGGCAACCGCTTTTGTTGTATTTTTGTCCAGTTCGTACACACCGCAACGGGGTTTGCTTGTACAGAGTGCCAAAATATTGAATATTTATGAACGGCCACTTGACAGCCCTATATTTAATGTGTATAATGGTTGCATATTCGATGAATATTGTGAATATTTATTCTGGGAGGCTGCATACAATGAACAAGGAAAACATCAAGAAGGTCGTACTGGCGTACTCGGGTGGTCTGGATACCTCCATCATCATCCCGTGGCTGAAGGAAAACTACAACAACTGCGAGGTCATCGCCGTGTCCGGCAACGTGGGGCAGGCGGATGAGCTGGAGGGTCTGGAGGAAAAGGCTCTCAAAACCGGCGCGTCCAAGCTGTACGTGCTGGATCTGACCGAGGAGTACGTGGACGATTACATCATCCCCTGCGTCAAGGCGGGTGCGGTGTACGAGGAGTACCTGCTGGGCACCAGCCACGCACGTCCCTGCATCGCCAAGGGCTTGGTCGAGATCGCCATCAAGGAAGGTGCGGACGCGATCTGCCACGGCTGCACCGGCAAGGGCAACGATCAGGTGCGCTTTGAGCTGGCTATCAAGCATTTTGCACCGAGTATGCCCATCATCGCCCCGTGGCGTGAGTGGGATATCAAGTCCCGCGAGGAAGAGATCGCATACGCTGAGGCGCACAGCATCCCGCTGAAGATCAACCGCGAGACCAACTATTCCAAGGATAAGAACCTGTGGCATCTGTCCCACGAGGGTATGGATCTGGAGGATACCGGCAACGAGCCGCAGTACGAGAAGGAAGGCTTCCTGGAGATGGGCGTGTCCCCCGTTCAGGCTCCCGACGTTCCCACCTACGTGACGCTGGACTTTGAGCAGGGCGTTCCTGTGGCGCTGGACGGCGAGAAGCTGACCGCGAAGCAGATCATTCTCAAGCTCAACGAGCTGGGAGGCGCGAACGGCATTGGTATCATCGACATCGTGGAAAACCGCTTGGTCGGTATGAAATGCCGCGGCGTGTATGAGACTCCCGGCGGTACGATCCTCTACAAGGCGCACAGCGTGCTGGAGAGCATCTGCCTCGACAAGATGACCCTGCACGAGAAGCAGCGTATGGCCATCACCTTCGCGGAGCTGGTGTACAACGGTCAGTGGTTCACGCCCCTGCGCGAGGCGATGAGCGCCTTCGTTGACAAGACGCAGGAGCGCGTGACCGGTAAGGTACGCCTGAAGCTGTACAAGGGCAACGTCATCAACGCCGGTGTGTGGAGCTCCTACACGCTGTACAGCGAGGAGATCGCGACCTTCGGTGAGAGCGATTACAACCAGAAAGATGCCGAGGGCTTTATCAATCTGTACGGTCTGCCGATCACGGTGCAGGCACTGGTCGACGGCAAAAAATAACGTTTGACAGATATCCTGCACGGGGACCGTGCAGGATAGTCTGATTTTTAAATGATGGCGAAAACGACGACTACCCCTCATCGTCCCTTTAGCGAGGCGAAAGGTGAAAGGAGCAGCTATGGCTAAGCTTTGGGCGGGCAGAACGGACGGCGCGACCGACAAGCTCGCAGACGATTTTAATTCTTCCATCCGGTTCGATCACGTGATGTACCGGCAGGATATCACCGGCAGTATGGCTCACGCCGCGATGCTGGGTGCGCAGGGTATCATCACGGAAACGGAGGCCGCACAGCTCATTGACGGGCTACAGGGCATTCTAAACGAGCTGGACAGCGGTGCGCTGACCTTCGATACGTCCTGCGAGGACATTCATATGTTCGTAGAACAGGTGCTGACCGAGCGCATCGGTGCGGTCGGCAAAAAGTTGCACACCGCCCGTAGCCGAAACGATCAGGTCGCACTGGATCTGCGGATGTATCTGCGTGAGGAGATCGACACCGTGGTACAGCAGATAAACGACCTGCTGACCGCCGTGACCGAGCAGGCCGAGGCCAACAAGGCAGCGATCCTGCCGGGCTACACGCATCTGCAACGGGCGCAGCCCATCACGTTCGGGCATCACCTGATGGCCTATGCGATGATGCTGCTGCGCGACCGCGAGCGTCTCTCCGACTGCCGTCGCCGTATGAATTACTCCCCCATCGGCTGCTGCGCACTGGCGGGTACCACCTACCCGACCGACCGCCGCTTTGAGGCCGCACAGCTCGGCTTTGACGGGGTGTGCCGCAACAGTCTGGACGGTGTGTCCGACCGCGATTTCTGCGTAGAGCTGCTGAGCGCGCTGTCTATTCTGATGATGCATTTGTCCCGCTTCTCGGAGGAGATCATTCTCTGGTCGAGCTGGGAATTTAAGTTTGTGGAGCTGTCGGATGCGTTTACCACCGGCTCCTCCATTATGCCGCAGAAGAAAAACCCCGATATGGCGGAGCTGGTACGCGGCAAGACCGGTCGCGTGTACGGCGATCTGATGGCGGCGCTGACGATGCTTAAGGGTCTGCCGCTGGCGTACAACAAGGATATGCAGGAGGACAAGGAAGGCGTGTTCGACGCGGTAGAGACCGTAAAACTGTGTCTGCCCGTGTTCACAGGTATGATCCGCACGATGACGGCGCGGCCCGATACGATGCGCAGCGCCGCGCAGAACGGCTTTATCAACGCCACCGATCTGGCAGACTGGATGGTCGCCCACGGGCTGCCGTTCCGCGATGCCTATAAGATCTCCGGCCAGCTGGTCGCGCGTTGTATGGCGGACGGACTGGTACTGGAAACGCTACCGCTGTCCGTCTACCGCGAGTACAGCGAGTTGTTTGACGACAGCGTGTTTGAGGCCATCGACCTGGACGCGTGTGTGGAACGGCGCATCAGCGAGGGCGGTACGTCCGTATCCTCGGTGGAAGCGCAGATCGCCTATGTGAAAGAGATGTTGAGCGTATGAAAACTGTATTTATCGACGGTAGTGCCGGTACCACCGGTCTGCGTATCCACGAGCGGCTGGCAACGCGGGACGATCTGACCGTACTGACCCTGCCGGATGACCGCCGCAAGGATCCCGCCGCCCGTGCGGAGGCATTGCGGCAGGCGGACGTGGCGTTCTTGTGCCTGCCGGATGACGCGGCCCGCGAATCGGTCGCGCTGGCAGGTGACGCGAAGGTCGTCATTATCGACACCTCCACCGCGCACCGTACCGCGCCGGGCTGGGCGTACGGGTTTCCCGAGCTGTCGGCGGCACACCGCGAGGCGATCGTCGCATCCCGACGTATCGCCAATCCCGGCTGCCACGCAAGCGGCTTTATCGCCTCGGTGTATCCGCTGGTCGCGCGTGGTGTGATCCCCGCCGACTTCCCGCTGACCGCCTACTCCCTGACAGGCTACAGCGGCGGCGGTAAAAGTCTGATCGCGGAATACGAGGATGAGCACCGCGACCCCCGTCACGAGAGCCACCGCATTTACGGCACGACGCTGAAGCACAAGCATCTGCCGGAGATGCAGGCGGTGTGCGGCTTGGCACAGCCCCCGGTGTTCTCGCCCGTTCTGGGTGATTTTTACGAGGGTATGGCCACCTCCGTGCTGCTGCCGGGTTTTGATGCCGCCAAGGTATGGGCGGAGCTCAGTGACCATTACGCGGGTCAGCGGCTGGTGACCGTCGCGCCGTTGGGCGGCGACGAGAGCGTGATCTACGCCGACACGCTGGCCGGTAAGGATACGTTGCGCATCCTCGTCACCGGCCACGAAACGCAGACGATGGTCACCGCACTGTTCGACAATCTCGGCAAGGGTGCGTCGGGCGCGGCGATCCAGAATATGAATATTGTGCTCGGTGCGGATGAAGCCACCGGGCTGTGTGTATAAGGAGAAGGATCATGGTAGAGTTGATTTCCGGCGGCGTGTGTGCTGCCAAAGGGTTTAAGGCAAACGGTATCCACTGCGGCATCCGCCACAACCGCACAAAGCGCGATGTGGCGCTCATATGCAGTGACGTACCGGCTGCCGCGGCAGCGGTCTACACCACCAATCTGGTCAAGGGTGCGCCGCTGACGGTGACGAAGCAGCATCTGGCGAACGGCCGGGCGCAGGCGGTCATCTGCAACAGCGGCAACGCCAACACCTGCAACGCCGACGGCATTGAGGTCGCGGAGGCGATGAGCCGTCTGGTGGCGGAGGTGCTGCCCGTCGCGGCGGAGGACGTTGTGGTGGCCTCCACAGGCGTCATCGGTCAGCCGCTGGATATCACCCCCATTGCGAACGGTCTGCCGGCACTGGCTGAGGGACTCTCCTGCGAGGGCGGCGAGGCGGCGGCCGAGGCTATTATGACTACCGATACCATCAAAAAAGAGGTCGCCGTGTCCTTCACGGTGGGCGGCAAGGTATGCCGTCTGGGCGGTATCGCCAAGGGCAGCGGTATGATCCACCCGAATATGGCGACGATGCTGGTGTTCCTGACGACGGATGCCGCCATCTCCCCCGCGATGCTGCAAAAAGCACTGTCGGCGGATATTCAGAGCACCTTCAATATGGTGAGCATCGACGGCGACACCTCTACCAACGATATGGTGACCGTGCTGGCGAACGGTCTCGCCGGTAACGCTGAGATCACCGAGGAAAACGCGGATTTCGCAGAGTTTATGCAGGCGCTCAACACGGTAACCGTGCAGCTGTGCCGCCTGATCGCCGCAGACGGCGAGGGTGCGACCAAGCTGCTGGAATGTCACGTCAGCGGTGCGGCCGACGAGGCGACCGCCAAGACGGTGGCAAAGAGCGTCATCTGCTCCAGCCTGCTCAAGGCGGCAATGTTCGGCGCGGATGCCAACTGGGGTCGTGTGCTGTGCGCCATCGGCTACAGCGGCGCGGCGGTGGACGTTACCAAGGTGGGCGTGGCTTTCCGTTCGGCCAAGGGACTGATCGCGGTGTGTGAGAACGGCGCGGGCGTGCCGTTCTCGGAGGAGAAAGCCAAGGAGATCCTGCTGGAAAAGGAGATCGACATACTCATCACGCTGGACAGCGGCGATGCTGCGGCCACGGCGTGGGGCTGCGATCTGACCTACGATTACGTGAAGATCAACGGCGATTACCGGACGTGAGGTGAACAAAATGGATACGTTATTTTCTAACGCGCAGCGCGCCGAGGTGCTGACTCAGGCGCTGCCGTATATCAAGCGGTACAACGGCAAGGTCGTCGTGGTGAAATACGGCGGCAATGCGATGATAAACGAGCAGCTCAAGCAACAGGTGATGGAGGATATCGTTCTGCTGTGGCTCATCGGTGTCAAGGTCGTGCTGGTGCACGGCGGCGGCCCCGAGATCAGCGAGCTGATGGCGAGGCTCGGCAAGCAGCCCGAGTTTATGGACGGCCTGCGCGTCACGGACAAGGAGACCGTGGACATCGTGCAGATGGTGCTGGCCGGTAAGGTGAACAAGACACTGGTCAACCTTTTGGAAAAGCAGGGCGGCAAGGCGATGGGTATCTCCGGTATGGACGGGCGGCTCATCGAATGCGAAATGCGCGACGAGCGGCTCGGCTACGTCGGTCGCATCACCAAGGTACACATCCGGCCGGTGCTCGATCTGCTGGAAAAGGGGTATATTCCCGTCATTTCCACGCTGGGCTGTGACCGCGAAGGCAACGCCTACAACATCAACGGCGACACCGCCGCCGCGTACATCGCGGGTGCGCTGGGAGCCGAGCGGTTGGTAATGATGACGGATATCGCCGGTCTGCTTCACGACAAGGACGATCCGTCCACGCTGATCCCGGAGGTCACCATCTCCGAGGTAAAACGGCTGTGTGACGAGGGTATCGTATCCGGCGGTATGATCCCGAAGGTGGATTGCTGCATTGAGGCCATCCACAAGGGCGTGAAAAACGTGGTAATTATGGACGGTCGTGTTCCCCACTCCATTCTGATGGAGATCTTAACGGATGAGGGCGCGGGCACGATGGTAACGGGGGATCCGAAATGAGTACGTTAACAGAACGCGATCAGGCCTACGTGGCCGGCACCTACCGCCGTTTCCCTGTGGAGGTCACGCACGGTAAGGGCTCGCTGTTATGGGATACCGCGGGTAAGCGGTATATTGATATGGGCTCCGGCATCGCGGTCAACGCCTTCGGCATTGCCGACGATGCGTGGCAGGCCGCCGTGACGGCGCAGCTGTCGCAGGTACAGCACACCTCCAACCTGTATTACACCGAGCCGTGTGCGGCACTGGCGCAGCGTTTGTGCGAGCGCACCGGGATGAGTAAGGTGTTTTTCGGTAACTCGGGCGCCGAGGCGAACGAATGCGCCATCAAGGTGGCGCGTAAGTACGCCGCCGAGCACAAGGGTGCCGAATACAGCACCGTCATCACGTTGGAGAACAGCTTTCACGGTCGTACGCTGACGACGCTGGCGGCTACCGGGCAGGAGCATTTCCACGCGCTGTATCAGCCGCTGACTCCCGGCTTTATTCACACACCGGCAAACGATATCGCGGCACTGGAGACGCTCGTAAGCAAGCACCGGGTAGCGGGTATCCTGCTGGAATGCGTGCAGGGCGAGGGCGGTGTCAACACACTGACCAAGGAGTACGTCACCAAGGTCGCGGAGCTGTGTGAGCGCGAGGATATCGTGCTGATGATCGACGAGGTGCAGACCGGCAACGGCCGCAGCGGGCATCTGTACGCGTATGAGTATTACCGTATCCGACCCGACGTGGTCACGACGGCCAAGGGCATCGGCGGCGGTCTGCCGCTGGGCGCGGCGTTGCTGGGCCAAAAGGTTGCGAACGTGCTGAGCTACGGCGATCACGGCTCGACCTTCGGCGGCAATCCCGTGTGCTGTGCGGGTGCTGTCAATATACTCGACCGCATCGACGACGCGCTGCTGGCGGAGGTTCGCCGCAAGAGCGTGTATATTTTCAACGAGCTTCTCGGGGCACCGGGTGTCCGTTCGGTGACGGGTATGGGCCTGATGATCGGCGTGGAGACGGAGCGCCCCGCCGCCGACGTGTTGGCCGCGTGCCGCGAAAACGGCGTGCTGTGCCTGACGGCGAAGCACAAGGTGCGTCTCCTGCCGGCGCTCAACATACCGTGGGATGTGCTGGGAGAGGCTATCGCCGTACTGAAAAACGCGTGTAAGGAGAAATAAGCTATGTCAATGAAGAACAGAAGCTTTCTGAAATTACTGGACTTTACCCCCGCCGAGATCGGTGAGCTGATCGATCTGGCGGCGGAGCTGAAGGCCAAGAAAAAGGCGGGCATCCCCCACCGTTTGTGCGAGGGCAAGAGCATTGCGCTGGTGTTTGAAAAGACCAGCACCCGCACCCGCTGTGCATTTGAGGTTGCGGCGGCCGATCTGGGTATGCACCCGACGTATCTCGACCCGCAGGGATCGCAGATCGGTAAAAAGGAAAGCATTGCCGATACCGCGCGCGTGCTGGGTCGTATGTTTGACGGTATCGAGTACCGCGGCTTCGGGCAAGAGATCGTGGAGGAGCTGGCCGCCTACGCGGGTGTGCCGGTGTGGAACGGCCTGACCAACGAGTTCCATCCCACGCAGATCTTAGCGGATTTCCTCACCATCCGTGAGCATTGCGGCTCGCTCACCGGCAAGAAGCTGGTGTATATGGGCGACGCCCGCTACAATATGGGCAACTCGCTGATGGTGGGCTGTGCCAAAATGGGGATGCATTTCGTGGCGTGTGCACCGAAAGCATACTTCCCCAACCAAGAGCTGATAAACGCCTGCCTCGCCATTGCGGCGGAGACGGGCGCCGTGCTGGAATTTGAAGAGAACCCGATGACCGCGACCAAGGGCGCGGACGTTATCTACACGGACGTGTGGGTTTCGATGGGCGAGCCGGACGAGGTGTGGCAGGAACGCATCGAGGAGCTAACCCCCTACCGCGTCACCAAGGCACTGATGGACAACGCCGGTGCGCAGTGCCGCTTTATGCACTGCCTGCCCGCGTTCCACGACGTCAAGACCACCGTGGGCAAGCAGATCTACGATAAGTTCGGCCTGACCTGTATGGAAGTGACCGACGAGGTATTCGAGAGCGAGCAGTCCATCGTGTTTGACGAGGCGGAAAATCGTATGCACACCATCAAGGCGGTTATGGCGGCGACATTGGTATAACTCAAAGGGTGCTGTAAGTCTCCCTTTTTGAGGGAGATGTCGACGGTGTGGTGGCTGTCACGGCACAGCCGTGGCAGCCACCCTTCTATCCTCAATAAGGAGAGTGAAACGATGGCCTATTTGGTATTGGAAAACGGCGCGGTGTTTGAGGGTCGGCGCTTCGGTGCGGACGGTGACACCGTGGGCGAGCTGGTATTCACCACCGGGATGGTGGGCTACCCCGAAACGCTGACCGACCCCGCCTACGCGGGGCGGATCGTGATGCAGACCTTCCCGATGGTGGGCAACTACGGCATCATTCCCGCGGATATCGCCCCTACCGCCGCCGTGCGCGGATACGTGGTGCGCGAGCACTGCGAAACCCCCTCGAATTTCCGCTGCGAGCTGACGCTGGATGCGTATTTAAAGCAGCAGGGCGTGGTGGGTCTGTGCGGCATTGACACGCGTGAGCTGACCTGCCTTCTGCGTGAAAACGGCACGATGAACGCCTGCATCTGTGATGAGATACCCGCCGATCTGACCGCACTGCGGCAGTACAAAGTACCCGTCGCGCCCACGCGCCGTGACGCAGCGGTCTACCCCGCCGCGGGTAACAAGCGCTTTGCCGTGACGGTGGTGGACTTTGGTGCGAGCCTCGGATTTCTCCGCGCACTGTGCGAGCAGGGCTGTGAGGTCACCGCCGTGCCGTGCGATACGCCCGCCGCAGAGATACTCGCGGCACAGCCCGACGGCGTGGTGCTGTCCGGAGGCGCGGGCGATCCCGCGGACTACAGTGCCGCTCTGCCTACGGTCGGTGAGTTGTTCGGCCGTGTGCCGCTGCTCGGCGTGGGACTGGGGCATCAGCTGATCGCGCTGTCGCAGGGCGGTCAGACCGCCAAGCTGCGGTGCGGCCATCACGGTGCCAATCAGCCGGTCAAAACGACCGGCAGCAGCCGTATGTATATCACCTCGCAAAACCACAGCTACACGGTGACGGAGCTGCCCGCAAATGCCTTGCTGCTGTTCAGCAACGCCAACGACGGTACCTGTGAGGGGTTAACGTACGAAAACAACTGCCTGAGCGTGCAGTTTGAGCCGAACGAGGTCGTTTACGACCGCTTTACCGCGATGATGGGAGGTGCCGCCAATGCCTAAGGATACATCCATCCGCAAGGTACTGATGATCGGCTCCGGCCCCATCACCATCGGTCAGGCGGCGGAGTTTGACTATGCCGGTGCACAGGCGTGCCGCGTGCTGCGCGAGGAAGGCATCAACGTGGTGCTGGTCAACTCCAATCCTGCCACCATTATGACGGATAAGAGCTTGGCTGATGAAATTTATTTGGAGCCGCTAAACGCGGAAACGGTGCGCCGTATCATCGAAAAGGAGCGGCCGGACGGTCTGCTCGCCGGTCTCGGCGGCCAGACGGGTCTGACCATCGCGATGCAGCTCACCCGCGACGGCACACTGGAAAAGTACGGCGTGCGTCTGCTCGGCTCGGACATCGACGCCATCGACAAGGCGGAGGATCGCGAACTGTTCCGCGACGCGATGAACGCGATCGGACAACCGATGGTGCCGTCCGACATTGCCGAGGACGTAGATACCGCGCTGGCGATTGCCGAGCACATCGGGTATCCCGTCATCGTGCGCCCCGCATTTACACTGGGCGGCTCGGGCGGCGGTATCGCGGAGGATGAGGCCGCGCTGCGCGAGATCGCCCGCGGCGGTCTGGATGCCTCCCCCATCACGCAGATTCTGGTGGAGAAGTGCATCGCGGGCTGGAAGGAGATCGAATTTGAAACGATGCGCGACAGCGCAGGCAACGCCATCGCGGTGTGCTCGATGGAAAACGTCGACCCGGTAGGTATCCACACGGGTGACTCCATCGTGGTTGCCCCGGCACTGACGCTGTCGGCTAAGGAATACGGGATGCTGCGGCAGGCGGCACTGGATATCGTGGAGGCCATCGGCATCGTCGGCGGCTGTAACTGCCAGTTTGCACTGGATCCCAATAGCTTTGACTACGCGGTCATCGAGGTCAATCCCCGTGTGTCGCGTTCGTCGGCACTGGCCTCCAAGGCCTCGGGCTACCCCATTGCCAAGCTGACGACCAAGCTGGCGCTCGGCTACACGCTGGGCGAGATCAAAAACGATATCACCGGCGAGACCTGCGCCTGCTTCGAGCCGACGCTGGACTACGTCGTGGTCAAATTCCCGAAATGGCCGTTTGAGAAGTTTGCAGGCTCCAGCCGCCTGCTGGGCACGCAGATGAAGGCCACGGGCGAGGTAATGTCCATCGGTCAGAGCTTCGAGGAAGCGCTGATGAAGGCCGTGCGCGGAGCGGAGATCGCACTGGATACGCTGAACGCCGCGCCGCTGTCGGATGCGCCCGTATTGGAACGGCTGCGCGAGCAGAACGACCGCCGTATCTTCACGGTGTTCGAAGCATTGAAAAGCGGCGTGTCCGTGGACACCGTCTATGAGATCACCAAAATCGACCGCTACTTCCTGCACAAGCTGGCAGGGCTCGCGGCGTTTGAGCAGCATTTGCAGGCCGACGGTCTGTGCGACGGCGATTACGAAGCGGCCAAGCGGCTGGGCTACCCGGACGCGGCCATCCGCCGCCTGAGCGGTGCCGAAGCGCTGCCGCCGTTCGCCCTGTCGTATAAGATGGTGGATACCTGCGCTGCGGAATACGGTGCCCGTACTCCCTACTTTTATTCCTGCGCCGATACGGCGTGCGATGCGCGTCGCTTCGTGCGCAGCGGTCGCCCCGTCGTGATGGTGCTGGGCTCCGGCCCGATCCGCATCGGTCAGGGTATCGAGTTTGACTACAGCTCGGTGCACTGCGTGTGGACGTTGCAGGAAATGGGCTACGACGTGGTCATCGTCAACAACAACCCCGAGACCGTGTCCACCGACTACGACACCGCCGACCGTCTGTATTTTGAGCCTCTGTGCCCCGAGGACGTGATGAACATCATCGAGGTGGAGCAGCCCATCGGCGTGGTGGTCGCGTTCGGCGGACAGACGGCGATCAAGCTGACACAGTTTTTGGATAAACACGGTATCCGCATCCTCGGTACCTCGGCGGAAAGCATTGATATCGCGGAGGATCGCAGCCGCTTTGACGCGTTGCTGGAGGAATTTGCCATCCGCCGCCCGAAGGGGCTGGGTGTCAACACCGTCGAGGAAGCGGTGGCGGCTGCGGAGTCGCTGGGCTATCCCGTGTTGCTGCGCCCGTCGTACGTCATCGGCGGCCAGAATATGACCATCTCCCGCACCCGCGAGCGTACAGTGGAGTATATGAACACCATCCTCGCGGGAGGTATTGATAACCCCGTACTGGTGGATAAGTACATGCCCGGCACCGAGCTGGAGGTGGACGTTATCTCCGACGGCGAGACCGTGCTCATCCCCGGTATTATGGAGCACATCGAGCGCGCGGGCGTGCACAGCGGCGACTCTATCGCCGTGTATCCCCCGTACAATCTCAACGACAAGTTCCTGCGCAAGATCTGCGACTGCTCCGAAAAGCTCGCTCTGGCACTGAAAACCAAGGGTCTCGTCAACATCCAGTACCTCATTTATGAGGATGAGCTGTACGTCATTGAGGTCAATCCCCGCGCGTCGCGCACCATCCCCTACATCAGCAAGGTCACGAACGTGCCGATGGTGGATATCGCTGCCCGCGTGATGCTGGGCGAGCGGCTGGTCGATCTCGGATACGGCACGGGTCTGTACCGTACGCCACCGTATTTCGCGGTGAAGGCGCCGGTATTCTCGTTTGAAAAGCTGTCGGATGCCAACTCCATGCTGGGTCCCGAAATGAAATCCACCGGCGAGGTGCTGGGTCTCGGCCGCACCGTGGCCGAGGCGCTGTTCAAGGGTCTCTCGGCCGCACGGCTGACCGTACCCCCGGTGCACGAGGGCAACGCGGGCATCCTCGTCAGCGTGGAGGAAAGCGATTATCCCGAGATCATCTCGCTGGCGAAGCGGTTTTACGACTTGGGGCTCACGCTGTACGCGACGGGCGGCACGGCGGCGGCCATCGCGCAGCTCGGCATCCCCGTCACGGCTGTAGCGAACGCCGCTGAAAGCGACGAGATCGCCGCACTGATGGACTCCGGCAAGCTGCACGGCATCGTGTATACCGGTGCGGTCAAGGACGCGACCATCGGTGATTACATCGTCCTGCACCGCCACGCGATGCAGCGGGGTATCCCCTGCTTCACCTCACTGGATACCGCGAACGCGCTGGCACAGATTATGGAAAGCCGCTTCAACGGCCTCAACACCGAGCTGGTGGATATCAACGCGATGCGTCCCACCCGTCAGACTCTGCATTTCACCAAAATGCACTCCTGCGGCAACGATTATCTGTTCATCGAGAACTTTGACGGCGGCATCACCTGCCCCGAGTCGCTGTGCGTGGATCTGTGTACCCCGCATTACGGCGTGGGTGCTGACGGCATCGTGCTAATCGAACGCTCCCAGCACGCGGATGCGCGGATGCGCACCTTCAACCGCGACGGCAGCGAAAGCCCGATGGCAGGCAACAATATCCGCTGCGTGGGCAAATATCTGTACGACAAGGGCTTTGTGAGCAGTGAAAGCATCACGGTAGAGACCGCCAGCGGTCTCTACCGTCTGGAGCTGTATCTGCGTGACGGCAAGGTCAGCTCGGTCACGGTGGATATGGGCCGTGCGTCGCTGAAGACCGCCGATCTGCCCGCAGCGGTGGCGACGGAACGTATGATCGGCTATCCGTTGACGGTGGGCGGCGAAAGCTATAGGGTCACGGGCGTGTCGGTGGGCAACCCGCATTGCGTGGTGTTCTGCGATACTATCGACGCGCTTGACCTGCCGGTCATCGGTCCGAAGTTCGAGTACGCGCCTGCCTTCCCCGCGCGTGTAAATACCGAGTTCGTACGTGCCGTCAACAAGACCACCCTGCGTATGCGGGTGTGGGAGCGCGGCAACGGTGAAACGCTCGCGTGCGGCACGGGTGCGTGTGCAGCGGCGGTCGCGGCGGTGGAAAACGGTCTGTGCGACAAGGGCACGGATATCACCGTCAAGCTGCGCGGCGGCGACCTCACCGTTAATTATACCGACGAGCGCATCCTCCTCACCGGCACCGCCGTATCCGTATACGAGGGAACGTTGGAATATTAAACGACCATTTTGAAAACAGCAGGTTCGGATGATGAACCTGCTGTTTTTGCATTTTCCGAAAAATCTGGTACACTATATATTAGGGAATTAACCTGGTTTTATTATAAAGGAGGACCCCTATGAACCAACGAACGCTCTTCCCTCCCCTCATAGCCGCCTTTGAAGCCCATCTTCGCAACGACGAAAAGAGCGAGGCCACCGTGGCAAAATACCTGCACGATCTGCGGTACTTTGCCGATTTCGCGGGTGAACAGGTGATCGACAAGGCTCTTACCGTGGAATACAAAGCCACGCTGAGCCGACGGTTTGCCGCCACCAGTGCCAATTCGATGATCGCGGCACTCAATTCCTTTTTACGGTTTGTCGGATGGCCGGAGCTGTGTATCAAGCAACTACGCGTGCAAAAGCAGGTGTACTGCCCTGAGGACAAGGAGCTGACCAAGACCGAATACCGACGGCTGGTTGAGACCGCCAAAGCCCGCGGCAATGAACGGCTGTGCCTCATCCTGCAAACCATCTGCGGCACCGGTATCCGCGTCAGCGAACTCCCGTTTATCACCGCCGAGGCCATCGCCCGCGGTGAAGCGGTGGTGCGCTGTAAGGGTAAGACGCGCACGGTGTTCATCGTGTCGGCACTGCGAAAAAAGCTACAGCGCTATGCCCGTGAGCGTCATATCACCACTGGGCCGCTGTTCATCACACGGCGAGGCGCTCCCATCAACCGCAGCACTGTCTGGCGCGAAATGAAAGCACTGTGCCGCCAGGCCGACGTATCCCCCGACAAGGTGTTCCCGCATAATCTGCGGCACTTATTCGCCCGTACCTTTTACGGCATCGAAAAGGATATCGCCAAGCTGGCGGATATTCTGGGACACACCAGCATTAACACGACGCGGATCTATATCATCACCACCGGCGCAGAGCACAAGCGAAAGCTGGAAACAATGCACCTGATCCTGTAAAAACAAAAAAGCCACGGCACTCGGCAGCGGCAGGTTTATCACGTAATAAGTGTTATGTTG
>CAYYDD010000014.1:0-28614 GCA_964470515.1 uncultured Eubacteriales bacterium | reverse complement strand
ATCAATCCGTCCCCTACAATGTACTCCCATATTGTGCCCGTTTCCCCCGCGGGGGGCAAACCCGGCCCTCCGGTGCCTGTTTTCGGAATAGATAAATCCGCGAAAGGCGGTTATTTTGAGTGTTTGCTTTTTGGATAGGGTGTTGCGATAGCGGTCAGTCCCAAGATATAATCCGTTGATGTGTGAAAAATTAAGGCAAGCTGTTTTAATATTTCAACGGGGAGTCCACGCTGCCCGTTTTCATATTGCGAATAGGTACTTTGTTGGATATGCAGCTGCGCTGCTAATTCACGTTGCGTTATATCTCTATCCTCGCGAATATCTCGTAACCTCATAATCTGCCACCTCTCATACTGTTATTATCGGATATCACGCGGTGTGATATTGAAAACATCATAAAATGTGATATTGCTATACTCGAGATGAAGATGAATATGATGAAACGTTTATTTATGGATAAAAGGTTGCTTATCTTGTTGGCAACAGTCGTTATTTTAGTAGTGGTGATTATTCCCGCTGTCAGTACGTTGCTTCCTTTTTTGCATAAAAAGGGCGCAGAGATATTTTTGACATCTTCGTTAGTTGTTAAAATCGGTATTGATGCATCATTGGTGAATATCGAGATCAACGGTACACAAGTGAGCATAACACTATCTCCCGCCAAAGTGTTGGGGTGTACGGTTGACGATCAAAACCCCCGTTTTATTGTAGACGCAAATTCAGCCAAGATAACAGCAAAAGACGAAGTAGCTGCGTGGAACGAATCGAAGAAGAAAATGGAGGAAACAGCAACTAACGATACCGCACTTCCGGCCAGTGCGCAGCAACGGGCACAGGCTCTTCTGGAGGGATATATTACGAGTGTTGGTGAAGCAACCGGAAAAGAGTACACAATTAAATGGTTATACCCGGATGGAGATAATACCCAATCGACCACCTCGACACTTCAAACCACAACAATTCCTTAAATAAAAACAAAACAAATGTTCGAGTTTTTCGCAAAAACACTTGATTTCCGTCGCGGGATGCGGTATACTGATAGCATAACACGAACGACAATACCGCACAGCGGCGGAAATGAGGATGAACGATATGGCGGATAAGAAAAAGGCGGCGGTGGCCGCTCCGGCACCGGCAAGCAATAAACAGAAGGCGTTGGAGACTGCGCTGGCACAAATTGAAAAGAACTTCGGTAAGGGTGCGGTAATGCGTCTGGGTCAAAATGCGGGCATGAATGTGGAAACCATTTCCACCGGCTCGCTGACGCTGGATATGGCACTCGGCGTAGGCGGTCTGCCGCGCGGCCGCATTACCGAGATCTACGGCCCTGAGGCATCCGGTAAGACGACGCTGGCACTGCACGCGGTCGCTGAGGCGCAGAAGGCCGGCGGCGAAGCCGCTTACATCGACGTGGAGCATGCGCTGGATCCCGTGTATGCCCGTGCGCTGGGCGTGGATGTGGATTCGTTGCTGGTATCGCAGCCCGATTCCGCCGAGCAGGCACTGGAGATCGCTGAGGCACTGATCCGTTCCGGCGCGATCGACATCATCGTTGTGGACTCGGTGGCGGCACTGGTGCCGCGTCAGGAGATTGAGGGCGAGATGGGTGATGCACACGTGGGTTTGCAGGCGCGTTTGATGTCGCAGGCGATGCGTAAGCTCGCCGGTGCGGTGGGCAAGACCGGCTGTGTGGCCATCTTCATCAACCAGTTGCGTCTGAAGGTCGGCGTGGTGTACGGTAACCCTGAGGTTACCGCCGGAGGTAACGCGCTGAAATATTACGCGTCCGTGCGCTTGGACGTGCGCCGTCAGGAAACGCTGAAAAACGGCGGCGAAGCCTATGGCTCCCACACCCGCGTACGCGTGGTGAAGAACAAGGTTGCCGCTCCGTTCAAGGAAGCGGAATTTGATGTGATCTACGGCAAAGGCATTTCTCGTATGGGCGAGCTGCTTGACTTGGCCATCGAGCTGGACGTGATTCAGAAATCCGGCTCGTGGTTCTCCTACAAGGAGGATCGTCTGGGACAGGGTCGCGACAACGTGCGGGATTATTTGCAGGATAACCCCGAGCTGAGTGCCGAGATCGAGGCGCAGGTGGTGGCGCTCATCAAGGCGCAGAAAGAGACTAAAGAGACTGCGGCGGAGCCGGTGGAAATCCCGATTGCTGTGGCTGCCCAGTATACGGCCAGCACAGCACGCGCGTCCATCGACATTATGGTGGACGACAAATGATCGTCACGGCTACCCGCCCGACCCGGGGACATAAGATCACGCTGAGCTTTGACGATGGTAGCGAGATCGCCATAGATAAGACAGTCTGGGAGGAATCCCCCTACGGGGTGGATTCCTCTTTGTCTAACGCAGAAATCGAGGCGCTGTGTACGCTGTCACAGCGTCGTCGGGCGGAAAGCAAGGCGGTGTTTTTGCTGTCCAAGCGTGATTTGTCCCGCCGTGAGCTGGAGCAAAAGCTGTGCCGCGAAAAAGGGCGTTACCACGCCGAAAACCGCGAAGCGGCGGCCATGGCCGCCGCACGGATGGAGGAGCTTGGCTATGTCAACGATGAGGCATATGCTTACCGTCTGGCGGAGAAGCTTGCCCGCGTTAAGCTGTATCCCCGCCGCCGTATTATTGAGGAATTGATGCACAAGGGCATCGACCGCGATCTGGCGCGCGAGGCGGCCGGCAGTGTGGAGATGGATGAAATCGAAATGGCACTTGCTTTTCTCAAGAAAAAACGGTATACTGTACCTCAGGATATAAAAGAACGCCAGCGCATCGCCGGCGCGCTCGCGCGGTATGGCTACAGTGCGGACGTTGTTCGCCGTGCGCTGGGGATGTGGGGTGACGATCTACCGGATGAGTAAAGTGGGAATGGTGTCGCTGGGCTGTCCGAAAAACCAGATGGATGCCGAATTGATGCTTGCCAAGCTGCGCGCCGCCGGGTTTACCATCACTGCGGACAGCGGGATGGCGGACGTGGTGGTCGTGAACACCTGCGGCTTCATTGAGGATGCCAAGCAGGAGGCTATTGATACGATCTTGGAATTTGCCAAGCTTAAGGAGGAAGGTCGCATCCGCGGCATCGTGGTGACGGGCTGTCTGGCTCAGCGGTATCAGGAGGAGCTGCGCCGTGAGCTGCCCGAGTGTGACGCGGTGCTCGGCCTCGGTGCCAACGGCGATATCGTGGAGGCTGTGCGCTCCGTGTTTGCGGGTGAACGTGTGGTGCAATTCCCCCCGCTGTCCTGTTGGCCGCTGGACGGCGACCGTTTGCAGACTACACCTCCGTTTTTTGCGTATCTGCGCATTGCGGATGGCTGTGATAACCGCTGTACCTACTGCGCGATCCCGCTGATCCGCGGCGGCCTGCGCAGCCGGGAGATGGCAACGGTGGTCGAGGAAGCCAAGCGTTTGGCGGCGAACGGTGTGAAGGAGCTCACGCTGGTGGCGCAGGACCCGACGGTGTACGGTATGGATACGGACGGGCGGCCACTGCTGCCCGAGTTGCTGACAGAGCTGTGCAAGATCGACGGGCTGTGCTGGATCCGGTTGCTGTACTGCTATCCGGAGCACGTCACCGATGAGCTGTTAGACGTGATCGCCCGTGAGGACAAGATCGTCAAGTATCTGGATATTCCCGTGCAGCACGCGAGCGGTCGGGTGCTGAAGGCGATGAATCGCAAGGGCGACAGCGCGAGTCTGACGGCACTGATGCAGCATATCCGCGACAAGGTGCCCGGTATGGTGCTGCGCACCACCGTGATGGTGGGCTTCCCCGGCGAGACCGAGGCAGATTTTGAGGAACTGTGCGAGTTTATTCGCACGGTGAGGTTTGAGCGGCTCGGTTGCTTTGCCTTCTCGCCCGAGGAGGGAACGCCTGCGGCGGAGCTGCCGGAGCAGGTGTCGCAGGAGGTCAAGGAGTATCGCCGCGACGTGGTGATGGAGCTACAGACCCGCATTGCCGATGCATACAGCGACGCGCAGGTGGGCAAGACCGTGACGGTGCTGGTGGAAGCGTTTGACCGCTACGCGGAATGCTGGTTCGGCCGTTCGGCTGCCGATGCACCGGATATCGACCCGAAGGTGTTTTTCAGCACCGAACAGCCGGTGCAGCCCGGCGATATGGTGCAGGTTCGTATTATTGACCGATTGGATTGGGATCTTGTGGGGGAACGGCTATGAATTTACCGAATAAACTGACTGTGGTACGCATTATTCTGGCACCGCTCTTTTTGCTGCTGACACTGGTGGAATTTCCGTTCCACAATCTGGTGGCGGGGCTGGTGTTTGGTGCGGCCGCGCTGACGGATATGTTTGACGGCAGGATCGCACGCGCCCGCGGGCTTATCACCAATCTGGGCAAATTCCTCGACCCGCTGGCTGACAAAATGCTGACAACGGCGGCACTGCTGTCTTTTTTGGGGACGGGGCATCTCGATGTGTGGGCGCTGATGGTGGTGCTCACGCGTGAATTTATGGTGACCTCGGTGCGTCTCGTCGCCGCAAAGGACGGTACCGTCATTGCCGCGAACATCTGGGGCAAGCTGAAAACGGTGGTGCAGTTTATCGCCATTCTGTTTGAATTGGCTGCACTGGAATTTGCAAGCTGGCAGACGGGACTCCTCGCCGGGGTTGATTTGCCCGACGCGGTGTTTGCCGTCCCGCTGATGATCGGCTACGTGCTGCTGTGGATCTCGGTGGTGCTGACGGCGGTGTCCGGCGTGCAGTACGTGTGGGCCAACCGCAAATTTTTCAAAGACGCAAAATAAGGGTGGATTTTTCCAAAAAATCTGCTATAATAGAAATGATACATGCTTTGAGCGGGAGAAGTACCCGTCCACACCCACGGCAGAGAAAAAGCGTCATCGGCTGGAAGCGCTTTTCGTGAGGTAGCGGCGAAATGCACCCGTGAGCAGGCAGGGGGAACGCGCACGTCAGTATCCCTGCACGGCCGCCGCCGTTATCGGCCTTGAGTGAAACGCGAAGTGGAACCGTGTGAGAGCACCTTCGCCGCATCTGTGATGCGGTGAGGGTGTTTTTTAAAACTGGTTAGGGGTGAACCTATGTTTGAAAGATTTCGCGAGGATATCGCGGTCATCCGTGAAAAGGATCCGGCGGCGCGGTCGAATGTGGAGATCGCGCTGCTGTACAACGGGTTTAAGGCGGTGCGGTCGTACCGCAAGGCCAACTGGTGCTACCGCCACGGACTGAAATTTTTGGCTCGCGCCATCTCGCAGCGGTGCGTGCGCCGCACGAATATTGAAATACATCCCGGTGCCACCATCGGGCGACGGCTGTTCATAGACCACGGCACCGGCGTGGTGATCGGTGAGACCACCGTCATCGGTGACGATTGTACACTGTATCAGGGCGTGACGCTGGGCGGTACGGGTAAGGATACCGGCAAGCGCCATCCCACGCTGGGCAATCACGTGATGGTGGGTGCGGGTGCCAAGGTCTTGGGTCCGATCACGATACACGATCATTCACGCATTGCCGCCGGTGCGGTGGTGCTGACGGATATCCCCGAAAACGCCACTGCCGTGGGCGTGCCGGCGCGTGTGGTGCGCGTGGGCGGCGAAAAGGTCGTCGAGCAGTTGGATCAGATCCATATTCCCGACCCGTTGATGCAGGAGATCGAGGCGCTGAAGGCGCGCCTTGCACTATTGGAATCGCAAGCAAAGGAGAATGAGCAATGAAAATTTACAATACGATGGCGCGTGACAAGGAGGAGCTTGTCACCCTAGAGCCGGGCGTGGTGCGCATTTATGCCTGCGGCCCCACCGTGTACAATTACATCCACATCGGCAACGCGCGTCCGCTGTGCGTGTTTGACGTGTTGCGCCGCTATCTGGAATGGCGCGGCTGGGACGTGCGTTTCGTGCAGAATTTTACCGATATCGACGATAAGATCATCCGCCGTGCCAACGAGGAGGGTGTGGATTACGCCACCATCTCCGAGCGGTATATCGCGGAGTTCTGGAAGGATGCGAAGGGGCTCGGCATCCGTGAGGCGACGGTACATCCCCGCGCGACTGAGAATATGGCGGAGATCATCGATATCATCCGTACGCTGGTGGAAAAGGGCTACGCTTACCGTGCCGACAACGGGGACGTGTACTTCCGCACGCGGCGCGACGCGGGCTACGGCAAGCTGTCGCACCAGCCTATCGACGATCTGGAGTCGGGTGCCCGCATCGGCATCGGCGAGGAGAAGGAGGATGCGCTGGACTTCGCACTGTGGAAGGCCGCGAAGCCAGGCGAGCCGTTCTGGTCGTCCCCGTGGAGCGACGGTCGCCCCGGCTGGCACATCGAGTGCTCGGCGATGGCGCGGCGCTATCTCGGCGAGTCCATCGACATTCATTGCGGCGGTCAGGATCTCATCTTCCCGCACCACGAAAACGAGGTGGCGCAGAGCGAATGCTGCAACGACGCCCCGTTTGCGCGGTACTGGATGCACAACGGCTATATTAATGTAGATAATAAGAAAATGTCCAAGTCGCTGGGAAACTTCTTCACGGTGCGCGACGTGGCGGACAAATTCGGCTATGAGCCGATCCGGTTCTTCCTCATTTCGTCGTCGTACCGTAGCCCCATCAACTACAACGACGAAAGTATCGAGCAGGCCAAGGCGGCACTGGATCGTTTGTACAACTGCCGCAGTGCACTGGAGTTTGCGTCGAAAAACGCGCCTAAAGGGGCGGCGGAGACTGAGGTCATCGCGTTCTGCGACAATCGGCGCGAGCAGTTCATCGCCGCGATGGACGACGATATGAATACCGCGGATGCGATCTCGGCATTGTTTGAGCTGGTAAAGGATTGCAATCGGATGATTGCGAACGGTCAGCCGACAGCGGGCAGCGTGGAAGCCGCGCTGAAAGCGTTTAACGAGCTGGCAGACGTGCTGGGTCTTTTGTACAGCCGAGTGGCTGAGGGCGAGGACGACGGCGAGATCGAGGCGCTCATTGAGGCGCGCCGCGCCGCCAGAGCCGAGAAAAACTGGGCGGAGTCCGACCGTATTCGCGACGTGCTGAAGGCAATGGGCGTTATCGTGGAGGATACGCCGCAGGGTATGAAGTGGCACCGTGCGTGAATAGAGGGCTGACCGTCGGGCATACTACCCCGTGTAAAGGGGGAAATGCGATGTTTTCCAAGGCGGAGTCCATCACGATGAAGTTAGACGGTGTACACGATGCCGCCGACCGCCGTGCGGCGGCGCAGGTGCTGCGCGGGATGCCCGGCGTGCGGTTGGCCACCGTACGGCAGGATGCGGCTAACGTGTCGTTTTACCCGGATAAGACCACCGTGCCCGAAATGACGGCGGCACTGGCCAACGCCGGCTTTCCGGTCATATAAGCACAAAAGCGCGCACAGAACTCTGTGCGCGCTTGCTTTACGTTATGTCGTTGTTTCAGTGTTTTTATCCGGTTAGCGTAATACAGTGCTTCCAAACGCTCGGTCGTTTCTCGGTCGCATACATACGCGTCCTCGTTCACGATCAGATAAAAGTGTGAATAGGTAGTACCTGTCACACCGATCTTTACCGTTCCGCCGTTTTTTAGCTCAACGTGGAAGTGCTATTTTCTCCTGCCATCAAATTGAGAAACGATTTCTGTGGCCACCAAAGCCTTGCCTGACAGATGAGCTCCATTTAGGTAACGGAGAAATTCAAGGGTCTCTGCATCTGATAATACGTTATCCTGCGTGTGGGAAATAGGAATGATAGACGATCACCCGACAATCGGTGAAATCCAAATTCCGCAGGGGGCTTGGAATAATACGACAACGTGAGGAAGACAGCCGCGACCGCGACCACGGCCACACAGCCGAGCAAAATATTCCGCCGCGTTTTCGTCATACGCATCACCGCTGTTTCCGTCTTTAAGATCATATGATCCTACTATCAGTATAGCAGGTGCCAAAGCATTGGTCAATCGGTGGTGCCGGTATAGCTTTGACGCGTTGAAAGAAGGTAGATGTACGCTTTTTATACGGTTAGTTTTCAAGTTCTTCTTCGATGGCTTGAACGATCATACTCATTTTTACGTTCAAGGCGTTGGATATGCGGTATAAGGTTCAATGTCGGCTTACGCTCGCCGCGCTCAATGGCGCTCAGATGGCTGCGTCCGATATCGGCGAGACCGCTGAGCACCTCCTGTGAAATACCGCTTTTATTACGAAAAGCCGCAATAACCTTGCCAACTAAAACAGCGTCCAAAGTCGGAATGAACATACCAAATCACCTCAAGTATGTTCTATGTGTTTTTTAAAACAGTTTGAATACATATGTGACAAATGAACACTTATGTGTTATCATAGAAAAATTAAAGGAGATGGGTATTGTGAAAAAATGTTAAGTGCTTTTTGGTTGTGCTGATGCTGTTAAGCTGTGCTGCTTGCGTAGACGAAGGCGCGGTATCGCAGGGAGGCGGTACGGCGGATGGTGAGGTTGTCAATAATACGCAAATTGGTAATTATGCGGTCGAGATCAAGGGTTGTCGCTTAGCTGAGGATTACCTCGGTAAGTCGGTAGTTATTATCAATTTTGGTTTTACTAACAACGGGGACGAAGCTGCGGCGTTTTACACTTCTCTGACCTACGAAGTGTACCAAAATGGTATCGGACTCAACGAAAGTTGGATGCTGGCTGACGGCACTAACTACAGCAGTGACAATCAAACGAAAGAAATTAAAACCGGTGCGACCTTAGGCGTAGAGGTTGCGTATGAATTGAACGATACTACCACCGATGTTGAGGTAGAGGTTTCGGAGCTGTTCAGTTTTAGCGATAAGAAGATTACAAAGCTTTTCACGATGGCGTAGAGAACAAAAGGATGCGCCTCTTTGTCAAAACAAAGAGGCGCATCTTGCTTTATCCAACAAAGCTACGACGACAGCAGCCTCCGTAGCTCGCGAAGGATAACGCGCTCGCGGCGGGAGACCTGCACCTGCGTCATACCGAGCACCTCGGCGGTGTGCTGTTGGGTCTTGCGGCGGAAATACCGCAGCTCAATGATGGAGCGGTCGTGCTCCGATAATTCGGATAACACCTGCCGCAGGGCAAGGCGGTCGGTGATGGCCGCGTCGGGGCCTTCAACGGGCAGGTCGATCTCATCGCCGTCGGCCTCGTCGCCGGTACGCGTCAGGGACAGCGCGGGCAGTGACGCGCCCAGTGCCTCGACGACCTGCTCGCGCTCCAGCTCCAACAGCTCGGCCAATTCGCTGACGGTGGGCTCGCGCCCCTCACGCACCTGAAACGCGTCGCGCTCCTTGGCGACCTTCATCGACAGCTCCTTCAGCGAACGGCTGACCTTGACCGTGCCGCCGTCGCGGAAGAGACGGCGGATCTCGCCGAGAATGACGGGTACGGCGTAGGTGGACAGGCGCAGCCCACGTGATTCATCAAACCCGTCCACCGCCTTGACGAGTCCCATACACCCGGCCTGATACAAATCGTCATACTCGATGCCGCGGCCGATAAAGCGGCGGGCGCAGGTGTGCACCAGCCCTAAATTATCACAGATACGCTCGTCCCGTGTCACACCGCCTTCGCCTGCCGTTCCCGTACCGCTATGTATTTTTCCATCGTGACTGTGGTGCCGCGACCGGGACGGGAGGACACGCGCAGGCGGTCGGTGAAGCTCTCCATCACCGAGAAGCCGAGACCGGAGCGGTCGTCACCGCCGGTGGTAAACAGGGGTTCCATCGCCTGCGGAATGTCCGGGATACCGCAGCCGCGGTCGCGTATTTTGATGACGGTGCGGCCGTCAGCATACAGCCGCATCTGGATGGTGATGTTGCCGATGGTGTCGCGGTAGGCGTGCACGATGCAGTTGGTCACCGCCTCGGATACGGCGGTGCGCAGGTCAGCCAGCTCGTCTACTGCGGGATCAAGCTGTGACAAAAACGAGGCGACCGCCGAGCGGGCAAATGCTTCGTTTGCCGAGCGGCTGGGGAAGGTGAGCTTCATTTCGTTGATCGGTTGCTTCATTTACGGGATGCCTCCTTTTTTTGCTTTTGGGGCGTATCGCCCCAGATCGGGAGCTTGTTCAGCCCCGCTAGCTTCATCACACGCTGCAGCCGCTCCGAGGCTCCTGCCACGGTGAGCGTACCGCCGCGACTGAGCATCAGACGGTAGCGACCCATAATGAGGCCGATGCCGGAGCTGTCCATAAAGGTGACACCGGAAAAATCCAACCGCAGCGCCTTGGCGGAGGAACGCTCAATCGCCGCGTCCACCTGTTCCCGCATCGTGCGCGCCGCATGGTGGTCGAGCTCGCCCGACAGCCATACCGTCAGCCCCTCCGGGCCGGTGCCCATCCGTACTACCATAGTCATACCTCCGTTTCTTATAGGAATATCATAATGGCTTGTCCGTAAATATTTAGGGGAAACGCGGTGTCGTTTTTTAGTTTTTATTGGGCTTTACGGGGTGTTTGTTCAAAACCACCAAAAGTAGGCGGAAAAATTTGACACACAAGATATTGTGTTTTTTGTTGACAAGGGGGTCAATATATAGTAATATATAAAGGCACTACGTTATGAAATACTGTAAAATACGGAAGTTAAGGAAAGAGGAGTGGAAGAGTTGATAAAATCGATTCGGAAACGAAACGGCGACACGGTCGCCTTTGATGCGAAGAAGATCAAGGAAGCAATTCACAAGGCCAGCATTGCGGTGGCGGATGAAAAGATTCCCGCCAAGGTGTTGACGGAATTGACCCAGCAGGTGGTGTCGGCGATCCCCGAGGGCGTGGTGCCCACGGTCGAGCAGGTGCAGGATCTTGTTGAGCAGACCCTCATTGCCGCGGGCTACGGCAAGACGGCGAAGGCGTACATTTTGTACCGTGCGGAGCACACCAAGATCCGTCAGTCGGAGGCTGACCTGATGGATATCTACAAGGAGCTCACTTTCTCCTACGCGAAGGACGCCGATATCAAGCGTGAGAATGCCAATATCGACGCCGATACCGCGATGGGCACGATGCTGAAATACGGTTCCGAGGGCTCCAAGTATTTCATTGATAACTATATCCTGCCGAAGGACATTGCCGCCGCGCACATCAACGGCGACATCCATATCCACGACAAGGATTTCTATATGCTGACGGAGACCTGCTGCCAGATCGACCTGCTGACGCTGTTTAAGAACGGTTTCTCCACCGGTCACGGTTGCCTGCGTGAGCCGAACGGCATCCAGAGCTATTCCGCCCTGGCGTGTATTGCCGTTCAGGCCAACCAGAACGAGATGCACGGCGGTCAGAGTATCCCGAATTTCGATTACGCGATGGCTCCCGGCGTGGCCAAGACCTACCGCCGCGAGTATTTCCGCGCTCTGGCGGAATTCCTCATCGTGCGCTTCGGCATGAGTGCGAGCGACGCGGAAGCACTGGCCGCCACCGCACGTGAACAGCTCGGCGTGGAAGTGGCAATGGGCAACGCGGACGACGTAGGTCACGTGCTGTCCGGCTGGTTGCCGCGCCATCAGCAGGCGGGCGGCTTCCAGCCCATCACGACAGAGCAGGCACTGGAGGCACATGAGTTTGCCGCCGCTACCGCGTGGCGCCAGACCGACCGTGCAACGTTCCAGGCGATGGAAGCGTTCGTACATAACCTCAACACGATGAACTCCCGTGCCGGTGCACAGGTGCCGTTCAGCTCGGTCAACTACGGTACGGATACCTCTCCCGAGGCGCGTATGGTCATCCGCAATCTGCTGGTCGCGACGGATGCCGGTCTCGGCAACGGCGAGACCCCGATCTTCCCGGTGCAGATCTTCAAGGTCAAGGAGGGTGTCAACTACAACCCCTGCGACCCGAACTACGACCTGTTCAAGCTGGCGATGAAGACCTCCGCGAAGCGTCTGTTCCCGAACTTCAGCTTCCTGGATGCGCCGTTCAATCTGCAGTATTACCGTCCCGGCGACTACAATACCGAGGTCGCGTATATGGGCTGCCGTACCCGCGTGATGGGTAATGTACACGATAAGACCCGCGAGGTCACCTGCGGTCGCGGTAACCTCAGCTTCACGTCCATCAACCTGCCCCGCATTGGTATTGAGGCGAAGGGTGATATTGATAAGTTCTACCGTCTGCTGGATCAGCGCATCGATCTGGTGTGCCGCCAGCTGCTGCACCGCTTCAACATCCAGTGCGGTAAAAAGGTACGCAACTACCCGTTCCTGATGGGACAAGGCGTGTGGATCGACTCCGAGGAGCTCGGCCCGGATGACAGCGTGGCCGAGGTGCTCAAGCACGGTACGCTGAGCGTCGGCTTCATCGGTCTGGCCGAAACGCTGAAGGCGCTGACCGGCAAGCATCACGGTGAGAGCGAGGAGAGCCGCAAGTTGGGCTTCGAGATCATCACCTATATGCGTGAGCGTATGGACGAGCAATCCAAGCAGACGGGCCTCAACTTCACGCTGCTGGCGACGCCCGCCGAGGGTCTGAGCGGCCGTTTCATCCGCATCGATAAGCAACTGTACGGCGAGATCCCGGGCGTGACCGACCGTGAGTATTACACCAACTCGTTCCATGTGCCGGTGTACTATCCGATCAGCGCGTACAAGAAGATCGCCATCGAGGGCCCGTTCCACGCGCTGACCAACGCGGGTCATATCAGCTACGTCGAGCTGGACGGCGATACCTGCAAGAATCTGGAGGCCTTCGAGGCGGTCATCCGCTGTATGAAGGAGGCCGGTGTCGGCTACGGCTCGGTCAACCACCCGGTCGACCGTGACCCGGTGTGCGGCTATACCGGCGTTATCAACGAGGTCTGCCCGCGCTGCGGTCGCCGTGAGGGCGAGCCCGTCAGCATCGAGAAGCTCAACGAGCTTCGGAAGCTGTATCCGCATATGCCGCATTTCTGTGGCTGTGAATAACTATTAAAAAAGGAGTGTTTGACAAATGGAAAAGAAAACGTGTGTTACCGAAGTGGGCAAGGATATGAAGTTCGAGCGTATCCGCCGTATCACCGGCTATCTGGTGGGCACCACCGATCGCTTCAACAACGCCAAACGCGCCGAGGAGAGAGAGCGGGTCAAGCATGGCCTCAGTGATTGACGTTTGCGGTATCGAGCCGGAATCCATTGTAGATGGCCCGGGGTTTCGCTACGTGGTGTTCGTGCAGGGCTGCCCGCACCATTGCCCCGGCTGTCACAATCCGCAGTCGCACGCCTTTGGGTGTGGGACAAAGCGCACCGTAGATGAGCTCATCCACGAAATGCGCGAAAACCCGTTGTTGTCTGGCGTGACACTGTCGGGCGGCGAGCCGTTTTGCCAGGCCGAGGCGTTGTGCGAATTGGCACAACGTGTGCGTGAGATGGGCAAGACGGTGGTCGCGTATTCCGGTTACACCTTGGAGCAGTTGTTGGAAAAAGGGCGTACCGAGCCGGCTGTCCGTCGGTTGCTGAGCCTGACCGACACACTGATCGACGGGCCGTATATCGAGGCTCAGCGCGATCTGGAGCTACAGTTCCGCGGTAGCCGCAACCAGAGGGTCATCGACCTGCGCACGTGGTTTGCCGAGCAACCGAATAAATGAAAAATCCTATGCTGTAATTACTACAGCATAGGATTTTTATGTGAGTGAAAGTATTCTTCCGTATGTTTATCTTGCTTTACGGTGTGATTTTTATAGGTGTTCCAATACGTTATAAACTTTCGATCAGCGCCGTGGCGCAGCGGAGGCCGTCTACCGCAGCGGAGGTGATACCACCGGCATAGCCTGCGCCCTCACCGCAGGGGAACAAGCCGCGCACCGCAGATTGACAGGTATCATCCCGAGGCAGTCGCACGGGGGACGAACTACGGGACTCCACACCCGTGAGTACCGCGTCGTAACGGTCAAAGCCGCGCAACCGTTGGCCGAAGCGGGGGAGCGCCGTTTTCAGCGACTGCACTACGAAATCGGGCAGACACTCCCGCAGATCGGTGGGGGTCACGCCGGGACGATAGGACGGCTCTACGTCGCCGAGTGTACGGCTGGCGCGGTCGGCGCACAGATCGCCGACGAGCTGCACCGGTGCGCGATACCCACCGCCGCCGAGTGCAAATGCGGCGCGTTCCATCTGCCGCTGCAGCGTGACTCCCGCGAGCGGGTGCCTATCCGGCAGATCGGCGGGTGTGACACCGACGAGCAGGGCACTGTTGGAATTGCGCGCATCGCGGGCGAACACGCTCATCCCGTTGACCGCAACACCGCCCTTCTCCGATGCGGCGGCAATGACCTCGCCGCCCGGGCACATACAGAACGTATACACCCCTCTGCCGTCGCGTAGGGGCATATTTAATTTATACTCCGCCGCGCCGAGTGCGGGATGCCCCGCCGCGGCACCGTATTGGCTGCGGTCGATCATCTCACGCGGATGCTCAATGCGTACACCCACCGCAAAGGGCTTTTGCTCCATCGGCACACCGGCGGCGTGCAGCATCGCCAGTGTATCCCGCGCACTGTGCCCGATGGCCAGAATGACGCGGTTGCAGATGAGCTCTTCTCCCCCGTGCGGCGTGCGCAGGGTCAGTCCCGTGAGCACGCCGTTATCGGTGTGCAGGCCGGTCAACTGCGTGTGAAAGCGCACCTCACCGCCGAGCGTTATGATCTGCTCGCGCAGTCCGCGCACTGCGGCACACAGCCGATCGGTTCCGACGTGTGGCTTCGCCTGCCACAGAATTTCCTCGGGTGCACCGACGGCCGCCAGCTCCTCCAGCACCAGCCGACAGCGCGGGTCGTGGATGCCGGTGTTCAGCTTGCCGTCGGAAAACGTACCGGCACCTCCCTCGCCGAACTGTACGTTGGAGTTGACGTCCAGCACACCGGTGGTGCGAAACCGCTTCACCGCCGTACGACGCAGCTCCACCGGCTCGCCGCGCTCGATCAGCAACGGCGATAGCCCCGCACGCGCAAGCATCAGTGCCGCAAACAATCCGGCCGGGCCTCCGCCTACCACCACGGGGCGATGAGCAGGCTGTACGGCGGGCTTTGCTATATGAAAGGACAACGGCTCGTATCGCTTGACGCGCGGATGACGGCACGCGTCGAGCACTCTTTTCTCGTCGCGTACGGTAACGCCGACGGTGATTTCAAATACCAGCTTTGGTTTTTTGCGGGCATCCACTGAACGGCGGTGTAAGCGGCAGGTCAGCAGATCGCGTTCCGGCACGCCCAGACGGTGGGCCGCCGTGCGGCGCAGATCGGTCTCGGTGTAGGACAGCGGCAGCCGCAGTCCCGTGATCTCGATCATCGGGTCACCGCCTTTGCTGCGGTATAGGCTGAAGCCCACGCCCAGTGCAGATTATAGCCGCCGCAGTCACCGTCCACGTCCAGCAGCTCGCCGATAAGGTACAAGCCGGGAACGCGACGGGACATCATCGTGCGCGGGTCAACGTCAGCGGTCGCGATACCGCCGGCCGTCACCTGTGCGCCCGCCAAGCCCTGTGTGCCGGTGACCGGCAGCGTGAAATGCTTTATCGTGTTCACCAGGCGACGTATGTCGTTTTGAGTTAAGGTATCCATCGGCGTATCCAGTGAAAAGCCGACTGCACGGCACACGGTCTGCCCGATGCGCTTGTGCAGGAGTCCGGTGAGAAAATCCGCTGCGGTGCGCGCCAGTGCGCGACGATTGCTGAGTAATGAAAGCAGGGACAGCTCGTCCACGGTGGGGAGCAGGTCGAGCTTCACGGTTAAGTCGCCGATCTTGCGGCGTTCCCAATCGCCGACAGTACGGGATATCTGCATCACTGCGGGACCGGAGATACCGTATTCGGTAAAGAGCAGCTCGCCGGTATGTGAGCACTGCGGCTCGCCGTTCAGGCAAAAGGTGACCGTCGCATCGGTACGTAATCCCTTCATCGCACGGACGAAGGTCGTATCCGTACGCACCTGCACGATAGAGGGGAACAGCGGGGTCTTGCGGTGCCCCAGCGCGGTCGCCAGCACATACCCGTCGGACGAGCCGCCGAGAGAGGGTGAGGCCGCGCCGCCGGTGCTTAATATCACGCGGCGGGAACACAGTGCTTCGCCGTTTGCCAGCATCAGCTCAAAGCCGTCGTTTTTAGAGGACACGGCGGTAACAGCGGTGTCGCACCGCTCCGTTACGCCGAGATGCTGCAATTCCAAGCGCAGACAATCCAGAACGGCTCCCGCCTGCTGGCAGAGGGGGTATTCCCGCCCTGCTTCACGGGGGGCGCACAGCACACCCAGCGAAGCAAAAAAGTCAATGCACGCCTGCGGCGGAAACTGCGTCAGCGCCGGGGTGACGAATGCCTCAGCTCCCGCGCCGTGGTAGTTGGTGGGTGCGGCGTTGCGATTGGTGATGTTGCAGGTGCCGTTGCCGGTCGCCAGCAGCTTTTTTCCCACGCGGGGCGCTTTTTCCAGCAACGCGATACCGGCACCGGTGCCGCGCTCCCGCGCACAAAACACCGCCGCCGCTAAGCCGGAAGCACCGCCCCCGACGATCGCAATATCCCATAGCTGTGACATAAGCTCCCTCCCATACTCTCCCAGTATACCAATAATTGCCGCTACGGTCAAGGAGTGGGCAGGTGACTTTTTTGATATAAAAGGTATAATTTTTTGACTTTTTTTAAAAAACTATTGACAAATATCCCCGCACTGCGTATACTGAACACAGAATTTTGACGAAACGGACTTTAATTTTGCACAATAAGACAACCGAGCGATGTCACACCGGCTGTGGTAACACTAGAACATATAGGCTTTTACGTGCGAAAGGGGCATACGGCTATGTGTGGCATCGTAGGATATTGGGGGCAGCGACCGGCGGCACCGCTGTTGTTGCAAGGCTTGTCACGGCTGGAATACCGCGGCTACGATTCGGCGGGCGTGGCACTGTCGGACAGCAGTGGTATCGCGGTGTACAAGGAGGCCGGTCGCTTATCGGTATTGGCGGCTCGTCTGACCGGCGGCGAGGGCTTATCGCAGACGGTCGGTATCGGCCACACACGCTGGGCGACTCACGGCGCACCCACGACACGTAACGCGCACCCGCATCTCAGTGCCAACGGGCGGTTTGCGGTGGTGCATAACGGCATCATCGAAAACGAGGCCGCGTTGCGGCAGGAGCTGATGGCCGCCGGTGTCACACTGCGGTCGGACACCGATACTGAGCTCATCGCACAGTTGCTGGAGCGTGAAGAGACCGACGATATCATAGAAACGTTGCGGCGGGTAACGGCGCGGCTGACGGGTTCGTTCGCACTGGGCGTGCTATGTGCGGCACAGCCGGATACGGTGTACGCCGTACGGCAGCAGAGTCCTCTTATTTTGGGTGTGGCAGAGGATGGACTGTTCCTCGCCTCGGATATGCCCGCCGTTTTGCCGTATACACGGCGGTTTGTACCGCTTCAGGACGGAGAGCTTGCACGTCTTTCCTCGCAAGGCTATACGATCTGGGATGCGCATGGGCAACGCATTGAGCGGTCGGTGCGCGAGGCGGATTGGGATGCCGGGCAGGCCGAGCGCGGCGCGTATGCGCATTTTATGCGCAAGGAGATCGACGAGCAGCCCGAGGCACTCGCGGCTACACTGTTTCCCCGCATTACTGCGGATGGGTCGGTGACAACCGAGGTATTGCCGCTGACTGCGGATGAGGCGCGTGCGCTGCACCGCGTCGTACTGGTGGGTTGCGGCTCGGCGTACCACGCCGGGATGGTGGGTGCGCAGGTTATCGAGCGGCTGGCACGGGTAACGGCTACGGCGGAGATCGCCTCGGAATTCCGTTACCGTCAGCCGGCACTGGATAAAAACGCATTGGTCATCTTTATCAGTCAATCGGGTGAAACTGCGGATACGCTGGCCGCTCTGCGTGAGGCCAAGCGGTTGGGAGCGCGGGTGATGTCGGTCGTCAACGTCGAGGGCAGTACGCTGACCGCAGAAAGTGATGCGACACTTCTTACGCGTGCGGGGCCGGAGATCGCCGTGGCCACCACCAAGGCGTATGCCGCACAGTTGGCGGCACTGTATCTGGTCGCCGTGCGGTTAGCGATGTTGCGCAGTAGCATCGACAGTGCCGAGGAACGACGATTGACAAGTGAGCTGCGGCGGCTGCCGTCTCTGGTCCGGCGACTGCTCGGCTCGGCAGGACGTATGCACGCACTGGCCAAAGAGCAGACTGCCCTGCACGACGCGTATTTCATCGGCCGCGGGTTCGATTACGCCGCCGCGCTGGAGGCGTCGCTCAAGCTCAAGGAGATCAGCTATATCCATTCCGAGGCGTATGCCGCAGGCGAGCTCAAGCACGGAACGATCTCGCTCATTGAGGAGGGCACCTTCGTAGCGGCACTGGCGTGCGACGAACGGCTCACTGCCAAAACGCTGGCCAACGTGCGCGAGGTGCGTGCCCGTGGCGCGCGGGTGTTGCTGGTGACGACGGACGCCACCGTCGGCGAGGCAGCGGAGGAGGTGCTGGTGATACCGGCCACCGATCCGCTGTTTCAGGCGAGCTTAAGTATTGTGCCGATGCAATTATTCGGGTATTATGTGGCGCTGGAGCGCGGTTGCGATATCGACCGCCCGCGTAATCTGGCAAAAAGCGTAACGGTGGAATGAGGGATCCTATATGTTATATACAACCGAACTATTTGATCTGAGCCGCAGTATGGCGGGTTCGTGTCTGATGCTGTACGCCTATCCGTGGCAGATATTGCCCGAGCTGGGTGCACACATCCGCGAGCTGGGGGCTAAGCTTCCGCCCGAACGGTATGACCGCCGCGGCGAGGAGATCTGGGTAGCGAAAACGGCGAGCATCGCCGAGTCCGCAGTGATTGCGGGTCCGTGCATCATCGACGAGGATGCCGAGGTGCGCCCCGGCGCGTTCCTGCGCGGCAAGGTGCTGGTGGGCAAGGGCGCTGTGGTGGGTAATTCCACGGAGCTCAAAAACGCCCTGCTGTTCGACGGTGTGCAGGTCCCGCATTACAATTATGTGGGCGATTCCGTGCTGGGCTGGCGTGCCCATATGGGCGCAGGCGCGATCACATCGAACGTCAAGGGTGATAAATCGCCCGTCGTCATCAAAAACGGCGACGAGCCGATCCCCACGGGCTTTAAGAAATGCGGCGCGATACTCGGCGACCGTGCGGAGATCGGTTGCGGCTGTGTACTCAATCCCGGCACGGTCATCGGGCCGGGTACACAGGTATATCCGCTGTGCAGTGTGCGCGGCGTGGTTCCGGGCGGGCATATCTATAAAAACGACGGCACGGTGGTGCCGAGAAGGAGCGAGTGATGGGACG
The DNA here is from genome assembly GCA_964470515.1 of uncultured Eubacteriales bacterium. Taxonomy (GTDB): domain Bacteria; phylum Bacillota; class Clostridia; order Oscillospirales; family Acutalibacteraceae; genus RGIG3009. The sequence goes on along the minus strand of CAYYDD010000014.1, from coordinate 9,367 downwards.
GTTATTCGGAACAGACGGTGTGCGCGGTATCGCGAACACCGAGCTGACGTGTGAGCTGGCGATGAACATCGGCCGCGCGGCGGCTATGGTGCTGGCCAAGGACGGTCGCCGCCGACCTGTCTTTGTGATCGGCACGGATACGCGGGCATCGTCCGAGATGCTGGATACGGCACTCACCGCCGGGCTGTGCTCGGTGGGGGCGGATGTGATCCGTCTGGGTGTCATCCCCACGCCGGCGGTGGCGTATTTGGTGGGTAAGTATAAGGCGGATGCCGGTATCGTGGTCTCGGCCTCACACAACCCCGCGCCGTTTAACGGCATCAAGCTGTTCAGCGGTGACGGCTACAAGCTGCCGGATGAGCTGGAAGAAGAGATCGAGGGCATCGTATTGGACGGTCGTACCTATCCCGCGCCGATCGGCGGCGACGTAGGGCGCGTGACGGCAGCGGTGAACGCCGCTAAGGATTACATCGACCATTTAAAGAGCACCGTGCCGGTGGTTCCGGAGGGGATGCGCGTGGCGGTAGACTGTGCCAACGGCGCGGCAACCGCTACGGCGGAGCGATTGTTCCGCGAGCTTGGTTGTGAGGTCACGGTGCTGGCCGATACGCCGAACGGGACGAACATCAACGAGGATTGCGGCTCGACGCATCTGGAACGACTGTCGCAGTACGTGACGGAGCACGGACTGGAGCTGGGTATCGCATTCGACGGCGATGCCGACCGTTGCCTGTGCGTTGACCATACCGGTGCGGTAGTGGACGGTGACGAGATGATGGCCATCTGTGCGCTGGATCTGCGCGAGCGGGGTAAGCTGTCGGGCAATACAGTGGTCGGTACCATTATGACGAACTTCGGCTTCTCTAAATTCTGCGAGGAGTACGGATTGAAATTTATTGCCACCAAGGTGGGTGACCGTTACGTGCTGGAGGAGCTGCTGCTGGGCGAACTTGCCTTCGGCGGCGAGCAGTCAGGACATATCATTTTCCGCGATTTCGCTACCACCGGTGATGGTCAGCTCACGGCGGTACAGCTATTGTCGCACTTAAAACGTTGCGGGCGTTCGTTGTATGACCTCAAGCAGGTGATGAAGCGATATCCGCAGCACAGTGTCAATCTGGAGGTCAGTCACGAAGGCAAGCGGCTGTTCTATACCAACAGCGCTATCAAGGCGGCTATCGAGAGCGCCAAGACCGCGCTGGGCAGCGGTGGACGCATCGTAGTGCGCCCGTCCGGCACCGAGCCTCTTATCCGCGTGATGGCGGAGGGCGACGATGACACGCTCGTCAAGGAGCAGACGGCCGCCGTGGCCGCCGTCATCCGCGAGCAACTCAATAAATAAATAAATTCTCCCCGCTGTGTGGACTGTATCCCGAAAAACGGACGTTGAATAAAAAAGCCCCCTGTTGTAGAATTAAGAACTACGGCAGGGGGTTCCGTTATCTCCGGAAGCTATACAAATTAGCAAAAGAGGTGTTTCGGCGCAAAGCTGCCGGAGAAGCCAACCGAGAGATCGGCGGACGATTTGGATAACCACGCGTCAAGTAGAACAATTAGTCAATCGACAAAACCGAAAACGACGGTTAGTAGAGCAAGGATATATTCCGCGACCGAAAGGGCATCCGTTTATTTTCGTGTCTATTTAGTCGGTAGCGATCCACTGTGCGGGGGATTTTTATTGCCAAATCGTTTATCGTGTGGTATAGTTATCGTTGACAAGGAGGTGACGGTATGGCAGGAAAACGCGAGCCGCTGTCGGTGCTGCGGGCGGCGGTGGAGCGGTACGATATGATACACACCGGCGACGCGGTCGCCGTCGGGGTATCCGGAGGTAAGGACAGCGTGGCTTTGTTGTCGTTGCTGGCACGGCTGCGGCGGTTTTATCCGCACACCTTTACTCTGCACGCCGTCACGCTCGACCCGTGCTTTGACGGGCAGGAGACCGATTACAGTGCCGTGGCCGCCCTGTGTGACCGACTGGAAGTGCCGTACACCGTCCGCCGTACACAGCTATGGAGTGCGGTCAAGGAGAAAATGGGCGAGCAGACTCCGTGTAGCTTATGTGCACGGCTGCGGCGCGGTGCATTGCATCGCACGGCGGTGGAGCTCGGCTGCCGCACGGTAGCACTCGGCCATCATCAGGACGATGCCGCCGAAACGCTGCTGATGAGCCTGCTCTCGGGTGCGACGATGGATTGCTTTGCCCCGAAAAGCTACTTGGATCGCTGCGGGGTCACACTGATCCGTCCCTTGGTATTCCTGCAGGAAAAAGAGCTCGAAGCGTACGTGCGGCGCGAGGGACTGCCGGTGGTCAAGTCCCGTTGTCCCGTGGACGGCTGCACCAACCGTCAGCAGATGAAGGAGCTGATCGCCTCGCTCAGGCCGCAGTACGGCGATGTGAGCGAAAAGCTCGTCCAAGCGATGCAAAAAGCGAACCTCAACAGATGGGGAACAGCGGGTAAAAAATAATACTAAGAAAATGCCCCGTGTCATCCTTTTAAGGATGACACGGGGCATTTTTCGGTCTCAGTTGTCACGAAAGTCAAAGAGCTTTGCCGCTGTGACAGCCAATGCGTCACAAATATTGAACACCACATCTAGAGAAACGGCGCATTCCGCCGTTTCGATGCGGCTCATATGAGTGCGGCTGATACCGATCATTTCGGCGAGCTGTATTTGAGAAAAGTTGCGCTCCTTGCGGTAGTAGGCAATATTTAAGCCTAATTTTTTGTATTTGAGGAATTGCTCATTCTTCATACTCTCACCCTAAGAACAGTATAGCGGTTCGTGTTGTCAAAATCGACAACGCACAAAGTTATTAATGTAACTTGACAAGTTATAAAATCAACAGTATACTATACATGATTTCGAATGGTGGGGGGATTGCAGATGCGTGTGCGGACGGTGTGGAGGAGATTGGTATCGTATTTTGGGAAAGAACGGATGCGGGTAGACTTGATCGGGTATGGAGATAGTTTGACCCAAGGCACCGGTTCTGATACAAACTATGTGGCCTTATTAGCAGAGGAGTTGGGGCTGCCCCGTTATGCCAATTTCGGATATGGTGGGTGCAACAGTCGGTTTATTGCGTGGGCAGTCGGTGGTATTGTCGGTTATTTGGAACCGAGCAAAGCGGTCGATGCGCAAATTTTAGACGAATCGTTGACCGAGGCGATCGGGGACAGTGTGAATCTTAATCTAAACGGAAAAACGGTGTGGATCAACGGCAAGCGGTATCGGGTCAGGCAGACGCAGCGGGGACGGTATACGATACAAAGGTATATGCCCCCTGACGCCTATACACCTGTGGAGCTTTCTGATGCGCGGATAAGTGCATTGTTATATTGCATTTGGATAGGAACGAACGATCATCAGTTGAAGATGGAGTATATTGATGCGATCATTGAGAAGCTGCAAACGGATCGCTATGTTGTGATGGGATTAACGCGGCTGGGTATCGATACCACGACGGAGCAGGAAGCGGAGGCACTGGAAAGATATGGAGAGCATTGGTTTAACGTACGTCGGGAGATCGTGGAGCATAGCTTTGAAACGCTGGGACTGACACCGACGGCAGAGGATACGGCCGCTATGACGCAGGGGCTTATACCGCCGTCACTTTTGCACGACAGTGTGCACCTTAACCGCAATGGCTATCGGTGTATTGCCAAATTGCTGGCACAGAAGATACGGGATAACGGATATGTATAAAAAGCGAGCGCGCATCGTAGGATGCTCGCTCGCTTTTGAGTGGTGAAAATTACTTTTTGTAGCCGCTGGGGTTGGAGGACTGCCAGCGCCACGCGTCGCGGCACATATCCTCAAGGCCGAACTGCGCTTCCCAGCCGAGCAGGGTCTTGGCCTTGGCCGGGTTGGAATAGCAGGTGCCGATATCGCCGGGGCGACGGGGAGAGATGACGTAGGGCACCTTCACGCCGTTGACACGCTCGAATGTGTTGACCAGCTCCAGCACGCTGTAGCCGGTGCCGGTGCCCAGATTGACCGCCTCGATGCCACGATGCTCGCGGGCGTAATCCACCGCGCAGACGTGGCCGCGGGCGAGATCGACGACGTGGATAAAGTCACGCACGCCGGTGCCGTCGGGCGTATCGTAATCGTTGCCGAATACCGACAGCTTTTCACGCTTACCGACGGCGACCTGCGACACGTACGGCATCAGGTTGTTCGGGATACCGTTGGGGTCCTCGCCGATGCGGCCGCTCTCGTGCGCACCGATGGGATTGAAGTACCGTAGCAGCACGACCGACCACTCGGGATCGGATACGCACAGATCCTGTAGGATGCACTCGATCATAAACTTGGTGCGGCCGTAGGGGTTGGTGACCGCGCCGACCGGCATCGTTTCATCCAGCGGGGAGGGGTTGTTCATACCGTACACGGTGGCGGAGGAGCTGAACACCATCCGCTTGCAACCGAATTCGCGCATGACGCTGCACAGCACCAACGTGCCGTTGACGTTGTTATCAAAATATTCGAGCGGCTTTTCGACCGATTCACCGACTGCCTTGAGTCCGGCAAAATGAATGACGACATCGATCTTGTGCGCACGGAAGATGCGGCGCAGGCCTTCCGCGTCGCGGATGTCGCACTCATAGAACGGGAACTCCTTGCCGGAGAGTTCTTTGACGCGACGGAGCGCTTCCATATCCGAGTTGTAGAAGTTATCCAGCACCACGATATCGTGGCCGGATTCCAGCAGTTCGATGCAGGTGTGGCTGCCGATATAGCCGCAGCCGCCGGTAATCAATATTGACATTTTCAGTTCCTCCCAGTATAATAAATAGGCACTTGCGTACTTTTTCTCATTATAGCGCATTCCCGCGCTGTTTTCAACGGGAAGATGCCCCCGTGGCGAAAAATATACCATTTTTGCCAAAACGGCTATTGCACAGCGGCGGCGGGTGGGGTACGATAAGATTAGAAGTATTAGGAAAAGAGGCAATTTTGTATGAAACCGACTCTCGTGATCATGGCTGCCGGTATGGGCAGTCGTTTTGGCGGACTGAAACAATTAACGCCGGTTGGCCCGAACGGTCAACTGCTCATCGATTACTCGGTGTACGATGCGATCCAAGCCGGATTCGGCAAGATCGTGTTTGTTATCAAGCACGCGATCGAAAAGGAATTTAAGGAGCTGCTGGGCGATCGCATTGCCGAGAAGATCCCGGTGGAATACGTGTATCAGGAGTTGGATCGGTTGCCGGAGGGCTACACCGTTCCGGAAGGCCGCACCAAGCCGTGGGGTACCGCGCACGCGATCCTGTGCTGCCGCGGTGTGGTTAAAGAGCCGTTTATGGTCATCAACGCGGACGATTTTTACGGCCGTGAGAGCTATCAGATCTTAGCGGAGTTCTTGTCCAAGCCGCAGGCGGAAAAACCGATGTCGTTTGCGATGTCTGCCTACATTCTGGAAAACACGCTGACCGAAAACGGCTACGTGTCCCGCGGTATCTGCTCGGTTGACGAGAACGGCAAGCTGTGCGGTCTGGTGGAGCGTACCCACATTGAAATGGTGGACGGCAAAGCGCAGTTCAGTGAGGATGACGGCAAGACGTGGGAAGTGCTCCCCGCCGGTTGTCCCGTTTCGATGAACGCGTGGGCGTTCCCCGCCGAGATGCTGGATCATCTGGACGAGCGGTTCAAGGCCTTTTTGGATACGACGGCGAAAGCGAATCCGGCGAAAGCGGAGTTCTTCCTGCCCTTTGCGGTCAACGATATGATGGCGGACGGTGAAGCCGAGACTACGGTGCTTCGTACCCCCGACCGTTGGTACGGTATGACCTATGCCGAGGATAAGGTAGACGTGCAAAACGCGATTCTGGATATGACCGAAAAGGGTATTTATCCTGTGGAAATGTAAGGAGATAAAACGATGAACATGGTAGAGATCGCAAAACAGTTTGCATTGGATCGCGAACCGCTGACGGCGGAGCCGTACGGCTGCGGCCATATCAACGACACCTACTGCGTGCAGGCCGCGGACAAGCGGTATATCCTGCAACGCATCAATCACAACGTGTTCCCCAACGTGGAAGGACTCATGAGCAACATTCAGCGCGTGACCGAGACGATCCGTGAAAAGGTGGTTGCCGCCGGCGGCGATCCGGAGCGCGAGTGCCTGCAGATCATCCCGACCAAGGACGGCAAAGCGTATTTAGAGCATGAGGGCAACTATTATCGGATGTACGTGTTTGTGGAGAACACGCTGTCGTTGCAGACGGTGGAAAATCCGATCCATTTTTACTATTCCGCGGTGGCGTTCGGTCAGTTCCAGCGCCGTCTTGCCGATTTCCCTGCCGAAACACTCAGCGAGGCGATCCCGAATTTCCACAACACCGTCAACCGTTACCGCAATTTTGAGGCGGCGGTGGCGGCTGATAAGATGGGACGCGCCGCAGAGCTAAAGGAAGAAATCGCGTTTGTGCGGGAGCGCAAGGCGGATACCGAAAAGGTCGTGGCACTGCTCGCGAGCGGTGAGCTGCCGCTTCGTGTAACGCACAACGATACGAAGCTCAACAACGTGCTTTTGGACGATCAGACCGGCAAACCGATGGCGGTCATTGATCTGGATACCGTGATGCCGGGCTCGTCGCTGTACGATTTCGGTGACAGCATCCGTTTTGGCACCAATCCGGCAGCCGAGGACGAGACCGATCTGTCGAAGGTGTATTGCGACGTTTCCCTGTTTGAGGAGTACACCAAGGGCTTCTTGGAGGCGTGCGGTGAGAGCCTGACCGCGAAGGAAAAGGAGCTGTTGCCGTTCTCAGGCTATCTGATGACGCTCGAATGCGGTATTCGTTTCCTCACCGACTATCTGGAGGGCGACACCTATTTTAAGATCCATTATCCCGAACAGAACCTCCATCGCTGCCACACGCAGTTTAAGCTCGCGGCAGACATTCAAGAGAAGATGGACGAGCTGTGCGCCATCGTGAAAAAGTACGACAAGTAATATCGGAATCAAGGCCCTCTTACATAAGGGGGCCTTTTCGTTTGGCACAAGTTGACAGCACAAAAAATATATGGTATGGTTGAGGTACAATAGGGACAAAAAAATCAAGTGAGACTTATGCCTCGCTTGATTTTGATATTTTTTGATATTTCATTTGTTCTATAATTGCATATTGTCCAGTTTCTATCAACTTTTCACAATATTTATTTTTTACATCTTCAATAAACTCCTCAATCGCATCAGGATGATTTTTTAGGAACCAGTTAATATGATTTTGTATATATTCGATACGAAAATCCGAATCATTTAAGTCGTTCGGAACACGCTTCATTCTAACATCAATACTGTCAAATCCAACAAATGGTAACGCAAGGCGATTTCTTGTCATTTCTATATATTTTGGATTGAGCTCTATTCCTATTCCGCTTCTATCTGTTTGTTGACAAACCCTTAATAGAGTACCGCTACCAGAAAAAGGATCAAGAACCACATCGCCTACATTTGATGATGATAATATCATTCTTTCATATAGCCCTTCGGGTTTTTGGGTTGGATGATTTTGTCGATTTTTATTACAATAATGCATATGAGAAAATTCCCATACATTTCCGGGGTTAGCACCACGCATATTGTTTACAGAGCGATAAAATTTTTGTGGAACACGAATATCATCCAAATTGAACACAAATTTTTTTGGGTGCTTTGTAAACATTAAAATATCATCGTGTCGAGGAGAAAAACCTTTTGTTTTTCCAATTCCTTGTGTATAAAACCAAGTAATCCAAGAGTTAAAAGTCATTCCCAATTCTTGTTCTAAAATAGAGTAGATATATGAGATATATCTCATCCCCATAAAAACATAAATAGTACCATCGTCTGTCAATATACGGTGCGCTTCTTTTAACCATTTGCGTGAAAATTCGAGATATTCAGCAAACTCCAAATCATCTTGGTTATTACCATAGTCTTTATTGAGATTGTAAGGTGGGTCAGTTACGATAAGGCGAACGCTTTTATCGGCTAATTTTTTCATTTCCTCAATCGCATCACCACATATGAGTTTTAATTTTTTATCCATCCGTTTTTTCGTGCCTCTCTGTAAAAATCATTGATTGTTCTGCGAGAACTATGTAAATACTTGTGGTCAAGCAGTTGGCACATTTCCCATGTAGTACGATATTGATAGCTAACATAATGAATATCTTTAATCTGTATTTGACCAGTGCCGAGTGCTGGATTATAGTTTATATCTGCGTCACTTATGAATTTTAAATCATATGCATTGTAATCTACAACTTCCATAATTCCATCAACCAAACCTGTTTCTTTATTTCTTTCTGAATAAACACGATGTTTTATTGATAAGATTATAAACATAAAATCGGGGTCATCTACATATGCAGTACGGATTCTGGAAAATGATGTAATATTCGGCCCTTTTCCGCTGTTTTGAATATCATTTGCAGTTGCTTTGACATCAACATTACCTGTTAATACTTTATCATTTTTCTTGAATTGTAAAACGATATCAGCCATTCCCAAGCGTTCTTGTGCCTCAACATTAATTAAATAATATTCATTGTTAAGATTATCTCTAATTCCAGCAAAAACCTCGCCAGCCCAAGCTTCAATCATCGGCCCGGCAATTTTATTTATATTTTCTAATGGAAGACCAAGTTTTAAATTCGTGTTTATGATGATTTTGTTGTCACCTATCTTTTTTCGTTTATCTAAAATAGCGGTCATTTGTTGAATGACAAAGTTTGAATCATCCTTGTATGTTGGCGATTCTACAGGAATTTTGAATATCATATCTTTGTATTTCATAACTTTCTAACCTTCTTCAAAATCTTCAAAATTTACATCTTGTCTTTCGAATATTGTATCATAAATTTATCTACACTTCAAGATACTTTTATCCTATCGACGGGCAAGGCAGGAATAGCCGTCATACTTTTGGCGGTGTTACTGCTTAAAAACAAGTTTTTAACTGCATTTTCTTTGGTATGATTTTCGGTGTTTCAGTATGATTTTTGTCATACCACCAAAAATAGAGCTATCTCGTAATTTCGGGATAACTCTATTTGCATATATAACTTGAAAATATCAGCAAAAAATGTTATATTAAGTTTACGAAAATGCTTGTTGTTATGCGGAATTTTCAACTTGTGGAAATCATTTCCACAAGTTGAAACAAGAGCCTCCACTTGTCAGGGGAGGTGGCAAAACGAAGTTTTGTCGGAGGGGTAGTTTTCTCTCCCTCAGTCTTTTGCTTCGCAAAATCCAGCTCCCTCGTCAGAGGGAGCCGAGGGCGATTTGTTCCTAATTTGACACAAGCATATAGTCGAAACAGAAGGTTTTAGAGAGTGTAGGAGGGAAGTATTATGAGAAGAA
>CAYYDD010000013.1:0-29577 GCA_964470515.1 uncultured Eubacteriales bacterium | reverse complement strand
TTCGTGACTGGCAGGTCATTTTTATCTTAACACAATCGGAGGATTTTTCATCGCTGAAGCTTTTTTGAACCACGCGACTATCGCGTGGTTTTTGTTTACAAAAAACGAGGGATGCCGAACGGCATCCCTCGTACTGCTTGTTTTAATCAAATCTTGCGCACACGGATAACACCGTCGATCGCGCGTATCTTTTCCAGCGTGGTCTCAGCCACGTCCGACTCCACGTCCAGCACTGTGTACGCGTTGTCCTTCTTGGAGCGGTTGGTCATCGTGTCGATGTTGACACCCTCCTCGGAGATCAGCGTGCTGATCTGCGCCACCATCGCGGGGACGTTGCGGTGCAGCACGCACACGCGCACCGCGGTGGATTTGGCAGTCTCCATCGCCGGGAAGTTCACCGAATTGCGGATAATGCCCTGCTCCAGATACGCCTTGAGCTCGTCAGCCGCCATCACAGCGCAGTTATCCTCACTCTCGGGCGTGGACGCGCCCAGATGCGGGATGGCCACCACGTTATCCACGCACAGCATCTCATCCGACGGGAAATCCACCACGTAGGACGCGACCTTGCCGGAGGCCAGTGCCGCCTTCATCGCATCGCTGTTAACCAGCTCGCCGCGGGCAAAATTGAGGATACGCACACCGTCCTTCATCGTGGCGATGGTGTCGGCGTTGATGGTGTCGCGGGTGTCGGGAGTCAGCGGCAGGTGCAGCGTGATGTAATCGCACTCTGCCATCAACTGCGCCACGCTTGCGGCGTGATGCACCGAACGGGATAGCTTCCACGCGGCATCGACCGACAGGTACGGGTCATAACCGTACACGTCCATACCCAGCGATTTGGCGGCATTCGCCACCAGCACGCCGATGGCACCCAGACCGATAACGCCAAGCTTTTTACCCATAATTTCGGGGCCGACGAACTGGCTCTTGCCCTTTTCCACCAGCTTGCCGACCTCGTCACCCTGGCCCTTCAGCGTACGCGCCCACTCGATAGCAGGAATGACCTTACGCGAGGCCAGCAGCAGACCCGCGATGACCATCTCCTTGACGGCGTTGGCATTGGCTCCGGGGGTGTTGAACACCACGATGCCGGCATCGCTGCAACGGTCAATCGGGATATTGTTGACACCCGCGCCCGCGCGCGCAACCGCGAGCAGGGACTCCGGAAACTCCATATCGTGCATAGCGGCGGATCGCACCAGCACGCCCTCCGGGTTTTCCACCGCGTCACCCACGGTGTAACCACTGCCCAGACGTTCAGTACCGCAGGCGGCGATCTTATTTAATGTTAAAATATTCATTCCTATTCTCCCCTTATGCGTTGGCTGCCTCAAAGGCTCTCATAAAGGCAACGAGCTTTTCAACGCCCTCGATCGGCATCGCATTGTAGATGGAGGCGCGCATACCGCCCACCGAGCGATGACCCTTCAGGTTGACAAAGCCGGCAGCCGCCGCTTCCTTGACAAAGCGGGCATCCAGCTCCTCGTCGCCGGTGACGAACGGAACGTTCATCAGCGAACGGTCTTTCTTTTCCACCGTGCCGCGGAACATCACGGATTCATCCAGGAAGTCATACAGCAGCTTCGCCTTTTTCTCGTTGATCTCTTTCATCTTCTCGAGACCGCCGATCTCATCACGGATCCACTCCAGCACCATCTTGCAAACATAGATGGCATAGCAGGGCGGGGTATTGAACATCGAATCGTTCTCGGAATGCGTTCTGTAGGTAAACATCGTGGGGGTGCAGGACTGCGGCTCACCGATAAGATCCTCACGGATGATAACCACCGTCAGACCGGCGGGACCCATATTCTTCTGCGCACCGGCATACAGCACGCCGAACTTGGACACGTCGATCGGCTCGGACAGGATGCAGGAGGACACGTCCGCCACCAGCGGAACGCTGCCCGTCTCCGGCAGCGTGTGGAACTTCGTGCCGTAGATGGTGTTGTTCATACAGATGTGGAAGTAGTCCGCATCCGGCGTGAAATCGGCGGTATCCCACTCCGGGATGTACGAAAACGTCTTATCCTTGGAACTGGCAATCACCTTCGCCTCACCATAGCGAGAAGCCTCCTTATACGCCTTGGTGGCCCACTGACCGGTGATCAGGAAATCGGCCTTGCCGCTACCCGTCATCAGGTTCAGCGGGAGCATCGCGAACTGCGAGGACGCGCCGCCCTGCAGGAACAGCACTTTATAATTGTCGGGGATGTTCATCACTTCACGCAGGAGCGCCTCACATTCCTTGATGATCGCATCGTAGGTTTTCGATCGATGAGACATCTCCATCACAGACTGACCGGACCCCTGATAGTCCAGCATCTCATCCGCCGCACGACGCAACACGCTTTCCGGCAGGACCGACGGGCCGGCCGAAAAATTATACACTCTTGCCATGGTTGATTCCTCCCATAAAAATTAGAATAGGCTATTTATTATTGTACTCTTATTGTCGCGGATAGTCAACTGATTTCCGAATTTTTCGCAATTTTCCTGCGAGCATCTTGCATATTTCGCAGTCAGACAGTATAATGGAAGTATGTGATAACAGAAAGGATGAGCTCTTTATGACCATCGCGGATGTCAAATCGATCCTGAACGCCGAGCTGCGGGCCGGCAGTAACCTGAACACCGAGGTGCGCAACGCCTGCGGCAGCGATATGATGAGCGATGTTCTGGCCTTTGTGAAGAACCAGTCGGTGCTGCTGTCAGGTCTGGTAAACACGCAGGTCGTGCGCACAGCGGAGATGATGGATATGGTGTGCATCGTCTTTGTGCGCGGTAAGGAGCCGACCTCCGAAATGATGGAGCTGGCCGAGGAACGCGGCATCGTGCTGATGACTACGCCGTTGCGTATGTTTACCGCCTGCGGTCTGTTGTACGAAAACGGACTGTCCGGCGGCGACACGTAACCGCAACTGCGTGATGAAGGCTGGTGAAATACTGTGAGCATCAAATTGCATTATAAAGTCCCCGGCGACGATTTTACCCGCGCGGGTGAAGCCTCCGGCGCGGTCAAGGGCAAGCTCAAGCAGTTGGGCTTCCGTCCCGACTTCATCCGCCGTGTCGCCATTGCGATGTACGAGGGTGAGATCAATATGGTCATCCACGCGAACGGCGGCACGGCCGATGTGGTGATTGATCCCGACCGCGTCGTCATCACGCTGACCGACCAAGGCCCCGGCATCCCCGATCTGGATCTGGCGATGCAGGAGGGCTGGTCTACCGCCACGGAGACCGTGCGTAATCTCGGCTTCGGCGCCGGTATGGGTCTGCCGAATATCAAGAAATACACCGACGAGCTCACCATCGACACCAAGCTCGGTGAGGGTACCTGTATCCGTATGACCGTGCTGGTTTAGTGTGACAGTTGTGGTTAAGGAGCTTTAATCTATGGAACGCTTCGTTCATTCCGTGACGCTGGATACCGACAAATGCGTGGGCTGTACCAACTGCATCAAGCATTGCCCCACGCAGGCGATCCGTGTACGCGACGGCAAGGCGACCATCATTTCCGCACGCTGCATCGACTGCGGCGAATGCATCCGCGTTTGCCCGCACCGTGCCAAAAAAGCGCGGCACGATTCGCTCGCTATGCTGTCGGATTATCACTATACCGTGGCGCTGCCCGCGCCGTCGCTGTACGGGCAGTTCCGCAATTTAGACGATATCGACGTTGTCCTGACGGGGCTGTCGGAGCTCGGCTTTGACGAGATCTTTGAGGTATCCCGTGGGGCGGAGATCGTATCCGATGCGACCCGCCAGATGCTAGCGGACGGCAAGCTGAAGAAGCCCGTCATCAGCTCGGCGTGTCCGGCGGTGGTGCGGCTGATCCAAGTGCGGTTTCCCGATCTATGCGACCACGTGCTGCCGCTGAAATCGCCAATGGAGGTCTCCGCTGCACTGGCGCGGCAGCGGGTAATGGCACGCACCGGCCTGCGGCCGGAGGAGATCGGCATCTTCTTCATCTCCCCCTGTCCCGCCAAGGTAACGGATGCCCACTTCCCCATCGGGATGCTCCGCTCGCAGGTAGACGGCGTGCTGTCTATCAGTGACGTATATCCTGCGCTGCTGAGTAAAATGAATCATCTGGAGCAGATACAGCCGCTGTCCCATTCCGGGCTGATCGGCGTGAGCTGGTCGTTCATCGGCGGGGAGGCAGCGGCAACGCTGAATGAAAATCATCTGTCGGCCGACGGTATCCAGAACGTCATCCACGTATTGGAGGATCTCGAGGACGAAAAGTTTGCCGATCTGGATTTCATCGAGCTGAACGCCTGTGCGGGCGGCTGCGTGGGCGGCGTGTTTACCACCGAAAACGGCTACGTGGCGCGGGCGCGTGTCAAGCATTTGCGCAAGTATCTGCCCGTGTCCTGCAACCGTGCCGGGGAGCAGGGCGAGCTGTCGTCGCTGTGCCGGTCACAGCCGTTGCAGGAAAATCCCGCGTTGCGACTGGCGGAAAACGTGTCCGACGCGATGCGTCTGATGCAACAGGCTGAGGATATCTTCCAGCATCTGCCTAAGCTGGATTGCGGCTCCTGCGGTGCTCCCTCCTGCCGTGCGATGGCGGAGGACGTGGCGTTGGGACTGGCCGATGAAGATGATTGCATCTTCCGTATGCGGGAGCGTCTGCAGCACGCCGAAGAAGAGGCGAAAGGAGACGATAACCAATGACCGTGCGCGATCTCGTTGCGCCGTTGGAATTAGACGTGCTGTGCGAGGGCGACCTCGACCGTGCCGTCGTCGGCGGCTACTGCGGTGATCTTCTCAGTTGGGTGATGGGCCGTGCCCGGGCCGACAGCGCGTGGTTTACCGTGATGGGAAACGTCAACGCCATCGCCGTTTGTGTGCTGGCGGAGTTGCCTTGCCTCATTCTATGCGAGAACGCCGCGTTGGATGACGCGGCGCGTACCCGTGCGGAAACCGAGAATATTACCGTCCTGCGAAGTCCCAAGGACGCGTATACCTTGGCTGTGACGTTATCCAAGCTGTTATAAGAAAGGGTGTTTCCAATGTCTATTGAAGCTGTTCGTCCGTTCCTCGCGGCCTTTGGCCGTGAGGACGATATCCGTGAATTTTCCGTATCCAGTGCCACCGTGGAGCTCGCGGCGCAAGCATTGAACGTGGAGAGCTCCCGCATTGCCAAAACGCTGTCGTTTGCCGACGGCGAGGGCTGTCTGGTCGTGGTGGCAGCGGGCGATACCAAGATCGACAACACCAAATTTAAGCGCACCTTCGGGTTTAAGGCATCAATGCTGTCGTATGAACGCGTCGCCGAGCTGACGGGGCACGCCGTCGGCGGTGTCTGTCCGTTCGCCCTGCCGGATACCGTGCGGGTGTTTCTGGACGAATCCCTAAAGCGATTCGACACCGTGTTCCCCGCCGCAGGCAGTGCCAATTCGGCCATCGAGGTCACCTGCGAGCAACTGGAGCAGTATTCCGGCGGCATCTGGGTGAATGTTTGCAAACTCAGAGATTAGCAGTTAGATATTAGACGTTAGACAGAGTACAACGTCACCGGGAGAGATATGATGAAGATATATTACGATTTTCATATCCATTCCTGCCTCTCGCCCTGCGGTGACGAGGAAATGACCCCGCACGACTTAGTGCAGATGGCCACTATTTTAGGCTTGAACGCCATTGCGCTGACCGATCACAATTCCTGCGCCAACTGTCCGGCCGCCGCTGAGGTGGCCGCGGATGCGGGGCTGATATTCCTGCCCGGAATGGAGCTGTGCACCGCCGAGGAAGTACATATCGTGTGTCTGTTTCCCGCGTTGGAGCAGGCGATGGCCTTCGACCGATACGTTGCCGCCACGCTGCCGCCTGTGAAAAACCGTCCGGATATTTTCGGCGAGCAGGTGATCTGCAACGCGCAGGATGAGCGCATCGGCACGGTGGACGTATTGCTGACCACAGCGTCCTCTATCAGTGTGGACGACGTGGTGGCGCTGGTACGGTCGTTCGGCGGCGCGGCGTTCCCCGCGCATATCGACCGTCCATCCTACGGTATCACCGCTGCGCTGGGCGATCTGCCGCCCGTGGGATTTACCGCAGTGGAGATCACCGCCCGTGGGGACGTGGAGAATCTCAGGGTGCGTTACCGCGAGATCGGCGACAAGCCACTGCTACTGAGTTCTGACGCGCATCAGTTGGACGATATCAGCGAGGCCGTCGCGTATCTGGAACTGACGGAGAATACGCCCGAGGCCATCATTGCCGCTTTGAACGGCGAGATATCCTGTAGCTGGTCACGAGAATAGTGATGAGCCCCGCCCGATCACTCGGGCGGGGCTTTTTGCGTGTCAGCAGGTGCCGTTGTCACCGCCGAGGCGGCGGGTAACGCAGGTCACGAAGCAGACGATCTGCACGGCCAGATAGGCCAGGAGCAGCGCGACGACGGACACCAGTACCAGACGGAGATTGAACAGCGGGCCGGTGTTGAACACCAGCAGCGTCAGCGTGCTGACGACCGTTCCCAGTGCCCCCGCCAGCAGTCGGTTACCGTTTGCTGCAAGGCACGCGGCCATCACGGTGTTCGGGCGAACGCCCGCAACAGCAATACCGACAAGCAACAAGGCTGTGGCCACGGCACCAAGCGTCAGCGTGATGGGCAACACGGTAGCCAGCCCGGGCAACAGCTCATAAAAAAACAAGAGACCCGCACCGATGCCCGCGAGCACGCCGACGATCAGGCCGACCGTGCCGCACAGCGCAGAGCAAGATCTACAGCGCATAAAGATCCTCCTTTCCGCACAAGAGGTTGTGAGCCGGTGGCTCTTTCCCAATATATGCGGACAGGCAGTGATCGGTCGCAAAAAACAACGACTTCCCGGATGGGAAGTCGTTGTAATGGGCGATGATAAAATCAGCGCTTGGAGTTTTCGGCGTACCGTTTATATCGTGTAATATCGTTGAAAACGTTTATATTGTGCGATTTTGTTTTGCTAAAATGGGATATCGTTGCAAAAAGTTTATGTCGTTTCATAAAGTTTTGCACCAACACAGAGCAAAACGGCAATAAAAATCGCAGTGTGATTTTTTTATTTCACACTGCTATCTTCGTATTTAACAAATGAGGTCATAATGCTTATATAATCATGCAAGATTTATAAGAGTCTTATATAAAGAAAAAGAGTCATAACGATTCTATAAAGAATTATCAAGACTCATAAGGATTGCCAAATTATTAAAAGTGCGATATAATAACTAAAATTTTATAATAGTGTGGGTAAAAAGTATGAGAAAAAAGATTTATTCAATCATTAACCCCGATGACAATAACAACAAAATAAGTTGTGCTTATGATTTTATAATGATGGCAACCATTGTAATAAGCATTGTTCCTCTCGCATTTAAAGAAACAAATTTGTTTTTTCAATGGATTGATTATATTACAGTAGCAATATTTATTATAGACTACATACTGAGACTTTTTGTTGCAGATTACAAACTCAACAAGTCCGTTGCCTCGTTTTTTATATATCCAACAACACCAATGGCAATAATTGACCTTATCTCCATTTTGCCCTCACTAACAGTTTTGAATAGCGGATTCAAATTGTTAAAATTATTTAGATTACTACGAACATTAAAAGTTCTTCGTGCCTTTAAGTTTTTAAGATATTCAAGAAGTTTTGATATAATATCCAATGTTTTCAAAAAACAAAAACGAGTTCTTTCGGCGGTAGCAACAACGGCCGTCGCATATGTTCTAATATCGGCATTGGTAATCTACAACGTAGAGCCTGAATCCTTTAACACTTTTTTCGATGCAATTTATTGGGCAACCATTTCTTTAACAACAGTTGGATATGGTGACATTTATCCAATTACTACGGTGGGAAGAATTGTTACGATGATTTCATCGGTTTTTGGAATTGCAATTATTGCTCTACCGTCTGGTGTTATCACTGCGGGGTATTTAGCAGAGGTTAATAAAGACGAAGAAGAATGATAAAAAGGACTATGACATTTTGGGTGTCGTAGTCCTTTTAAAATAATTTGCACCAAGTTTGCACCAAAAGAGAATTTTGAGCAAAAGTAAAACCCCGAAAACCGTGATGGTTTCGGGGTTTTTGTAATCTTTGAAATAATACGGATTATCTCTTGGAGAACTGCGGAGCGCGGCGAGCACCCTTCAAGCCGTACTTCTTGCGTTCCTTCATTCTCGGATCGCGGGTCAGGAAGCCGGCCTTCTTCAGCGCCGGACGCAGTGCCTCGCTGTCATACTGCAACAGGGCACGGGCGATACCGTGACGGATCGCACCGGCCTGACCGGTGACACCGCCGCCAGCCACGCGGCACTCAACATCAAACTTCTCGGTCAGCGCGGTGAGAACCAGCGGCTGACGGACGATAACCTTCAGAGTCTCCAGACCGAAATAATCGTTGATATCGCGGTCGTTGATGGTCACCTTACCGGTACCGTTATACAGACGTACGCGGGCAACAGACTTCTTGCGGCGGCCGGTGCCGTAAAAATACGGTCTCTTATTGTAATCCATTGTGAACAGCCTCCTTCAATTAAAACTCATACACTTCGGGCTTCTGGGCAGCATGCTCGTGCTGCGCACCGGCGTACACGCGCAGACGCGCACTCGCCTGACGACCCAAGGTGTTGTTCGGGATCATACCGTTCACAGCAAGCTCCATCGCCTTTTCCGGGCGCTGCTCCATCAGCGTGGCATACTTGGTTGCTTTCAGGTTGCCGATCCAGCCGGTGTGACGATACCAGACCTTCTGCTCCAGCTTTTTGCCGGTCAGAACAGCCTCCGCGCAGTTGACGATGATGACGTGGTCACCGCAATCAACGTGAGGCGTGTAGGTGGGCTTATGCTTACCGCGAAGCAGTTCGGCAGCCTTAGCAGCCACACGGCCCAGCGGTTTTCCGGCAGCGTCGATCACGTACCACTTACGCTCAACCTCACCGGCCTTTGCCATATAGGTAGACATAGTGAAAACCTCCTGTTTGTTTGTCTTTTTTCACAGCTTGCCTATAATAACATACCGAAAACCGGGTGTCAAGACCCAATTTACCGTTTTTTTAATTTATATCCCTCTCTCGCTCGTTTTCTCTCGTTTTCTCTTGATTTTTCTCTGTTTCTCGCGTTTCATTTTTGTTTTTGGTAAAAATAATTTTTGTTTCGGTTTTTGTCGAAAAACGGTTTCTTTTCTCTATGTTCTTTGGTATAATAGGCAGAAGAAAGGAGAGGGATCATATGCCGCAGGGCCTTCACGACGGACATCGCCGTCGATTGACCGAACGGTTTTTAAAAACCGGGCTGGAGTCGTTTGAGGATCATCAGATCCTTGAGCTGTTGCTTTTTTACACCATCCCCCGAAAGGACACCAACGAGTTGGCCCATCTGCTGCTGAAGGAGTTCGGCAGCTTATCGGTCGTGTTGGAGGCTTCCGTCAACGAGCTATGCCGCGTAGAAGGTATCGGGCCACACTCCGCCTCGCTCATTAATTTTTGCGGACAGCTGTTGCGGCGCTATTACCTAGACAAGCGGGAGGACGTTCGAGTATTTACAAGCATCGAACAGATCGGAAACTACCTGTGGCCGCTGTTCCTAAACGAAAAGAACGAAAAATCGATCGTTGTCTGTATCAACAACCGTTGGGAGTTGCTGGGTTGCGAGACCCTCAGCATCGGAACTCTCACCACGACCGATCTGCGCACTCGCGAGGTCATAGAGACGGCGTTGGCTTATCGCGCCACCGGCATCATCCTCGCCCACAATCATCCTGCCGGCTTTGCCGTCCCCTCTCAGCAGGATCTGGCGGTGACCCGTCAGCTGATCGAAAACCTGCAACCGGCCGAAATAAACGTTATGGATCACCTCATCTTCTCGGCAAACGACTATATATCCATGCGGCAGACCCCGCATTTTGCGCCGATGTTCCACGCGCCGTGCTTGTTTAGTTGATATTTTTTCGGAAAATTTCGAGAAAATCAGGTATATACTATGAAGAGCCCATTTTTCGCAAGGGGATATGGATGCTCACCATTCCCAAGCAGTGGCCGACTGATCCACGGAATGTTGCTTTGCTTTCTTGCACGCAAAAACCCCCGGCGGGAGCGAGATGCCCGCCGGGGTCGGTTTATAATAATTTAGGCTTCTACGGTTTCGTTTTCCGCAGCTTCCTCGGCCTGCTTATAGGAGAGGATGGCCGCCTCCGCCTTACCCTTGAGGTTGCGGTCGATGTAGTTCTGGGTGATCTTCATCACAAGCGGGAACAGCGCGACAACACCGATCAGGTTGGGAATCATCATTAGGCCGTTGAAGGTATCCGAGATATCCCACGCGAGCGACGAGGTCATAATCGCACCCGGCATAATGGTGCAAATGTGGATGATCTTGAACACCACGGTGGTTTTGGCACCGAACAAATATTCCCACGCCTTGGAGCCGTAGTGCGACCAGCCCAGTACGGTGGTGAAGGCAAACAGGAACATCGCGATGGCGATGAACTTCTCTCCGATGCCGCCCCACGAGAACACGGTATTGAACGCGCCGCCGACCAGCGTGGCATCGGTGTAACCGGCGAAAATCTCACCGGTCTCCAGATTATACGCACCGGAGGTAAGCACGACCAGTGCGGTCATCGTGCAGACGACCATCGTATCGGCAAACACTTCAAAGATGCCCCACATACCCTGCTTCACAGGCTCCTTGACATTGGAGTTGGAGTGTACCATAACGGACGAGCCGAGACCCGCTTCGTTGGAGAACACGCCGCGCTTGAAGCCCTGCGTCATCACCTTGCTGATAATGGTGCCGACACCGCCGCCGATGGCCGCGATAGGCGAAAACGCGTTAACGAAGATGGCCTTAAACGCCGGCAGGATACTCCCGTAATTAACGCCGATGATAACGAGGCTCCCCGCGACGAACATAATGACCATAAAGGGGACGATCTTTTCCGCAACGTTGGCGATGCGCTTCAGGCCTCCCAGCACGATGAGCGCGGTGAGCAGCATAATAGCCGCACCGATGATGACGTTGTACAGCGACACGCCGCTGAACACCTCGATAGAGGACAACGCGGGCACATCAAACGCCTGCGCCACGTTGGCCACGATCTTATTGACCTGACCCATACTGCCGATACCGAACGACGCGAGTAGCGTGAAGATGCAAAACAGCACGGCCAGCACCGAGCCGACGACCTTCATCCCCTTTTTGCTGCCGAGACCGTCCTTGAGATAGTACATCGCGCCGCCGGACCATTCACCCTTTTCATTTCTGCGGCGATAGTACAGACCCAGCACGTTTTCGGAATAGTTGGTCATCATACCGAAGAACGCGGCGACCCACATCCAGAACACCGCACCCGCGCCGCCGATGCAGATAGCCGCGGCAACACCGGCGATGTTACCGGTACCGATGGTAGCGGCCAGTGCCGTGCACAGTGCCTGAAACGGCGAGATCGCACCCTTCTCCTTGGTGTGACCGATAACATCCTTCTTGAACATACTGCCCAGCGTGTGCTTGAACCAGTGCCCGATATGCGAAACCTGGAAGAATTTGGTGCAGCAGGTCATCAGAATACCGGCGGCGATAAGCAGCCAGACACCGACCTTCGTCCACACCACACCGTTGACCGCGTCGTTCACGTCAGTCAACACTTGCCAAAACTTGTCCATTTCCTATTTCCTCCTCGAAATAAAACAACGAACCGCCCTTGGCAGAGCGGTTCGCAAAAAACACAAAAGAACACCGATGAATGATCGGTGACGTTACCTTTGTCCTTTTGCCTGAGAGATTCCCACTGCTGCGCGTTGCCCCTTCGGCCCTCATATCTCTATGAGCGTCTCCAAAGTCCTATCTGCTTACAGTCCTCATCCGTTGCCGGACACCTGAGAGTTTTGCTCCTTCGGTCGCGGAAGTCCGCATTTCCTGCAAGCATCACATAGGCGTATTCGGTTGTTGTTCCCATATTATATACCTATCTTTTGAAAAACGCAAGTCTTTTGTTGCATTTTATGGAATATTGGTGTACAATTCCCGTGAGGTGTTCCCGATGAAAGAGAAAACGACCCGTTCCAACCGTGCGCTCATCCGCCGATTTTTGCCGTATTTCCGCGAGTTTATCGGCGTGGTGGCGCTCGATCTGTTCTGCGCGGCGCTGACCACTGTGTGTGAGCTGGTTCTGCCGATGATGGTACGCTACATCACCGACGCGGCGATGAACAATATGGCCGCGCTGACGGTGCGGTCGGTGCTGACCATCGGCGCACTGTACCTCGTGCTACGGCTGATCGACACCGCAGCCAATTATTATATGACCTCCATCGGGCATATTATGGGCACGCGCATCGAAACGCGGATGCGCAGCGATCTGTTCCGTCATCTGCAAAAACTGCCGTTCTCGTATTACGACGAAACCAAGGTGGGCACGCTGATGTCGCGCATCACCAATGATCTGTTTGAGATCACGGAATTCGCACATCACTGCCCGGAGGAATTTTTCATCGCGGGCATCAAGATCACCGCAGCGTTCATCATTCTGTGCAACGTCAACGTGTGGCTGACGCTTATCATTTTCGCCATCGTCCCCGTGATGCTGGTGGTGTGTATTCCGTTCCGCCGCCGTATGAAGGAGGGCTTCCGCGATTCCCGCGTGGTCGTGGGTGAAATCAACTCGCAGGTGGAGGACAGCCTGCTGGGTATCCGCGTGGTAAAATCCTTTGCCAACGAAGCATTGGAGCTGGAAAAGTTTGAGACCGGCAACCGCCGTTTTCTGGAGGTAAAAAAGAAGATTTATCACGCGATGGCGGGCTTTACCGGCATCACCCGTTTTTTTGACGGGCTGATGTACATCACCGTGGTGGTCGCGGGCGCACTGTTTATGATCGGCGGGCACATCACCCCGGCGGATCTGGTAGCGTATTTGTTGTACGTATCCACGCTGCTGACCTCAGTGCGGCGTATCATTGAATTTTCCGAGCAGTTCTACCGCGGTATGACCGGCATCGAGCGTTTTGCGGAAATTCTGGATACCCCCGTCACCATCACCGACAGCGTCGATGCCAAAGAGCTGACGCAGGTGCGCGGCGACGTGAGCTTTAAGAATGTAACCTTCCGTTACAACGAGAGCGGTGAGGATGTATTGCATCACCTGAATTTAGAGGTGGAGGCGGGCAAGACCATTGCGTTGGTTGGCCCGTCCGGCGGCGGTAAGACCACCCTGTGCGGGCTGGTGCCGCGGTTTTACGACATTGCCGACGGTAGCGTGACACTGGACGGTATTGACGTGCGCGAGCTAACGCTCGGCTCGTTGCGGCGTGCCATCGGTGTGGTGCAGCAGGATGTATATCTGTTTTCCGGCAGTATTTACGATAACATCGCCTACGGCCAGCCCGGAGCCACCCGCAAGCAAGTGGAAAAAGCCGCACGGCTGGCCGGTGCGGAGGAGTTTATCAAGCTGTTGCCCGACGGGTACGACACCTATGTCGGCGAGCGCGGTGTCAAGCTCTCCGGCGGGCAAAAGCAGCGCATCTCCATTGCGCGAGTATTCCTAAAAGACCCGCCCGTGCTGATCTTAGATGAGGCGACCAGTGCACTGGATAACGAATCCGAGCTGCTGGTGCAACAATCGCTGGAACGGCTGGCAAAAGGGCGCACGACGTTCATCGTGGCGCATCGCCTAACCACCATACGCAACGCGGACGTTATCACCGTCATTACGCGGGACGGCATCACCGAGATGGGCACCCACGAGGAGCTGATGGCGCAGGGCGGCACCTATGCTTCGCTGTATCGGTTGTATGAGTAAAGGAGTGCTCATATTGCACATCCACACGGCGAACACGCCCGCTGATCCAGGGGGCTACCGGCGCGGATGGCCAAGGTCGGCATTGACGGCGGCCGTGTGTTTTCCACCGCCGACAAAGGCTACGGCAGCCACAGCGCGTGTGTTTTTCGCTGCGTATTTCCCGGATTTTTAGTACAAGTGCGTTACCTGCCATTCGTGGCTACCGAACGGCACTTGAAGCAACTTTTGAGCGAAAATTCAAATATTTTGCAATTTCAGTCGCTTTTCACCGTGGTGCACAACGACAAGTCGGACGCGATGCGGAAATACGTTTACCGTTGGGATGCGACGCGCGACAGGGTAGCGGAATACGATCCGCAAAGCAGGCTCGCCGCCGTCAAGCCGTATATCCTTGCAGACGGTGCGGTGTACGAATCGCTGGGTTGGTTTAAGTAGGGGCGATGCCCGTAATAGGGCGTTTATAATCAACAAAACGAAGCAAAAGCACTTGTGGCAATTTTGCCGCAAGTGCTTTTTAATATGTTATAGTATGTTATTTCAGTAAAATATCCAGAGCTTCGAGGTAGCCCGCAAAGCCTTTGCCGCAGATGGTGGCAACACACGCGGGGCTGACGAACGAGTGCCGGCGAAACTCATCGCGGCTGTTGATATCGGATAGGTGCACCTCGACCGTCGGGATAGCGACAGCCTTGAGTGCATCCAAAATCGCCACGCTGGTGTGCGTATACGCCGCGGGGTTGATGATGATACCGTCGATCTTATCAAAATACGCCTGCTGGATGGCATCCACGATAGCCCCCTCGTGATTGGATTGGAAAACGGTGATTTCCACACCGCGCTCGGTGGCGTAGTCGGACACCAGCTTCACCAGAGCCTCGTAGGTCTGCTTGCCGTAAATATCCGGCTCGCGGATGCCCAGCATATTGAGATTGGGGCCGTTGATAACCAAAACCGTCATTTTAGCACCTCCAGAATTCGGCCGCAGGTCACGGTCGGATCGTCGTCCACTGCGACCGTATGGTCGGCGACCTCACGGTACAGCGGCAACCGCTGTGCATACAACTCACTGAGTGCCGCACCTCCCTTGGACAGCGGGCGACCCGCCGTTGCCAGCTTTTCGAGCGGACGCTCCAAAAACACCACCTGGGCATTCTGCCGCATAGCTCGGCGGTTGACCTCACGCAGGATGGCACCTCCGCCCGTCGCGATGACACGGCTAAGCTGCTGGCCCGCCTCCTCTACTGCCTGCTGCTCGCGGTCGCGGAACGCTGCCTCACCCTCGGAGACGATGACGTCCGGGATCCGCCGACCGGCGGTCTCCTCTACCAGCGTGTCGGTATCCAGAAACGCTTTGTCCAGTCGCTGTGCCAGCAGCCGACCGACGGTGCTTTTACCGCACCCGGGCATACCCACCAGTACGACGTTGCAAAAGCGCTGCTCCATCGACCGCACGGTGGCTTCCACCACCGCGTCGTCAATGGCTTTTTGAAAAAATATCTCCGCCGCGCGTTTGCCCTGCGCGACCAGCATCTCCAGCCCGTTAACGGCGGGAATACCGTGCGCCTCCGCGTCCAGCAGCAGCTGTGTTTTCAGCGGATTGTAGATGATATCCACCACCGCCTCACACGCGGGAAACTGCGAAAGTGCCAGCGGGGATACCAGATTGCGCGGAAACATCCCCACCGGGGTGGTATTGACGATGATGCCCGCGTCCGCGTGGCGGTCGAGGTTGTCGTAATTGTTTTCGCCCGTGCGCGAGATCACCACGATCTCGCGCACCGCCATATCTCGCAGCACACAGCACGCCGTCACCGACGAGCCGCCGCTGCCGAGCACCAGCACCTTGCGCCCGGCAACGGGGATGCCGTTTTTCTCCAACAGATAGCGGAAGCCTGCGTAATCGGTGTTATAGCCGCGCACCGCATCACCGTCAAAGCGGATGGTGTTGACGCTGCCGATGCGCCGGGCGATATCGTCCAGCTCGTCGCAGAACGGGATAACGTCCTTTTTATACGGGATGGTCACGTTGATAGCACGGTAACCGGGATCGGCAAAAAACGCCGCCAGCTCGTCACGCTGTTTTTCAATGAGCGTATAGGGATAGTCCCCGAAATAGCTATGGATCTGCGGCGACAGGCTGTGCCCGAGCCGCTCTCCCAGCAAGCCGAACCGTTCCATTACACGACCTCGGTATAGCTGCCGAGATACTGGAATTTATCCGATTCCGCCTGCAACTGCGACAGCAGATTCTCAAACGCCTCGGAATACACCGACACGTCGATATCGAAGTAGAACATAAACTCGAAATCGCGACCGGGGATGGGGCGGCTTTCCAGCTTGAGCAGGTTGACACCCAGCGAATAGAACTTGGACAAAATGCTGTGCAACGCACCCGGCTTGTGCGGTAGCACCAGCATCAGGCTGGTGCGGTGGGCACCGGGGTAGATCTCCAGCGGCTTGGCGATGCAGATAAACCGCGTGTAGTTGTTATCCACGTTCGGCAGCGAATGCTCCAAAATCTCCAGATCGTACAGTGCCGCACAGGACTCGGACGAGATGGCCGCAACATCAGCACGGCCGCTCTCGGCGACGGCCTTGGCCGCCATCGCGGTATTCTCGCACACATTGACGCGTACGCCCTTCAGACCCTGCAAAAACTCACTGCACTGCTGAATGGCCTGCTCGTGCGAGTAGATTTCCTTGATATCCGCGAGCTTGGCGCCCTTCGGGGCGAGCAGCACGTGAGAAACGTGCAGACGGGTGCTGCGCACGATGTGGAAGTTGTACTTCAGCATCAGATCGTAGATTTGGTTGACCGAGCCGGCCGAGCTGTTTTCCAGCGGCAGGATACCGTAGCGGCACAGGCCCTTATCCACGGCGTTGAACACACCCTCAAAGGAGTTCATAAACATAATGTTGGCCGCCGAGAACAGCTTATCGCAGGCGAGTTGCGAATACGCGCCCTCCACGCCCTGACACGCCACGAATGCCCGTTCCGGGAACACCGGCGCGGTATCCTTGATACCCGTGCGGATCTTCTCAAGCAGTGCGCCGTCAAAGCCCAGACGGTGATTCTGGTACGAGCGGCTGAGGCTGAGGATGAGGTTATACAGCACCCGTGTCTGAGATTCGAGCTCCTCACCGGCCAGCTCCGACACACGTTCCAGCAACCGACGCTCACGCG
Organism: uncultured Eubacteriales bacterium; assembly: GCA_964470515.1. GTDB lineage: Bacteria > Bacillota > Clostridia > Oscillospirales > Acutalibacteraceae > RGIG3009. Next base: position 12,599 of record CAYYDD010000013.1, on the reverse strand, counting down.
ACGGGTCGAGCACCGCGCGCCCGCTTTCCTTCTTGAAATCCGCCACCTGCGCCGAAACACCCATACGTTTGACAAACAGTCGCACCAGTTCTTCGTCGATCGCGTCGATCTCCTGACGCAGTTCTTCAATAGCCATAGCTTATTTCCTCCTTATATCAGATAATCACATAACACGATGGCACACGCCGCTTCCACACACGGTACCGCCCGCGGCACGATACACGGATCGTGTCGCCCCTTAACGACGAGCGGCTCGATCTGCCCTGTACGCCGATTCAGCGTTTGCTGCTCACGGCCGATAGACGGGGTGGGCTTGATCGCCACCCGGAAGGTGAGCGGCATTCCCGTGCTGATACCGCCCAGCACCCCGCCGTGGTTATTCGTGCGGGTCTTGACAGTACCGTTATCGTCATAGTACACGTCGTTGTTCTGCGAACCGCGCAGTGCCGCCGCCTCAAATCCGTTGCCGAATTCGATACCACGCACTGCGGGAATACCGAACACCGCCTGCGACAGCCGGTTTTCCAATCCATCAAATATCGGGTCACCGATACCGGCGGGCAAGCCCACCGCAGCACATTCGATGATACCGCCGACGGAATCCGACTTGGCGCGAGCCGCCGCAATAACCGTGAGCATTTGTTCGGCGGCATCCGCATCCCGCACCGGAAACGTGCCACCGGGAAAATCCGCACGTGACACGCCGACCGCGTCAAACGGAGTATCCCGCACTTCGCCGATGGCGGCGATGTGCGCACCCACGGCGATGCCCTGCTTTTCCAGATATTGCAGGCACAGACCGCCCGCTACACACAGTGCCGCCGTCAGCCGTCCCGAGAAATGCCCTCCACCGCGCACATCCTGCGCACCGCCGTAACGGATATCCGCCGGATAATCCGCGTGGGACGGACGGGGACGGTCGAACAGCTCACGGTAATCGCCCGACCGCGTGTTGGTGTTGCGGATGACGGCGCAAATGGGTGCGCCGCAGGTCACATCGTCCACCAGACCGCTGATAAATTCAGCTTCATCCGCTTCCTTGCGGGGCGTAGCGAAGGCGTTGTTGCCCGGCGCACGACGCGCCGCAAACGCCCGCAGTGCCTCACGGTCGACCCTAAAGCCGGCCGGAAAGCCGTCGATCACCACACCGATGGTCTCGGCGTGGGATTGCCCGAAAATGCTGATCTTCAGTTTTCGCCCGAATACGGAGGACATACGCTCATCCCTCTTTCCGCAAATTCTGTAAAGAAGCTCGGATACGATTTCCGCACCGCTTCCGCGCCCTCGATGACTACCGGCTGCTCGCAGATACACGCCGCCACCGCCGCAGCCATCGCGATACGGTGATCGTTACACGCATCCACCGTGCCGCCGCTCAGACGACCCGTGCCCTCAATGATGAGGTAGTTCTCCCCCATCGTGACCCGGCCGCCGAGTGCCGTCAGCATCGCGTGGACACTGCACAGGCGGTCGCTTTCCTTGATACGCAGTCGCCGCGCGTTCCCGATGACACTGCGCCCCGGGATCGCCGCTGCCAGTACCGCAAGCACCGGCACCAGATCGGGGATCTGCGCCACGTCGACGTTAAGCGGGGTCTTCAGCCCGTTCGTTTGGTCAATGATCGTCGCAACAGCACGGTCACCCTGCAACGACGCCTCGTCCAAACCGTCAACGGTAAGCGACGCATCGGGCGCTATCGCGCCCGCTACCAGCCAGAACGCGCCGTTGGACCAATCGCCCTCCGCCGCAGCGATACCGGGTGAGCGATACCGCCCCGCCGGCACGTGAAACACCTTGTTTTGTTCGGTCACGTCCACACCGAATCGGCGCATTGCCGCGACCGTCAGATCGATATACGGGCGGGATTCCACCGTGCCGGTGACACACACATCCACCGCGCACCCCAGTAGCGGCGCCGCCATCAGCAGACCGCTGATGAACTGCGAGCTGACCCCGCCGTCGATCTCAAAGCGGTTGCCGCTGAGCTGACCGTTCACTGTCAGCGGAAAGGTGCCCTGCGGTGACAGAGTACAGCCGTTATCACGCAGCAGCTCATACAACGGCGACAGCGGACGCTGTGCCAGCCGACCACGGCCGGTAAACCTTGCCCCGCTACCGAGTGCCGCCGTCACAGGTAATAAAAACCGAATGGTGGAGCCACTTTCGCCGCTATCCAGCAAGGCATTCCGTCGTACCGCACCGACGGGGGTCACCGTCAAGCGGTCACCGTCGATGCGTACCGACGCACCCAGCGCGTTTAAGCAATCCATCGTTGCCGTGATATCCTGCGACAGTGTCGCGCCTGTCAGCACCGTTTCTTTATCACTGAGTGCGGCGCAGATGAGCAGCCGATGCACCGCCGATTTGGAGGCGGGTGCCGTCGCTTTGCCGGTCAGCGTATGACCGCTTACGGTAACCGTCATACCACCGACCCCATCTCAATATAGTTCAGCAACTCCGTCACGGGAATCTTGTGGATCTGCCCCTCACCGATGGTGGGGACGACGATTAATCCCAACGTGTCGTTTGCCCGTTTCTTATCGTTAAGCGCCGCCTGATACAGCTCCTGCGGTGAAAATTCACACGTGATCGGCAGGCCGCACTTTTGCAACAGCGCCGTCAGACGCTTGCTGTCCTCGACCGGGGCGGTGCCCATCGCGGCCATAGCGCGCGACACGATCGCCATACCGATCGCGACCGCACTACCGTGCGAAATGCCGAAATGACTGCATTTTTCCACCGCGTGACCCACCGTGTGCCCGTAGTTAAGTAGCTGGCGGCAACCATGGTCGCGTTCATCGGCTTCGACCACATCCCGCTTGATGGACACGCAGTGCTTGATGATCGCGGCATCGTCCGGCTCACCACGCTCCAACGCATCGAACAGTGCGCGGTCGCGGATCATACCGTATTTGACGACCTCGGCCATACCGTCCCCGTAGATCGCGGGGGTCAGGGTACGAAGTGCCTGCGGGTCACACAGCACCAGCCACGGCTGGTAAAACGCGCCCAGCAGGTTTTTTCCCTCCGGCAGATTAACAGCTGTCTTGCCGCCTACCGAGGAATCCACACACGCGAGCAGCGTGGTGGGGATCTGTACAAAGCCGATGCCGCGCAGGTACGACGCAGCGCAAAAACCGCCGAGGTCGCCCACAACACCGCCGCCGAGTGCGACAATGGCATCGCTGCGGGTAAAGCCGTGCGCAGCCAAAAACGACACGACCTGTAAATACGTTTCGGTACTTTTGGAGCCCTCGCCCACCGGCACCACGTACGAGGTCACGACAAAGCCGGATGCCGCAAGTGAATCGCACACGGTCTCCAGATACAAGCCGCCCACCGTTTGATCGGTCAGCAGCAGGACGTTCTTGCCGCGCAGCACCTCGGCACAGTAGGTGCCGGTGCGCGACAACAAGCCGTCTTCAATGAGGATGTTATAGCAGCGCGAAGCGCGTACTTCAATGCGTTCCATTCCCGTAGTCGATCCTTTCCTTGCGGTCACTGCCGTCACGCAGCAGCGCACGCAGCGTTTCACCGTCACGCGCTTCCAAAGCATCGCGGTACTCTGTCAGCGAGGCGATCAGTGTGTCGATCTCGGTAAGCAGATTATCCCGATTTTCCAAAAAAAGCTCCGTCCACATCGTTTCGTTCAGCCTCGCCACGCGGGTAAGATCCTTGTAGCTGCCCGCCGAAAAGCCGCGATGCACCTGCGCCCGCGGGCTTTTGACGTACGCGTTGGATACCACGTGCGCCAGCTGTGAGGTAAACGCGATAATTTCGTCGTGCTGTTCGGGGGTGGTAACGGTGACCGAGCCGAAGCCTATGGATTTGAGCAGTGCCGTCACCTTTTCCAACAGCACGATATCGCGAGTATCCTCAGGTGTGAGGATCATCGACGCGCCCTCGTACAGATCCGGGGACGCGTATTTCAGCCCGGAGCGGTGCAGACCCGCCATCGGGTGCCCGCCGATGAAGGTGAACCCGTGCTTCTTGGCAAAGGGTCGGCATTCCTCGCAAATGCTGCGCTTGACACCGCCGCAGTCGATCACCACCGCACCGGGTGCAAACTGCGCGGCGTGCTGCCGCACGTACTCCACCGTCGACGCAGGGTATACCGCAAGCAGTACGTAATCACACTGCGCTAAAGTCTCATCTGTCAGCGCACCGTCGATACAGCCAATCAGCTCGGCGTACTGACGGGTGCTGTCATCAAGGTCATAGCCCAGCACCGTATGCCGCGTATTTGCCTTCAAAGCCTTTGCCAGCGACCCGCCGATGAGTCCCAATCCGACAACGCCGACCGTCATACCGGCACGACCTCCCTGATCCTTGCCACGCCGCGCATTACGTCGTCAAACTGCTCCGGCGTGAGCGACTGAGCACCGTCACACAGCGCCTTAGCAGGGTTGTTGTGCACCTCGATCATCAAGCCGTCCGCGCCTGCGGCCGCCGCCGCAAACGCCATCGGCTTAACCAGACGGCTGATACCGCTGGCGTGACTGGGATCCACCACCACCGGCAGGTGAGACAGCTCCTTGAGCATCGGCACCGCCGACAGATCCAACGTGTTGCGGGTATAGGTCTCAAACGTACGCACACCGCGCTCGCACAGAATGATCTGCTCGTTACCACCGGCCATAATGTACTCCGCACTCATCAGCAGCTCCTTCATCGTGCTGGCCAGACCGCGTTTGAGTAGGATCGGCTTGCGGATGCGACCAAGCTCTTTCAGCAGCTCAAAGTTCTGCATATTGCGCGCACCCACCTGAATGAGATCGACGTTCTCAAACAGCGGCAGGTGATTGGCATTCATAATTTCGGTAACGATAGGCATACCCGTGGCCTGCTTCGCTTCCTCGAGCAAAGCCAGACCGTCACCCTTGAGGCCCTGGAAATCATACGGCGAGGTACGCGGCTTGAACGCGCCGCCGCGCAGTAGCGTCGCACCCGAAGCCTTGACCTTACCGGCGACCTCGATGATCTGCTCTCGGGATTCCACCGAGCAGGGACCGGCGATAACAGCAAAATTCCCGCCGCCGATCTTCACGCCACTGACATCCACGACAGTGTCGTCCGGATGGAATTTTCGATTCGCGTTTTTAAACGGCTCGGAAATGCGCATCACGCTTTCCACAATCTCCAGATTTTCCAGCAGCTCCATATCCACGCGCGTAGTATCACCCACCAGACCGAGGACCGTGTTATACTCACCGTTGGAAATGTGCACTCCCACGTTCTGCGCTTCCAGCCACGCGATCAGATTGTCGATCTGGTCAGCGGCAACACCTTGTTTAATAACTGCGATCATTTGTCCATTCCTCCCAAAAAATCAAAAGGCCCGCAGCTTTCACTGCGGGCCCGTGTTACAGGGTTTACAAAAGGTTTTCACCTTGAATTACCGGCAGCAGAAAGCGCTCTTACTATTGTTGTTAAAGCAAAAGTAAAAGCTAAAATAATAGGCGTATTCTGCTGCAAATAAACGGTTTTTCATAGCAAACACCCCGTTTTACGAATTGTTTTAACTATATCACACTATAGGACACTTGTCAACAAAAACTTTAGTACGGTAAAGGAATAAATTCAAAATACCCCTTACCACACCGGCATAACGACCTGATGCGCGCTGTTGCCCGTCACGGAATAGTAGTGACGCAGGATCTGTACATAGCTCCAGCCCTCTTCGTTCGCATAGCCGACCGCGCCCATCTGGCTGAGGCCTACGCCGTGACCCCAGCCCTGCGTGGTAATGGTCAACGTATCGGTGGAGACCTCGTACGATACGCGGAACGCGTGCGAGCGCAGCCCCAGTGCCGAGCGCATATTGTAGCCGGTCAGCGGTTTTTTGTTGCCGCGGTTGTCCACATAATAGAAATTCGTGTGGAACACGTAGTTCCAGCTGTCCCCCGTACCGGCCGTGCCGTCGCCGTCATACGACAACGCCTGCAACGGTAGCTCGCCGCTTTCCAGTTCGAACTGCTCCTCCGGCATCACGTAGGTGGGATAGCGGTTCTGCACATTATTTTTAAACCACGTTTTGACCTTTTCGTTAAGCTCCTCACGGGTCAGCGTGACGGTGCTGATAAACTTACCGCCACCGCCGTACTTGGCGTACGTTGCGGCATCGTCGTACTTACTGACAACGCTCTGCGCATACGGCAGTGTGCCGCTCCACACCTTATTGCTGGAGGCACTGTAGCCACCCGTTGCTGCGGAATACACCGTTTGCAACAGCATATCCTCCATACCGGTCTTGGTAAGATCCAATAGCTTCACGCCCAACACCTCGCCGACCGCGTCGTAGATCTTCTTATCCCACTGATTAGTAAGATCCAGCGGCTTTAAGCTACAGGTGTACGGCTTTTGATAATTGGCATTATACCACAGTATGTAGGTATACGATACCACCGCCTGCGCCTTCTGCGCCTCGGTGGAGGCCACCATCGTGCTGGCACTGCCGAGCTCGGCCTTGACGATATACGTCAGCGCGCGTTGCAGCTCCTCCTTGGTCTGGGGACGCAGCACGCCATCGCTGTCCTGCATCTCATCCTTGACCGCGCTGTTGGTGTTTTTCAGCGCGAAATAGCTCATAAATTCGTATTCGGATACCGATCCCTGCACCGTGCCCTCAATGGCATCCACACGCTCCTCCTCCGCATCCGGCGGTCGTGTCACCGACGGGCGCGACGCTGTCGTCGTGTTGGGCTTGGTGGTGGTCTCACCTACCAGCTGATCGCCCTCCTCGTTGGGACTGGTGGGCACGGTGGTCGTTGTCGCGACAACCGTGGTGGTCGTGGTGACCGTCGTGGTGGTCGTCGGCTTCGCGGTCGTGGTCGGGACCTCGGTCGTGACGGTCGTGGTATCCGTCACGGTGGTCGTGGGTGCCTCGGTCGTGGTGGTCTGCTCGGCGGTAGTCGTGCCGTCCTGCGCATCCTGCCACACCGACGGCATCAGAACCGTGCGGTTCGTGCGAGCCTTGGTCAGATCGTTTTTCGGATCCTCACCCGTACGAACACGACGCGCCGCCACCACGATACGCGCATTGCTGAAGCTGTACTCGATGGGCGTGGTCAGCAGTAGCAACTCGTCGCCCTCCTGCACCTCGACCGGCGTATCAAACAGCGACCGGCGGCGCAGCTGCGCCACGTAATACAGAAAATCGTCCTCCGTGGCAAACTCGTCCACGGTGAAATCAAACGCGCTCGCCGAGGTATCACCGTCCTGCACCAGCACGACAGCGAATATCTTATAGTTATTTTCCTGATACAGCGTGCTGAAATCCACGGTGGAATGTTCCTTGAGGAACGACAGCTTGGTGTATTCCGCCAGATCCGAGAACATCTGCCCGTTTCCCGGGTTGTTACCGTAGATCACCAATGAGCGGTTACTCTGCCCGGCTTCCAGCATCACGCCCTGCGACAAATGCGGCACGCCGTACGCGGAGGTCTTACCGTAGAAATCGCGGCCGTTATAATAGCCGTCGGTCGGATCCGCGGTCACCGGATAATTGATGCCGGTATCCTCCACCGTCAGCCAGCCGCGCACATCCTCGTTCACGCGGTACAGTGACATAAACTGCGAGAGGATACCGTCGGGATAGGTGACCTCGTCGGTCTCCTCGACCTCCTGCTCCTGCATATAGATCGCCCACAGCGAATCAAATTCGCGTTCGTTCAGATACGGTTCTAAAAAGCCCTTATAGCCGATCAACAGTACGGCGAGAACCACGACCAAGATCAGCGACAGCCAGATCCACCGACGCCCCTTCATCGCCGCACCCGGTGTTTTGCGGGTAATGGCATCCGACGGCTGCTGCACCTTTTCCAGCAACTGGCCACCCGCCATAACACCGGGAGATGCCTCCAGATACCGCCGCGCCATATCCAGTGCATACAGCGTTGCGGCGTTGCGGATCTGCTCGCGGTCCTCCGCGCCGTGGCCGGCAAATATCTTCTTGACCCACACGCGGCGTTCATCTGCCAGCGCCACGTATACCGTGCCGACCTCCTTGCCCTCGCTCGGGTCGGGACCCGCCACGCCGGTGATGCCGATGCCGATATCCGCACCACCTACGCGACGCGCACCGATGGCCATCGCACCGGCCGTTTCCGGCGATACGGCACCTTGGTTTTCCAGCACTGCTTCCGGCACGCCGAGCACCTGACGCTTGATCTCGGGCGAATAGGCGGCGATACCGCATTCAAACACCTGCGATACGCCGGGGACCTCTGTCAGCTTGCCCGACAACAGTCCTGCTGTGCAGGACTCCGCCGTTGCAATCTTCTTTTCGCGATCCTTCAGCAAGGCGACCACTGTTTCCGGCAGACCGCCGGTATCTACACCGTATACCGCAGCACCCAGCCGCTCACGGATTTCCCCAATGACCGGCGCACACAGCGCATCCGCCTCTTCGGCAGTCGCCGCCTTCGCCGTCACCCGCAACAGCACCTCGCCGGATTTGGCATACGGCGCTACCGTGGGATTGGTGCCCTCTGTCAGATCGTGCAGACGCTCGTCCACTGCGGCTTCGGGGATACCGAACACACCGATGATGTGAGAACGGATGGTCTCCCCCGAAAAACGCTCCAAGAACGGCGCGACGCTACCCAGAAACATCGGAACAAGCTCCTTAGGCGGGCCGGGCAGCAGGATCACGCATTGCCCGTACCGCTCCACGGCACAGCCGGGAGCGGTGCCGTGGTCGTTCGGGAACACGGTGCAACCCTGCGGCAACATCGCCTGCTTGCGGTTATTTTCGGTATATTCCTTGCCCGTGGAACGGAAGTATTCCCGAATACGCGCTTCGCTCTCCTCGTGCAGTACCAGCGGGATATTCAGTGCCTCGGCCACTGTTTCACGGGTCAGATCATCCTCTGTGGGGCCGAGTCCGCCGGTGAGGATGACCATATCACAGCGGGACAGTGCCAACGCCAGCGCAGCCGCAAGCCGCTCGCGATTATCGCCCACCGTGGACTGGTACAGCGTGTCAATGCCGTAGATCGCCAGCTCACGGGACAGGAACTGACTGTTGGAATTTAAGATATCCCCCAACAACAGCTCTGTCCCTACGGTCAGTATTTCTGCGTTCATCGATCTTCGCCACCTTTTTTGTCAATTTTTTGAGGATTTTTTAAAATTTTTCCACCCGCACACCGGCGACCGCCTCCGCGATCAGCTTCTCCACCGGCAACTGCTGCTCCGCCTTTTCCAGATCCTGTATACGCGGCCGCGTGCGCGGATGACGGGGTGTAAACACCGTACAGCAATCCTCATACGGCTGGATAGACGTTTCAAACGTGCCGATCCGCCGTGCGATCGCAATGATCTCTTCCTTATCCATTCCGATGACCGGACGGAACACCGGTAGCGTTGCCACTGCGTCGGTACACTGCAACGCCCCGATGGTCTGGCTGGCCACCTGCCCCACACTTTCGCCCGTAACGAGCGCACCGCAGTCGTTCTGCTCGGCCAGACGGGAGGCAATGCGCATCATAAACCGCCGCATCACCAGCGTAAACAGCTCCTCGGGACAATGCTTCCCGATCTCCTCCTGAATATGCGTAAACGGCACGATGTACATCGTACTGTGTCCGGCATACTCGCCCACCTTCTTCAACAGCGTCTTGACCTTCAGCTCCGCGCGTTCACTGGTATACGGCGGAGAAGCAAAGTGCACCGCAGCAAGCTCAATACCGCGCTTGGCCATCATATACGCCGCAACCGGCGAGTCGATGCCGCCAGAGAGCAGTACCGCCGCCTTACCGCCGGTGCCCACCGGCATACCGCCGGCACCCGGCTGCTGCGGGCCGTGGATGTAGGCTGCGAAATCGCGGATCTCCACCCACACGATCAGCTCAGGATTATGTACGTCCACCGTCAAATGCGGAAACGTTTCCAACAAATGCGCACCGACCTGCGCACACAGTTGCGGCGAGGTCAGCGGGAACTTCTTGTCGGCTCGCTTAGCCTCGACCTTAAAGGTCTTGGCGCGGCGCAGCGACCGTTCCAGATACGCGACCGTCGCCTGCTGAATGGCCGACACGTCCTTGTCCACCACCAGTGCGCGGGAAAACGCCGAAATACCAAACACCTTGGACACCCGCTCGCTCACTTCGTCCCAATCGGTATCCTCGTCCTGCGGCTCGATGTAAACGGTGGACTGCGCCTTGCGGAACGTAAATGCCCCGAGAGGCTTCAGCCGCCACCGCAGATTTTTAATGAGAACATCCTCAAACGTTCCGCGGTTGAGCCCCTTCAGCGCCAGCTCACCGTTTTTTATCAGGATAACTTCCTTTGCCATATTACTGATACTCCTCCGGGAGCGACTGCTCCTTGTTGATATACCACGCCTTTGGCATCAGCACGTCCTCGTTCAGCACGGTCTTCGAGGTGTCCACCGTGGCTTCCTCGCCCTCGCGTAGCTTGCGTGCCACGATCACGGTACGACCGTTCTTCAGCGTCGTGTCGCGCTTATTGCTGCAGGTGGACAACGTCAGCAGCTGGTCGGTCGGCAGCACATCTACGTCACCGAAATCGTACAGTGACCGCTCACGGATGCGCCCGATAAACGTTTCAAACGCCGCATCGGTATTGAATTCGGTGCGGATATAATCGAACGCCGCCGCGCCGGTAGCATCCGCGTCCAGCACCATCACGGCGAAGACCTTGTAGGTCGCACCGTCGCCGTACAGCGTATCCAGCGTCACGGTGGAGAGCTGCCGTGCCCGCTCCACCTTGCCGGATACCAGCAGGTTAAACCGCGAGAACATCAGCTGACTGTTCAGATTGTGCCCGTATATGATGACGTTACGCTCCTCACTGAGTGCTGTCAGGTCGTTGCGGTAATCCATAAACAGCGTACCTGCCTTGTCGTTTTGCCCCAGAAAATTGCGGTACAGATAGTAATCGTTATCCGTAGCCTGTACCACCGGGTTGTCGATGGCACCGTTGAACAGGTCAGTGGTCGAGCCGCCCGCATCGGCGGCAAAGGTCAGCCAGCCTGCAACATCCTGATTGCGGCGGTAAAGCGGCTCAAACGAGGGATCCATCCCCTGGGGGAACGTAATATTCTGCGTATCCTCGCCACCGCTGCTGTCGCCTTCCCCTTCGCCGTTGGTATACAACTCGCGCAGCGAATGCGTGACCTCCTGCGTGTAGTGCGGTTGCAGCCACACCTCGTCAATAAGATAATAGCCGGAGCACAAAAACACCGTCAGTGCCAACAGAAATGCGAGCTTGCGTATCCATTCCGAGCGGTCGTCTCCGGCCATCGGGATCACCGAACGCAAGCCGCGACCGATCTTTTGCAGTATGTTCATTATGTACGCCTCCCTTGCAACGAGCCCGCCGCCTCCCGCAATGCCTCAGCCAATGCCCGTACCTCATTCTTTGTGTTTTCAAAACAAAAGCTTACCCGCAATGACGAATCGATCTCCGCCGACGACAGCTCCATCGCTTTCAGTACCGAACTGCGGTTGCCCTTGGCACACGCCGACCCGGCCGATACGTAGATGCCGCGGCCGCTGAGAAAGTTCACCAGCGTTTCACTGGGATGCCCCACGAGCGACAGATTCACGATATACGGCACGCCGTTCGGCGGCAGATGCCACCGCACCCCGGGCAGGCCGTCCAGTGCGCTGAGCAGGGTATCCCGCAGTGATAGGTACTTCTGCTGTTGCTCAGCAAAGGGCGCCACCGCAGCGGCCGCCGCGCCGAAGCCCGCAATAGCGGGTAATGCCTCGGTGCCGCTTCGCAGTCCGTTTTCCTGCCCACCGCCGAGCTGTCGTGCCCGCAACTTGCGCTTGTCCTTGATATACAGCGCACCGCAACCCTTCGGCCCGTGCAGCTTATGACTGCTGACGGAGAGCATATCCACGTCCCAGCGTTCGGCCTTGATGGGCAGCTTGCCCGCAGCCTGCACGCAATCCGTATGGAACACCGCCTGCGGGGCGATCCCGTGTACTTCCTCGGCCATCGCCGCCACGTCAAACCGCGCACCGGTCTCGTTATTGACCGCCATAATGCTCACCAAGGCGGTATCAGCGGTGCAGGCATCGGCTACCTGCTGAACGGAGATTGTTCCATCCGCTGACGGCGCAATTCTTGTCACCTGCCAGCCTTGCTTTTCCAACTCGTCAAAGCACACCGCGACGGACGGATGCTCCACCGCGGTGGTCACTGCGGCCATCGGCCGACGAAACGCGGCAGCCGTACCTAAGATGGCAAGGTTATTGGCCTCGGTCCCGCCGGAGGTGAAATACACCTGTTCGGCTTTGCCACCGATCAGCACGGCGACTTCCTCCCGCGCGGCGGCCAACTCCTGCTCGGCACACAGCCCCATCGTGTGACGGGAGGACGGATTGCCGTAGCTTTCGGTCATCACACGTACCATTCGCCGCACAGCCTCGCTGCACACTGCGGTGGTCGCGCTGTTGTCCAGATACGCCATTGCCGCCACTCCCTTCACCGAAACTCATAGTTTAACGAATATATCATATCACAAAACGTTTCAAGATACAACCTTTATTACAGGACTGTCATAATTAGCCATTGTAGGTGTTACAATGATGTGTGACAAAAGATAAAAAAGAGTAGCGAATAGG
>CAYYDD010000012.1:0-30611 GCA_964470515.1 uncultured Eubacteriales bacterium | reverse complement strand
ACTCCTATTCGCTACTCTTTTTTATCTTTTGTCACACATCATTGTAACACCTACATCGGCTAATTTTTGTCCAAAAAGCCACGGTTGCACTTTATATCCGTTCGTGGTACAATAGAGCCGATAACAATGAAGGAGGTACCGCTGTGAGGCTTACGGATACGTCGGTCATCCGCGAGGTACTGACCCACCACGGATTTTCCTTTTCCAAGGCACTGGGGCAGAATTTTCTCATCAATCCCTCGGTATGCCCGCGTATGGCGGAGTCCTGCCATCCGGGTCTTGATGACGGCACCTTTGCCGTGTTGGAGATCGGGCCGGGGCTGGGCGTGCTGACCAGAGAGCTGTCCCGTGTGGCAGCGAAGGTCATCAGCGTCGAGCTGGACGACCGCCTGCTGCCGGTGCTTTCGGAAACGCTGGCCGACTGTGATAACGTCACCGTGGTACACGGCGATATTTTGAAATTGGACGTGGCGGCGTTACTACAGCAGTACGCCGACGGCTGGCCGGTGGTGGTGTGTGCCAATTTGCCGTACTACATCACCTCCCCCATTCTGATGGGACTGCTGGAAAGTCGGCTGCCGCTTCACTGCATCACGGTGCTGGTGCAAAAGGAAGCCGCGCAACGGTTATGTGCGCTGCCGGGTACGCGGGACTGCGGCGCGGTGACGCTGGCGGTGCAGTATTACGCTGAAGCGGAGATCCTCTTCTCGGTATCACGCGGGAGCTTTATGCCCGCACCGAAGGTGGACAGCAGCGTTATCCGCTTGCCGTTGCGGGATAAACCACCGTGTAAGGTGGCGAATGAAGCACTGCTGTTCCGTTTGATCCGCGCAGCGTTCGGACAGCGGCGCAAAACGCTGTCCAATTCCCTGGGCACCGCCGGGTATGCAAAGACGACGTTATTGGAGGCGTTGGCTACGGCGGGGTTATCCCCCACCGCCCGCGCCGAGGAACTGACGCTCGCACAATTCGCCCGATTAGCAGAATTTTTAGGAAATAATGCCTAACAGCTAAAAACACCGACGCCGAAGCGTCGGTGTTTTTTCTTACAGATCGATGCGACCGTAGAGAGTCGCTTTGTTTTCAGTCTCGGACTGCGTGCGCTCCGGGGGAGCGTAATCCTCGGCGTTGTTGACCGGGTTGCTGCGCGGGACGAACTTGCGCACCTCGCGCATCGGGCGCTCGGGCATCGCGTCAGAACGACGCTCACCCCGCGCGGGACGGTCATTGCCGCCACCGTTGCCACGACCGCCGCGACGGCGGGTGGGGCGGCTCTTGACGGGGTTATCCTCAGACGGGGCAACCACCACGTGACGGTTCGGTTCACTGCCGACGCTGTACGAGGTCGCGCCCTCGACCTTCTGCACCGCAGTATGAATGATTCGGCGCTCATAAGGATTCATCGGCTCCAGTGCGGTGCTGCGACCTGTCTTGGCCGCCTGAATCGCGGTCTTGCGAGCCAGACCCGACAGCGTCTTTTCCCTCTTTTCGCGGTAGTTGCCGATATTGATGGAAAAGCGATGATAATCACCGCCTACGCGGTTGGCTACCAGACTGGTGAGGTACTGCAACGCATCCAGCGTGTCGCCGCGGCGACCGATGATGAAGCCGAGATCCTCGCCCTCAAGCGACAGCGTATAGTGACCTTCCTCTTCCTTGATCGAAACGGATACCTGCTCGACACCCATTTTGGTCAGAACATCTTCCAAAAATGCCACGGCCACGGCCGCCGCATCCTTTTCGGGAAGCATTGCGCGAATTTTTGCCGGCATTCCGCCGAACAGACCCAGCGTTTTCTTCTGCGGCTCCTGCAGCACCTCAATGATAAGCTCATCGATGGATACTTCCAGCTCCGCTGCGGCGAGCTCGACGGCCTTTTCGACCGACTCCGCCTCTTTAATAACTTCTTTTTGCACGATCGTTAGTCCTTTCCTCTATTTCCACGGATCACTCCGTTTTGTCGCTTTCTTCCGTGGTTTTCGGCTTTGCTTCGGCCGGTGCTTCCTCGGCGGGTGCCGCTTCGGTTTTGGGCTTTTGTTTACCCTTACCCTTCTGACCGCCCTTCTTTTCCTCGTTCATCTGCTGTGCCTGCTCGCGCTGCTCGCGGGCACGCGCCTCGGCCAACCGCTTTTTATCCTCTTCCTTCTGCTTTTTGCGTTCCTCATACTCCTTCTCCGCCTGCACACGGATTTTAGCAGGGTTATAAATCTGGTTGAGGATAAAGGTCTGTAGCATAGCGATCAGGTTGGAGAACACCCAGTAGATACCGACAGCACCGGGAACGGTGAACGCGATGAACAGCGACATTGCCGGCATCATACCGAACATCATCACGTTGCTGCAGCCCTGAGCCTGCGGCTGAGCATCTCCCCCGCCCTGCTTATTGTAATGCATCGACAGCATACCCGACAGCATAGCGGTGAAACCGGAAATGAGCGGAATGAGCCACAGGGTGTTGATACCCATAAAGCCCTTATCATTCCACGGCTGATCCAGCATATTCTGACCTAAGAAGTTGAAATTATCTTCAAAATCAACCATTTCATTGTAGTATTGCGTAGCCTGCGCTTCATCGTATGCATCCAGTTCGGCAATCCCGGCGATTACTTTGTCTTTATAATTTTCGAGATTTTGCATCATACGCAGCTCACGGTAGTAGCTACCGCTGGCAAACTGCTTGGGATCCAGCTCGCCCTCCCCCGTCATCGCCACGATGGAAGCCTCCACCACGTCGTTCGGAATGGAAGTAATGTGCTTGATGGGTGAATAGATGACCGAAATGATACCGAACAGCACCAGCATCTGCACCAGCATCGGCATACAGCCGCCCGTGAGGCTGACACCGTTTTTCTCGTACAGAGCCATCTGTTTTTCTTGCAGCTTTTTCGGGTCCTTGCCGTACTTTTTCTGCAACGCGTTGAGACGCGGCGTGAGCTTAGCACGGTCAGCCTGATTTTTCTGCGTTTTCAGCGACAGCGGAAACAGTAGCAGGCGGATAAGCAACACAAATAAAAAGATAGCGACATAGTAATTGGGGATAACGCCATAGATAAGTTTGAGTAAAAATCCGAGAGGAATTGCCACAACGTCCAATATAGCGGTCATAAAGCCCTCCTGATTACATTATTTTTCGTTGTCTGTTTTCTTTTCCGGCACGGGATCGTACCCGTGTCCGCCCAAAGGATGACAGCGGCACAGACGTTTGACCGTCAAAAAGCCGCCACGCAATACTCCGAACCGCTCGATCGCCTGGATCGCATACGAAGAACAAGTAGGAACGAACCGACAGGAAGGCGGAAAATGCGGAGATATCCATTTTTGATAGCCGCGGATAAGCCAGATAAACACACGTTTCATAACAGTAGCCCCGCTTTTTTGAGCTGCTGCTTTATGACCTCGTGCAGTGCGGTGCTGGTGCTGTGAACCGTTGCTTTCCGTGCGACGAACACCAGATCGTAATGCCCCTTCAGCTGCGGGCATAGCGGACGGTATGCCTCACGGATAATGCGGCGGCATCGATTACGCTGCACGGCACCCCCCACCTTTTTACCGGTGGTGATGCCGATACGGGAGACTTTCTCGCGGTTTTTGCGTACATACAAGATCAGCAGCGGATGCACGAAGGCCTTACCGTGATAATACGCCGTCTTGAAATCCTTATTCAGCTTGAGCGTGTACAATGTTGTCATAGCCATACTCCATAGCTATAAAAAAAAGCCGCTGGGCGGCCTTTTTAATAGGTGAGATGTTTTCTACCTTTCGCTCTGCGGCGAGCCAGCACCTTACGGCCATTGGCAGTTGCCATTCTCTTGCGGAAACCGTGTTCCATTTTGCGATGTCTTTTCTTGGGTTGATAAGTCCGAAGCATGGTTGTACCCCCTTTCGCCTCTTGCGAGATTTTATTATATAACAGACTGTCTATAAAAGTCAACATAAAATTGTGTTTTTTTAAAAATGCACCGATTTTTGTTAATTTTATACCCGTCTGTTTGTCCTTTTAAGGGCTTTTTTTGCTTGGTTTGCCGTGCGGGTGGTTTTTCCGTTTTGCATCCCGAAAAATTAAAAATTGGTATTGTATTTACCATTAAGGTATGCTATAATTAATTGACTGTATTATATATCCTATATTATATATTATATATACGGCGCGACGTTGGAATTTAAAAGGAGAAAAAACGCGATGGAGAGCATTAAACAAGCGTGGACAGGCGTATTGGAATATCTGCACGCACAGAGCGATATCAGCGAAGTGGCGTACAATATGTGGATCAAATGCATTGAGCCGTGCGGTATTGAGGGTAACACCGTAGTATTGCAGGTACATACCGATTTTCAGCGCGGTATCATTTTGGGTCAATATGCGAGCAAGATCAAGGATGCGTTTCAGCAGGTATTGGGCATTCCCTTTGAGATCAAGGTGATCTCTGAGGAAACACACGAGGAAAATCCCATAGCTGATCCGAATTTTCCCAGTGCGGAAAATCTGTTTGGTAAGCGGTCGTCGGATTATGAGTATTCGTTTGAAAATTTCGTAGTCGGTGCCTCCAATAAATTTGCCCACGCCGCAGCGCAGGCGGTCGCACTCAAGCCCGCCGGCTCGTACAACCCGCTGTTTATCTACGGCGGCTCCGGTCTCGGTAAAACGCATTTGTTGTTTGCCATCTGCAATGAGATCAAGAAAAACGCGCCGGATACCCGTATTTTGTACACCAAGGGTGAAAACATCACCATTGAGCTGGTCGAAGCTATCGGTAAAGGCAATATGACGGAGTTCCGTGCAAAGTACCGTCAGGTAGACGTGCTGCTGATCGACGATATTCAATTCTTGGCCGGTAAGCAGAGCACACAGGAAGAATTTTTTCACACGTTTGATGCATTGCATCAGGCCAACAAGCAGATCGTACTGTCCTCGGACCGTCCTCCGCGCGAGATCGCCACGCTGACCGAGCGCCTGCGTAGCCGGTTTGAGATGGGCCTGCTGGCCGATATCCAGCCGCCGGATCTGGAGACCCGCATCGCCATTATCAAGCGTAAGGCGGAAATTCTTGGAATGGACGTGCACGACGATGTGGCTGAGTATATAGCCTCACAGCTAAAGACAAACGTGCGGCAGCTGGAGGGTGTCGTTCGCCGTATGCAGGCACAGTGTATGCTGGAGGGCGAGCGTCCGTCCATCATCACGGCGCAGGCGGCGATCCGCGATATCAAGAATGACAATCAGCCCGTGCCTATCACGGTGGAGCGTATCATCACCGAGGTAGCACGCACGATGCAGGTCACAGCCGAGGATATCCGTTCTAATAAAAAGTCGGCGGCGATCTCGTCAGCCCGTCAGGTTGCGGAATACGTGGTGCGATACATTACCTCACTACCGATGAAAGAGATCGGACAGGAATTCGGTGGCCGCGACCATTCCAGTGTCGTGTATGCCATTCAGAAGGTTGAGGAGCGTATGGCCTCAAATCCGAGCTTCAAGGGTCTGGTCAACGATATTATCAAAAACATCTCGGATAATTAAGTGAAAAACTGCGTGAATTGCTGTGAAGTGTTGTGAAAAGAACCAACGAGTTATTCACAATTTTTTCACTTTCCACTCACCGATTTTCACAGCGTGTGGATGAAAAAATTTGTGTTCACATCTTTCAATACGTGTCCACGCGAATTCCACGGAGGGGGATAAGGTGTGAAGCCGCTTGGTTGCTGTGAAAATTGAGATTTTTCACAAATTCACAGCCCCTACTACAACAACTATAAATAGAATATATATTTTTGTAAAATAACATTTTTAAAAGTGTATTTGAAAGGATGAATGAGTTATGCGTATCTATTGTGATCGGCAAGCTCTGGCGGATGCTGTCAACAGCGTGCAGCGTGCTGTAGCTTCCAAATCGGCGTTACCGGCTTTGGAAGGTATCTTACTGCGGGCTAACGCCTCTTCGCTGTTTTTGGCGGGCTACGATATGGAATTGGGCATCACCACCACCATTGAGGCGCAGGTGGACGAGCCCGGCGAGATCGTGCTGACAGCGAAGCTGTTCTCGGAGATCCTGCGCCGTATGCCGGCGGATGAGATCCTCATCGAAAGCAACGATAAAAATAATACGGTGATCCGTTGCGGTCAATCGGAATTTACCATTATGGGCTTTTCTTCGGTGGATTATCCGGAGCTGCCCACCATCAATAACGGTGCGGCTATGACGATGCAGCAGAACGTGTTGAAAAGTATGATCCGACAGACCCTGTTTGCCGTGGCGCAGACGGATACGCGCCCGGTGCATACCGGTGTGCAGTTTGAGATCAACGACCATATCCTACGTTTGGTGGCGGTAGACGGCTCGCGTCTGGCTATGCGCTCGGAGCCAATCAACAGCGAGGAGGAGCTGCAGTTCGTGGTACCCGGAAAAACGCTGAATGAGGTGCTCAAGCTGCTCAATGACGAGGAGCAGCCGTTGTACGTTACGGTGGGTGCCCGTCATATCATTATGGAGATCGGCGGTTATTCTGTGTTTTCCCGTCTGCTGGACGGTGAATTTTTGCCGTATCGCAAGGCGATCCCGACGCAGACGAGTACGACGGTTCGTCTGAATACCCGTGAAATGATCGACGCGGTCGACCGTGCGTCGCTGGTCATAAACGACCGTCTGAAATCGCCGTTGATCTGCCGTTTTAAGGACGACCAGATCTCGCTGTCGTGTATTACGGCGCTGGGCAGTGCGAATGACACGGTGAGCGCGAAAATCGATGGGAGGCAGGAGGAAATGGGCTTTAACAGCCGTTTTCTGCTGGATGCACTGCGCAATACCGAGAGCGATGAGATCATCATTGAGCTGAGCGGTGCGCAGGGTCCGATGAAGATTTTGCCGACGTCGGGTGACAGCTTTCTGTTCCTCGTGCTGCCGGTGCGGCTGAAGCGCGTATGATGAAGCAGGCAATACATACCGAATTTATTCGGTTGGATACTCTGCTGAAGTTAGCCAGTCTGACACCTACAGGCGGTCAGGCTAAGGAAAAAATTCAGGCAGGACTTGTATTTGTCAACGGGGAGTGCTGTACACAGCGCGGTAAAAAGCTGCGTCCGGGGGATACCGTGACGCTCGGCGATGAGACCGTTGAGATCATAGGTGAATAACGATGCAAGTGACCCGATTGACCTTTGACCGCTTTCGCAATCTGAAAGCGGGGGAGTGGGAGCCGTATGCGGGTGTTAATGTCATTCTCGGAGAAAATGCGCAGGGTAAGACAAATTTATTGGAGGCCTTGTGGCTGTTTACCGGCGGAAAAAGCTTTCGCGGCGCGAAGGACAGTGAATTGACCGCTTTCGGCGAGGAGCAAAGCCGTTTAGCAATGGAGTTTATCGCGGAAGGCCGTGTGCAGGAAGCGGAAATCACCATCAAGGCGCGACGGTCGGCTGTGCTGAACGGTGTGCCGCAGGCTGCGGCGTCGCGGCTCGCCGGTATTTTCTGCGGGATCGTGTTTTCACCGGCGCATCTTTCACTGATAAAGGGAGGCCCTCAGGAGCGGCGTCGGCTGGTGGACGCGGCATATTGTCAGCTACGTCCGGTCTACGTGAAAACGCTGACGGAATATTCCCGTGTGCTGACGCAACGCAATGCGTTGTGTAAGGCAAAAAACACAGGGGACGCGGCCGAAGAGCTATTGGAATTGTGGGATCGACAGCTGGCACAGACCGGGTGTCGGTTGATCCAAGCGCGGCAACGGTATATTAAAAAAATGGCGCCGGTGGCGCGGAAGATTTATCGAGGCTTGTCTTCCGGTAAGGAAGAATTTGACGTGAGGTATCTTTCCTCCGTGGAATGTGGGGAAGAGGAAACTGCGGCAGAGATCGCGGCCAAGCTGTACGATGCCTTACAGGCGCATCACCACGAGGATCTGGTAGCAGGATTTACCACAGTCGGGCCGCACCGCGATGATATGGAAGTGCTGATAAACGGGCACGCCGCGCGCAGCTTCGGATCGCAAGGGCAGCAGCGTAGCGCGGTGCTGGCAATCAAGCTGTCGGAAGCATCGCTGTTGGAGAAAGTGACGGGGGAAAAGCCTATCGCTCTGCTGGATGACGTAATGAGTGAGCTGGATCTGTCGCGGCAGGAGTACATTTTAAATCATATCCGCGATTGGCAGGTGTTTATTACCTGCTGTGAGCCGACACCGCTGATGCGGGACGGTAAGCAATTCCGTATGAAAGACGGCATTCTTTCAACGTAGCCAATGTGAAAGGTTGAAAGCTGATGTATTTATACTTAGGGCAGGAGACCGTGGTGCCGATGCAGGAGATCGTGGGAGTATTCGATATGGATAATACCACGATATCAAAAAATACCCGCGATTTTTTAGCAGAAGCCGAGCAAAACGGACAGGTCGTTACGGTCAGTGACGAATTGCCGAAGAGCTTTGTGGTATGCAAGTCAAAAACAAACGGAACGACCGTTTATATATCGCAAATTTCTTGTGCAACGCTGTTCAAGCGTGCCAAAGAATGGCGCTAAACTGAGAAATGAGAGGTTATCCGAAATGAGCACGGAAACGGAAAAGGACTTAGAGCTGGAAACCGCTGCGGAAAATAAACCGTATGATGAGAGTCAAATTCAGGTGCTGGAGGGCTTGGAGGCCGTCCGTAAGCGTCCGGGTATGTATATCGGCTCGACGGGTCCTCGCGGTCTGCATCATCTGGTGTATGAGATCGTGGACAACTCCATTGACGAAGCCTTAGCGGGCTTTTGCACCCATATTGAGGTGGATATCCTGCCCGGTGATATTATCTCCGTACGCGATAACGGCCGCGGTATCCCGGTGGGTATTCACGAAAAGATGGGCATTCCCACGGTCACGGTGGTACTGACGGTATTACACGCCGGAGGTAAGTTCGGCGGCAGCGGCTATAAAGTCTCCGGCGGTCTGCACGGTGTGGGCTCGTCGGTCGTAAACGCGCTGTCCGAGTGGCTGGAGGTGGAGATTTCCCGCGAGGGCAAAGTATTTGTCCAGCGGTTTGAGCGTGGTAACGCGGTATCAGAGCTGAAGGTGATCGGCACCTCGGAGTGTGACGGTACGCTGATCCGCTTTAAGGCGGATACGGAAATCTTTACCGAAACCACCGAGTACGAATATGAGGTGCTGGAAAAACGGCTGCGCGAGCAGGCGTTCCTGAATGCCGGTCTGAAAATCACGCTGACCGACCGCCGCGACGAAAACGCCGTGGTGGAAAAGGTGTTCTGCTACGAGGGTGGCATTTCCTCATTCGTGGAATTTATGAACAAGACCCGTGGTCATCAGGCACTGCACGAGCAGGTAATCCATATTACGCTGTCCGACGGGGAGTCCATCGCCGAGGTGGCGTTCCAGTACAACGACAGTTACAATGAAAACGTGATATCGTTCGCCAATAACATTCACACGGTGGACGGCGGTACGCACGAAAATTCGTTTAAAAACGCCATCACGCGTATTCTGAACGATTACGCGTTGCGGCACGGTATGCTGAAGGAAGCGGATTCCAAGCTAAAAGGAGACGACGTGCGCGAGGGTTTGACTGCGGTCATCAGCGTCAAGCTGAAGGACGCGCAGTTTGAGGGTCAGACCAAGGCGAAGCTGGGCAATACCTCGATGGGTAAGCTCATCACCCAGCTGCTGAACGAAAAGCTGGTGCCGTATCTGGAGGAAAACCCCGCAGTCGCCAAGGGTATTCTGGAAAAATCCATCAATGCCGCCCGTGTGCGGGAGGCTGCTCAGCGGGCGCGTGAGCTGGCTCGAAAAAAGACGGGTCTTTCCGCCACGCGTATGCCGGATAAGCTGGCAGATTGTATTTGGAGCGACAGCGAGCGTACCGAGGTGTACATCGTTGAGGGTGACTCGGCAGGTGGCTCGGCTATTCAGGGCCGAGACCGTAACTTCCAGGCCATCCTGCCGCTATGGGGAAAGATGCTGAACGTGGAAAAGGCACGTTTAGACAAGGTGTACGGCAACGAAAAGCTGATCCCGGTTGTACAGGCCTTAGGTTGCGGTATCGGTGACGATTTTGATATTTCTAAGCTGCGGTACGGTAAGGTCATTATTATGGCAGATGCCGACGTGGACGGTGCACATATCAGCACGCTGTTGATGACCTTCTTCTTCCGCTATATGCGACCGCTGATTGATGAGGGTCACGTATATATCGCCCAGCCGCCGCTGTACAAGGTTTCGAAGGGAAAGCAGGTGCGGTACGCGTTCTCCGATCCGGAGCGTGACAAGTATATCGCGGAGCTCGGCGGCAATGCCGATATCCAGCGGTACAAGGGTCTTGGTGAAATGGATCCCGAACAGTTGTGGGAGACCACAATGGATCCGGCGTTCCGCACGATGCTCCGGGTGGAGCTGTCGGATGCGGCGGCCGCCGATGAGGCGTTCACCATTCTGATGGGTGACAAGGTTGAGCCGCGCCGTGATTTCATCGAGCGCAACGCGCAGTACGTGTCGAATTTGGATATTTAACTATGGAAAATGTACTTACGGAAATTGAATATGCCGTCGGGTTGGCGCGTGACGAGTACGTGCGGTCGCAAACGCTGGTATCCGCCGCACTGCGCGGCCGCCGCCTGAATATGCAGCGGCTGATCTCGGTGGCGTTGATGCTGATGTGCATTGCCTCCGTGGGTGTGGAATACCATATGACCGGGGTTGTGGACACCGAGATGGCGATCGTTGTGACACTAATGATCGTTGCGGAGCTGTGGATGATGCTGGATATGCCGCGGCAGGTGCGCCGCGGGCACGAAGCGGCGTACGATACCTCGCTGTTTTCGGGACATTCATTTGACGGTGTGCTGACGGTGAATGAAAAGGGCTTGGTGAAGCGGACGGCGGATGAGACCAATCGCGTGTCCTTTGATCGGTGTACCGCGTTTATTGAAGCCGAGGATATGCTGCTGTTTTGTGTGACGAGCGGCAAATCCATCGTGGTGCCGGCGCGGTGTCTGACATCGGAGGACGCGGAGTTTACGAAACGGATGGCTCTCGCCGTTATCAGCCCGGCAAAGCAGTACGTGCTGGCACCCATCGCGCCTAAGCTGGAAACACGGCAGCCCGTCGGTGTGCCTTTGCCCCAGACAGACGAGGCGTTGGTCGCGGTGAACGTGGAATACACGGCAAGTGAGCTCAAGGGTCATCTCACCGATACGGCGATTCGCGGATTTTTCGGAAAATTTTCCAGCAAAATGCTGACGGCGGTGTTTTTCACCATTCTGGCGTATTTCGGGTTAGAGACATCGCCGCTGCCGCTGTTTTTGTTGGCATTGGTGCTGTTGTTTTTGATGGATATCGTAACGGTGCGCCTGCGTGCGCGCCGCGCGATCGCCTCGTCGGACGGCGACGTTTGCCGCTTGAAGCTGGAGCTGACCGATCGGTATGTCCGTGTGACGGGTCGCGGTGAAAAGACCCGCCGCATTCAGGTGCCGTGGGCGCGTATTACCCGCGCAGTGGAGCGGCCGAAGGAAGTTGAATTTTTTGCCGAGGAAGCGCGCGTGGTCACCGTACCGAAGCGTTGTATTACCGATATGGAGCAGCTGCGTCACGTGGTGGATGCTCATATGCAGTAAAAGGGGAGAGACCGATGGTATATGAACGCCCCTGCCGTTTTCCGGCAGACGATCCTGACCGCTTGTGGATACTGGTGGCGGGCAGCCCGTTACCGTATGCAGAAGCGGTGCGTTGGCGGCGTGTACTGTCGGGTCGTCGTAAGCTGGGACCGCTACTCAGCTTTTTGCTGATCGGGATGTTCATTCTGGAGATTTTCGGGACATTGCCTTTCAGTGGCCTTTATTGGTTTGAGATACTGACTGCCTTTTTATTGTTATCGGTCGCGACGGCACTGGCCTGTGTGACATTGGGAAAGGCACTGCGTTATCCGCGCACCGCCGAGTTTGTGCAATATGAGATGTATGCGGCCGATCTCCGCCGTCACAAGGCGGGTTTGCGTATCGCGTTTTACGGTGATCGGCTGACGATGACCTCACTGCGCGGTACAGTAACGCTGAAGTTTGCGAATGTGCAGGCGTGTGTGGAGACAAATGACGGTTTTGCATTGAGCGACGGTACACAATGGCTGATCGTGCGGGCGCAGGACCTCATTGCCTTTGACGTGGATATCATCCGCGAATATTTGCAGGAACGGGTGGATAAATCCGTTATCAATGTGATCTCAACGGCGCGGCCGGTGCTGCCCGAGCCGCTGCCTATCCCGCAGTTGCCGGAGCCGGAAGAGGCGCTGACAACTGCGGAAATACCGGGTACACTGTCCCGCGATATAAGGAAGCAGCAGCACTGCCTGCTGATGGGCGTCGCGATCCCGATGGCGGCATCCGTTGGGATTATGGCATCCGTGTATTGGCGTATAACGCCTTGGTTTTTGGCAGATATGATGATACTGTGTGTCGGCTTTGCGGTAGTGGCGTGGGTGTTTGCTTCCGTTACGTTCGCGCTGTACCGCTCGCAACGAACGGAGGAGCCGATGATACTGGGCTTTGAGCCGGACGGCTTGCGTATCACGGTCGGCGGTATCACACGGTTTTGTATCAAAGAACGGTTGTATCTTACAGCAGACGAAACCGGCGTTATTATTCGGTTTTTGAATAAGCAAACGCTGTTTATCCCGTTTGACGCTGCCCGGGATCCGCAGATTCTAAAAGCACTCGCGGGTGCTCCGGACACGGCCGGACAATAAAATCAAAGCCAGCAGCAAAGTAAAGGAGACACGGTTATGGACGAGCAAACCACCGTACAGAACAAGTTAATTAACGTCGATTTGGAAAAGGAAATGAAAAAACGGTTTCTGGAGTACTCGATGTCGGTCATTGTGGCGCGTGCCCTGCCCGACGTGCGTGACGGTCTGAAGCCGGTGCACCGCCGTATTTTGTATACGATGCACGAGCGTAATCTGACGCCGGATAAGCCGTACCGCAAGTGCGCGGATACCGTCGGCGCGGTGCTGGGCGGTTATCACCCGCACGGTGACGCTTCGGTGTATGACGCGATGGTGCGTATGGCGCAGGATTTCTCGCTGCGGTATCCGCTGATCGACGGCCACGGCAACTTCGGTTCTATCGACGGTCATCCCGCCGCTGCCTACCGTTATACCGAGTCGCGTATGTCGAAAATGTCACTGGATATGCTGGCCGACATTGAAAAGGAAACGGTGGATTTCACGCCGAACTACGACGACCGTCTGGAAGAGCCGGTGGTGCTGCCATCGCGCTTCCCCAATCTGCTGGTTAACGGTTCGACGGGTATCGCCGTCGGTATGGCGACCAACATCCCGCCGCATAATCTGCGCGAGGTCGTGGACGGTATCTGTCTGCTGATCGACAATCCCGATGCGGAAATGGCGGATATTATGGAGCATATCAAAGGCCCGGATTTTCCGACCGGCGGTGTCATTATGGGCTATTCCGGCATTCGTGCTGCGTACGCGACCGGCCGCGGTCGCATCATCGTGCGTGCCAAGACGGATATTGAGGAGCACGGTGACCGCTACCGCATCGTCATCAGTGAGATTCCCTATCAGGTAAACAAACTAAATCTGGTGAAATCCATCATCGAGCTGGCCGATGAAAAGCGCGTCGAGGGTATCCGTGACGTGGTCGATCATTCCAGCCGTGAGGGTATGCGCATCGTCATTGATCTGAAAAAGGATGCCAATCCGCAGGTGGTGCTCAATCAGCTGTTTGCGTACACGCAGATGCAGGTGACCTTCGGTGCTATTATGCTGTCGCTGGTGGACGGTGTGCCGCGCGTGCTCACGCTCAAGGAGATGCTGCAGGAGTACATCAAGTTCCAGTGCGAGGTCATTACCCGCCGCACGATGTTCGATCTGAAGAAGGCGCGCGAACGCGAGCATATCGTCGAGGCACTTAAGGTCGCGGTCGATTTTATTGATAAGGTAATTTCCATCATCCGCAATTCGGCGGATCCCAATGCAGCGAAGCAGGGATTGATGGAAGCGTTCGGCTTTGACGAGATCCAGGCGGCGGCCATTGTGGCGATGCGTCTCGGTCAGTTGTCGGGTCTGGAGCGCCAGAAGATCGAGGATGAGCTGGCGGCACTGCGTGCGAAGATTGCGGAGCTTGAGGGTATTCTGGCGGATGAAAATAAGATCAAGGCCATCGTGAAGGATGAGTGCCTCAAAATGCGCGACAAGTACGGCGACGACCGCCGCACCGAGATCTCGATGGTATCGGGCGAGGTGGATATCGAGGATCTGATCCCCGAGGAGGAATGCCTGCTGACGCTGTCGCAGCGCGGCTACGTCAAGCGTCAGACGCTGGATGACTACAAGGCACAGCATAAGGGCGGTAAGGGCATTAAGGCGACGACCAACCGCGACGAGGACTTTACCGAAACGATGTTCCTCTGCTCCAGTCACGATATGGTGATGTTCTTCACCACTGGCGGTCGTGTGTATCGGCTGAAGTGCTACGAGATCCCGGAGGGCTCCCGCACCTCGCGCGGTATGAATATCATCAACCTGCTGCCGCTGGCGGCGGACGAAAAGGTCAGCGCGATGATCCGCGTGTCCGAGTTCAGCGAGGATCAGTATCTCTGTATGATCACCCGCAGGGGTATTATCAAGCGCACCCGTCTGGATGCGTATTCCAACGCCCGCAAGAGTGGCCTGATCGCCGTTGACCTCGACGAGGGCGACGAGCTGGCGTGGGTGCAGCTGACCGATGGTTATCAGAAGCTGTTAGTCGGTACACGGGGTGGTATGGCGATCTGCTTTGATGAAAACGATGCCCGCGTGGTGGGCAGAACGGCCCGCGGTGTCAAGGCTATTACGCTGGCCGAGGACGACGAGGTTGTGGGTATGGCGGTCTGCGAGCCGGATAAGCTGTGGCTGACCGTGACCGAGACCGGCTTCGGTCGATTGAGTGAGCTGTCCGACTACCGTGTGCAGTCCCGTGGCGGTAAGGGCCTTACCAACTACCACACCGACGAATACGGCAACGTAGCTGCGGTGCGGATGGTCTCGCTGGATGAGGACGTCATTATGATCTCGGCCGGCGGTATCATTATCCGCACACCGGTCAGCGAGATTCGTCAGTGCCGTCGTCCGTCCAAGGGCGTTACCGTGATGAAGTTCCGCGAGGCGGGCGACCGCATCGTGTCGCTGGTGCAGACACCGCACGAGGAGAGGGAAGAAACAGCCGAGGGAGAAGCGCCTGCCGAGGACGCACCCGTCGAGGAATAGGATAAGAAACAACAAGGAGGGATCGGTATGTCGAAGGTAATTGCTGCCATTTCGACACCGGTCTCTCCTGCCGGTTTAGGGGTTATTCGCATCTCGGGCGACGGCGCGGTCGCGCTGGCGGCGCAGGTGTTCCGTTCGACGAGTGACAAACGGACGTTGACCGCGCTTTGTGGATATCAGGCGGTGTACGGGCACGTGCACGATGCCGACGGCGTGATCGACGAATGTGTGGCTACGGTGTTCCGCGCACCGCACAGCTACACCGGCGAGGACGTGGTGGAGCTTTCCTGTCACGGCGGTGTGTATTTATTACAGCGGACACTGCGCGCACTGTTTGCCGCGGGTGCGGTGCCGGCCGCTGCGGGTGAATTTACACGCCGTGCGTTTTTGAACGGCAAGCTCGATCTGACCCGCGCCGAGGCGGTGATGGAGCTCATCGGCGCTGAAGGGCGGTTAGCCGCGAAGACTGCGCTGGCAACGCGCGAGGGCGCCGTATTTCAGGCATTACAGCCAATTAAGCAGCAGCTCATCGACCTGCAAGCGCAAATGGCGGCGTTCGTGGACTATCCCGACGACGATATTCCCGAGCTGGAGCCCGCCGCGTTGGAAAACGGGCTGTGTGAGGCTCGCACGGTGCTGCGTCGGCTGTTGGAGACGTACGATGCGGGTCGCGTACTGCGGGTGGGGGTGGATACCGTCATCGTCGGCAGCCCCAACGTGGGAAAATCCACGCTGATGAACTGTCTGGCCGGGTGTGACCGCAGCATCGTCACCGCCGTGGCGGGTACGACCCGCGACGTGGTGGAGGAATCGGTGCGCGTGGGGGAGATCACGCTGCGTTTGTCCGATACGGCGGGCATCCGTGAGACCACGGACGAGGTGGAGGCCATCGGTGTAGAGCGTTCTCGCAAGCGGCTGGAAAGTGCCGCGCTTATCCTCGCGGTCTTTGACAGCTCGCGTGAGCTGTCGCCCGATGACCGTGATCTGATCGCGCAGCTCCCGAAAGAGAGCACCATTGCCATCCTCAATAAGCAGGATCTGGAAAATAAGATTGACGAACGGTATGTTTCCGACAAATTTCAACATATTGTACATATGCAGGCCGCTACCGGCGAGGGGAAAGAGGCGATCACACGCGCTATCGCCGAGATGACGGGTGTTTACCGGCTGGATGAGGCCGAGCCGCTGCTGGCCAACGAGCGGCAGCGGGAGTGTGTGCGCCGTACGTTGACCGCGCTGGATGAGGCGCTGGATGCCATCCGTGCCGGGCTTACGCAGGATGCGGTGGCGGTGAGCGTGGACGGCGCGTTGTCCGCCCTGCTGGAGCTGACCGGCGAGCGAGCCACCGAAGCCGTCGTTGACGGGATCTTTGCTCGGTTTTGTGTGGGGAAATAGGGTACCGTTTGTGGATATACCGAATAGAAAACCGACAAGATGAAAGGATTACGATTACAGCCTTCCGGATGCATATTTTATTAACTTGTGCGTTCAGGATCGACAACAGGTTTTCGGGATTGAAAGAGATACCGTAGGGAACGACCTGCGTGTCGTTCCCTACCTGATATCATTCAATGGTTTAAAAAATAAGGGTGACAAACGAATACGTACGGTATATAAAACTGAGCTTTCTCCCACCGTTTCATAAAAAAATACGGCAAAAAGCTTACTACGATCGTATTGTACGCGGAGAAAACGACTATTCGGAGATTTGGGAGACATCGAAAACAATCCGTTAAAAGGGTAAAGAAAAACGACCGAGAGTTATCAGAATAAGTATCACTCTGAAAATGTTACATGGCTTTACCCCTTAACAGAAAAGGTAGAGCAAAATAAAGATATTGAGTTCTACGCAAATGATGGAACGAACATAAGGATTAGGTTTATTGACCTGTTTGATTTAAGCGTTTCTTTGTCTAACATAATTGCCGAAATAAGGATGGAAACTGATGAATAGAGAAAATCTAAATAAACTCATATCAAACTATGTGGGTAACTTCGATTACATAAATAACGAAGTTAATATGGAATATTATAAGTGGGAAGCTGTCAAGCATTTTCAGGAGCATTGGGATATTGATGCACCTGATTTTGCCGCTATGTTTAAGGAGTGTGTCAAAGAAACTTACAACCTGATAAACAATCGTATTGTTCAGCCGACAAACGGAATCGTCAAATTAGCGGAAAAACCTGAGCTTACAGAAACTATTAGGCAAATGTTTCGTGATTTACTTGTCGATGACAACGGCGATATAAACAAACGTCAAGATAAGATCTACGCATTCTTAGAAAAGGCTGATGAGCTGCTTAATATTTATTACAAGGGTTCTTGGAAATACGCTCAAGATATGAGAACAGTCATTTTCTATTTGTGTCTGTTAGAACCTGATAAAAACTATATGTTTAAGGCAACACAAGCAAAAGAGTTTATGTATTGCGTGGAGTATGGAAAAGACTTCGGAAGTGGCGAAAGTTTTAGCCTTAAAAACTATTACGATATGTGTGATGAACTTGTTGCCGCTATAAAGGAAACTCCGGAACTTGTTCAACTTCATAACGCCCGTTTAACAGATAAAATGTGGACAGACGATGATTACCATATTCTTGCTTACGACATTATCTACTCAGCCATTGTCTATAATCTTTACAATAATATTGCCATTGTAAAACCTACACGGTCAAAAGCTCAAACCCACGAACAGCAGGTACAAGCTAAGCGTGAAGAACTCAACAGCAATCTCGAACAGATCAACGCCGAATTAAATGAGGCATTGCAAGAACGAGCAAATTATGATGAGTTCTCAGCAAAAGGACTTGAGGTAACGCATAAGGTGTTTGGATCGGGAGTTGTAGTTGCCCATAATGGTAATTTACTTAACATTCGATTTGGTGAGCAAGAGAAGCGTTTCCAAATGCCGCAAGGTTTTTCAAATGGTTTTCTCAAAACTGACTCTACAGAGATTATGGAAATGTTCAACGAAATTGCAGTTTTGGATGATAAAATTTCAAAACTCAAGAGTTCACAAGCAACCATCAAGCATCAATTAGAAACTCTTAAATAATATTTCCGCAAGAGTGGGTTTTAGGGGGCAACCCCTAACGGGTTTACCGTTTGTGGAAAACCTATCCACAAATGGTCTGCTCGCTAAGATGATACAGAGCAAAGCCGCAGCACAAAAAAGAAAGGCACAACCAACGGATTTTTGTTCAAAGGTTGTGCCTTTTTCAATGTCTTATGCGTAGATCACACGCACTTTTTTCGTTTTCGCCCGCAGAATTTTGAGCAGAACATCGTCAACGCCGTCTGTATATTTGCCTGCCGTCGTAAGCGTATTTTTCTTTGCGATAAGGCTCTCAATTATCAAATTGCGTTGTTCGGGCGAAAGGTAGATGTAATATTTTTTCAAGCGTAAACCACCTCTGCGTTAACAATTTCGGTGGCTCGGTTACGGATATTATTCATCTTCTGCACCCACTCCATCGGTGCGGCGGCTCTCAGATTTTCTGTAACGCCCTCTTTTTCAGCAAGTGATTTCACAAGGTCAGCAAACATTTTCTCGGCTCTTTGGTCGAGATCGACAAGGTAGCTATCGAGCGTTCCCGCCGTCAGCAAGTTATAATACCTAACCCTATGTTGCGTTTTAAGAAACCGCCTGTGACGCTCTCCCCACACCCCAATATGTTCAGTTGCATCTTGCGGGAGAACTATGCAAGGCAATCTGTAATCGCCTTGTTTTTCATATTTTCCGCCGTTCTTTTCAAATAATGTGTTCATAATGAAACCTCCTTTGTTTTGTTGATCTCATTATAAGCGAAATATTTTCAAGAGACGAATGTGCGGATTTTTAGGCATAGAAAAGGCTTTGACCGTTATAGCCAAAGCCTTGTTTCTACCCATTGCAACGCCACAGATGTAATAAATTCAGAATACTGCCTTATTCACCCGTGGGCTTCCTCGGTCGTTTTTGCTTTACTATTTTTAATGTGCGATCAGGCTGGTGCCGTCCATTTCGGCGGGTTGCTCAAGCTTCAGGATCTCCAGCATCGTGGGGGCAATGTCGCACAGACGGCCGCCCTTACGCAACGTGCAATCGTGACCGACGACACAGAACGGAACGGGGTTGGTGGTGTGCGCTGTGAACGGCGAGCCATCCGCCTCCGTCATACGGTCGGCGTTGCCGTGGTCAGCGGTGATGAGTGCCACGCCGCCCATTTCCAGCACGGCCTCCACCGTCTTGCCGACGCAGGTATCCACCGCTTCGACAGCGGCCTTCGCCGCATCAAACACGCCGGTGTGACCCACCATATCGCAGTTGGCGTAGTTCAGTATGATAACGTCGTACTTGCCGGAGCGGATGCGCTCGACCACCGCGTCACACACGGGATAGGCACTCATTTCCGGCTGCAGATCGTATGTCGCGACCTTGGGAGAGTTGATGAGCACGCGATCCTCGCCCGGGAACTCACGCTCGACACCGCCGTTGAAGAAGAACGTCACGTGAGCGTATTTCTCGGTCTCGGCGATACGCAGCTGGGTCATTTCCTTTTTGCCGAGATACTCACCCAGCGTATTGCCGAGCGACTGCGGCTTGAACGCGACCTGCACGTTCGGCATCGTCGCGTCGTACTGCGTCATACACACGTATGTCAGAGGGAAAAAGCCGAAGCGACGCTCAAAGCCGCTGAAGTCCGGGTCAACAAACGTGCGGGTGATCTCACGCGCACGGTCGGGGCGGAAGTTGAAGAACACGATACTGTCGCCGGCCTTGATTTTGCCATTGGTATCGCACACGGTGGGAACGACAAATTCGTCGGTAATACCGGCTTCATACGACGCGGCCATCGCGGCCACGGCATCCGCGTTCTGCTCACCCTCGCCGTACACCATCGCGGCGTAGGCCTTCTCCACGCGCTCCCAGCGGTTGTCGCGATCCATCGCGTAGTAGCGTCCCATCACCGTGGCGATACGGCCCACGCCGTTCGTCGTCAGCTTCTCCTGCAAGGCGGCGACGAAATCCTTACCCGAGGTGGGCGGCACGTCGCGGCCGTCCATCAGGCAGTGCACGAATACGTTCTTGACACCGCTCGCCTTGGCCATATCCAGCAGGCCGAACAAATGTGCCAGATGACTGTGAACACCACCGTCCGACAGCAGGCCGATCAGGTGCAGTGCGGTGCCCTTGGCATTGTCCATTGCTGCACACAGCGCCTCGTTTTTCACGAAATCACCGTCCTGAATGGACTTGGTGATACGGGTCAGCTCCTGATACACCACGCGACCGGCACCGATGTTGGTGTGACCGACCTCGCTGTTGCCCATCTGGCCGTCCGGCAGGCCGACATCCATACCCGACGCACCGATAGCGGTAAACGGATTTTCCGCAAACAGACGGGTCAGGTTGGGTGTGGCGGCGGCGTGAATGGCGTTGCCGTCGGTGTTTTGATCCAGACCGAAGCCGTCCATAATGATGAGAGCCAACGGTTTTTTCATCCGAAAATCATCCTTTCACACGAAACGGGCGCAAGACCCGAAGATCCTGCGCTCGCAATACTCAATTTCGACTTATTTTGCAGCAGCGACGATGGTGGCGAAATCCGCGGGCTTCAGTGAAGCGCCGCCGATGAGGCCGCCGTCCACGTCGGGCTGAGCCAGCAGCTCTGCCGCGTTGCCAGCGTTCATCGATCCGCCGTACTGAATGGTGAGTGCTGTAGCAGCGGGCTCGGAGTACAGCTCGAACGCCACGCCGCGGATGAGGGCGCACACTTCGTTCGCCTGCTCGGCGGTGGCGGTGCGGCCGGTACCGATGGCCCACACGGGCTCATACGCGATAATGATACGGCTGAGATCTTCCTCGGACACGCCGCCCAGCGCGATCTTGGTCTGCATAGCGACGACCTCACCGGTCACGCCCTGCTCACGCTGCTCCAGATACTCACCTACACACAGAATGACGGTCAGACCCGCATCCAGCGCGGCGCGCACACGCTTCTGCACCGTCACGTCGGTCTCGCCGAAATACTGACGGCGCTCGCTGTGGCCGAGGATGACGTAGCCGACACCCATCGCCTTCAGCATTTCCGCAGAGATCTCACCGGTGTAGGCACCCGACTTCTCCCAGTGGCAGTTCTGCGCGGCAACACCGATCTTGCTGCCCTTGACAACCTCCAGCGCGGCGGGCAGATCCACAAACGGAACACCCACGACCACGTCGCACGCGGCATCCGCGACCAAAGGCTTGATAGCCTCGATCAGCTCGGTCGCCTCGGCGGGAGTCTTATTCATTTTCCAGTTGCCTGCGATAACATACTTACCCATTGTTAACACTCCTTAACCACAACCGGCGCACTCGAACCCGATTTACTTTGGGGAAACGTTGCGTCTGCTGCGTTAAAATACTCATAAATCCGACAGGATTTATTGCGTTTTTGTCTTGCACACACACCATTTCCCTCAAAGTAAATTCTCCGACCTAAAAACGGACGGATTGGGGAATGATTTGGGGTGCGGCAGAAGAAGCAAGGTTTGCGCCTTGCGATGATAACAAACCACAAAGTGTCTCAAAGCCGCCGTTTTAGGCGGGCTCGAATGCGCCCGTTGTGGTTATTTATCGCTCATAGCCACGATACCCGGAAGCTCTTTGCCCTCCAGGAACTCCAGCGAAGCACCGCCGCCGGTGGAGATGTGGCTCATCTTATCGCCGTAGCCCAGTGTGTTGACAGCCGCTGCAGAATCGCCACCGCCGATGATGGTGGTAGCATCCGTCTCCGCCAGTGCCTTCGCCACCGCGATGGTGCCCTCGGCGAGGGTCGGGTTTTCGAACACGCCCATCGGGCCGTTCCACACGACCGTCTTGGCATTCTTCACTTCGGTAGCGAACAGCTCAGCCGTCTTCGGGCCGATATCCAGACCCATCTTGTCGGCCGGCATGGCATCCGCAGCCACGACCTCCACGTCGATGGGACCGTCAATGGGATTGGGGAACGCCTTCGCGATCTTGCAGTCCACCGGCAGGAGCAGCTTGACGCCCTTCGCCTCAGCACGGGCGAGCATCTCGCGGCAGTAGTCGATCTTTTCACTGTCCAGCAACGAGGTGCCGACGGTGTAGCCCTTCGCAGCGAGGAAAGTATACGCCATACCGCCGCCGATGATGAGGGTGTCGGCCTTATTGAGCAGGTTCTCGATAACGTTCAGCTTATCGGCGACCTTCGCGCCGCCCAGAATGGTGACAAACGGACGGACCGGATCCTCCACGGCGTTGCCGAGAAACTGGATCTCCTTCGCCATCAGGTAACCGTTGGCGGATTCCTCCACGTAGGAAGCCACGCCCACGGTGGAGCAGTGCGCCCGGTGCGCGGCACCGAAGGCATCGTTCACAAACAGATCGGCCAGCGAAGCCAGCTCACGGGAGAACGCCTCGCCATTCTTGGTCTCTTCCGCGCGATAACGGGTGTTCTGCAGCAGAACGACGTCGCCGTCTTTCATTTCGGCAACGGCCTTCTTTGCGTTCTCGCCTACGACGGTATCGTCAGCAGCGAACACGACTGGACACCCCAGCTTTTCCGCCAGACGGACAGCCACGGGAGCCAGCGACAGCTCGGGCTTTGGCTCGCCCTTCGGCTTGCCGAGGTGAGAGCAGAGAATGATCTTCGCGCCCTGATCCAGCAGATACCGGATGGTGGGCAGAGCGGCCACGATGCGGTTTTCATCCGTGATGACACCGTTCTTCAGCGGCACGTTGAAATCGCAGCGCACCAGAACGCGCTTACCCTGTACTTTCAAATCTTCCACGGTTTTCTTGTTCAAGAGATTCATACGAATTCCCCTTTCAAAACTTTTAGGGTGCTTTCGCGGAAAGAAACCCCATACATCCTTTATTTTACTCTTTTTAGCGCCGTAATGCAAGTGCTTGACAGAAAAAACACAAAGTTTCGGTATAAAAAATACCCGCCGTTCAGCGGGCATTTTTATTTAACTCTTCCACTTTCTTCTGCGCTTGCGGTTGTAGCGGACGGTGAGCCACACATAGCCGACGATCAACAGGATGGCTATGATAATGAAAGCCAGCATCCACCCGGAGAAGATCGCACTGCGGATCCCCTCCCAGATGGCGTACAGTGTGCTGTACGGGGCGGTCTCGCCCGCTACCAGATCGGCAGAGGCGATCTCCTTACCCTCCAGATACAGGGTGACGCTACCGAGCGTATCACCTTTTTCAATGGGAGCGCGGTAGCTTTCCTGCGTATAGGTGACCTTGCGGGTCACCTTGGAGAGATCGGTGCCCTTGATGACCACGCTGTTCAGATCAGCCGCCGGAACCAGCGACAGATATTGTCGCTCGCTGCAACCGGAGACCGGCACGCGACCGACGGGTTCGTCCTTATGAAGCAGGGTCTCATAATTAAAGCCGATGAGCCCCCAGCGGATGAGCAACCGCGCCTCGGCGTAGGCCGTATTGGTGAGGTTACCCTTATCGTCCTTGCGCTGAGCACCCATCACGACCGCCATATAATCGTAGCCGTCTAAGCTGCCGTATTCCACCAGGCTGGTCTCGGTCAGTGTGCCACCCGTGCGACCGCCGACGGCGTAGGTGTAAAACGCGGATGTGGACTGCCGGAGCATATCGTTGCTGCTCGGCCAGCTGCGGCGGGAGCCGCCGGAGACCGGCTGTACTGTCCATTCCGTCAGCTCCAGCATCTGGGTGATCTCGGGATACTGCATGGCATAGCGGGTAAAGGTCACCACGTCCCGTGCCGACATATACTGCCCTTCCTCGTTGAGGCCGATAACATTGGTAAAATGGGAGTTGGTACAGCCGAGCTCGGCGGCAAACGCGTTCAGCCCGTCTACAAAGGCTTCGGGTGAGCCGGAGAGCCGGTTGGCCAGCGTGACGGCACAGTCGGCGGCGGTCTGAATGGTGCACAGCGTCAGCAGATCACGCAGCGTCCACGTTTCACCGAAATTCATCAGCGCCACGTGCAAGCCGGTGCCCGCGACATAGTGGTTGAACAGAGTCAACGAATACGAGGCGGTAGCGGTGTCGATGTCGATGTTTTGCTCGGTGATGAGCTTCATCGCGTAGCCGACCATCGCGACCCGCATCAGCGAGCCGGGCTGATACCGCGTATCGGCCGCCTTTTCATACAGCGTCACATCCTGCTCCGGTTGCATACCGATGTACAACAGCATCGCAGAGGGGGCAGTGATCTTTTCGTCCTCGGTTTCCGGGAACTCATACAGCAGTTGCTCTGCGCTGACGGGGAGTGCCGTTATCAGCAGCAGGCAAACAGCCAGTAACACACAAAGAATACGGCGGAATAGGCGAGTGGCGGTCATAACTCCGGCTCCTTACAGCATTAATCATCAAAAACCAGTTCGGTGTTTGTACAAACTTCTAAAATCTTGTCACGAAGCGTAATGAAGTCCGCAAACGCATCGGGCTTCTGGCGGGGGTTTCGCAGGATCGCGGCGGGATGGAACATCCCCATATAGAGGATGCCGTTTCTCTCGAAAAATTGCCCGTGCTGACGGGTGACCTTGAAATCCGGTGAGATCATACGGAATGCCGCGACACGGCCCAGACACACAATGATTTTGGGACGGATATATGCGATCTGATCGGCCAGCCAGTGCGCGCAGGCATCCTGTTCCTCCGGCAGCGGATCGCGGTTATGCGGCGGACGGCACTTGACCATATTGGCGATGTAGACGTTGTGCTTGCGGGACAAGCCTACCGCTTCCAGCATCGTATCCAGCAACTGGCCACCGCGACCGACGAACGGCAAGCCCTGCTTGTCCTCATTTTCGCCGGGTCCTTCGCCGATAAATAACACCTCGGCCTTGGGGTTGCCGGTGCCGAACACAACGTTTTGCCGCGTTTTGCAAAGACCGCAGGCACGGCAGGTCTTGCAGGACTGCTCCAGTGCACGAAATTCCGCTTCGTTCATAGCCTTTCCGCCTCCGTTCGTACTATTTATATACTATAGCACAAATTTAAGGGGAAGTAAAGTAGCCGGGGAGGGGGTTTCAAAAATTATCTTTCCCGAATGCTGTCGGGTTTTGTCTGGTACGGTGTTTCACGTGGAACGTTTTGAAAAAAACAAAATGTTTTGCATTTTTCTCTTTTCATAGCGAAAAAAGTGTGCTATGATATCAACAGACTCAACGAGAGGTGACAGTATGGGCAAGATCATTGCCGTTGTAAATCAAAAGGGTGGCGTGGGCAAGACTACGACGACCGTGAATTTGACCTCGGCGGTGGGCGCTGCCGAAAAACGGTGCTTGCTGGTGGATCTCGACCCACAGGGCAACGCGACCAGCGGTGTGGGCATTGACAAGCGGTCGGGCGCTGTTTCGGTGTACGAGCTGCTGATCGGTGAGGCCGATCCGCAGGGCGCGGTGCAGAAAACACCGTTTACGAACGTGGACGTGCTGCCGTCAAGTATGCAGTTGGCGGGCGCGGAGATTGAATTGGTGGAGCTCAACCGCCGCGAGAGCCGATTGAAGGCGGTGCTGGCCGCGCTGCGCGATCGGTACGATTATATTTTCATTGATTGTCCGCCGTCGCTGGGGCTGCTGACACTGAATGCACTGTGTGCTGCGGATACGTTGCTGGTGCCGATCCAGTGCGAGTATTACGCGCTGGAGGGCTTGTCGCAGTTGATGGCGACGGTGCGTCAGGTCAAGCGGCTGTACAATCCTGAGCTGGATCTGGAGGGCGTGCTGCTGACGATGTACGATGGGCGATTAAATCTGACACAGCAGGTTGTGGCGGAGGTCAAGCGTTTTTTCCCGCGCAAGGTGTTTGCGACACCCATCCCGCGCAGTGTGCGATTGTCTGAGGCACCCAGCTTCGGGAAACCCATCAATTATTACGATAAGCATTCCAAGGGCGCGCTGGCGTACGATAAGCTGGCGCACGAATTGATAAGCGGAAGATAAGGAGGGGACGATATGGCTGCGAAAAAAGGAGGACTCGGTCGGGGCTTGGATGCGCTGTTTGCCGAGAACGCTGTCGAGGAGCAGGGCAAGACCGTGTCCCTGCGCATTTCGGAGATCGAGCCGAACCGCGATCAGCCGCGAAAACAGTTTGACGAAGCGGCACTGGCGGATCTGTCGGCCTCCATTGCACAACACGGTGTGTTACAGCCGCTGCTGGTACGGCCGCTACCGGGCGGCGGGTATCAGCTGGTAGCGGGTGAACGGCGCTGGCGCGCGTCCCGTATGGCGGGGCTGACCGAGGTGCCGGTCGTGATCCGCGAGATGAGTGACCG
This sequence comes from uncultured Eubacteriales bacterium, assembly GCA_964470515.1. GTDB lineage: Bacteria > Bacillota > Clostridia > Oscillospirales > Acutalibacteraceae > RGIG3009. The sequence goes on along the minus strand of CAYYDD010000012.1, from coordinate 4,108 downwards.
CGAAGCCGCGGAGCTGGCACTGATCGAAAATCTACAACGGCAGGATTTGAATCCGATGGAAGAAGCGTTGGGCTACCGCACGCTGATGGAGCAGTACGGTATGACGCAAGAGGATGCCGCCCGTGCGGTGGGGAGATCCCGCCCGGCGGTGGCGAACGCGCTACGGCTTCTGAATCTGCCGACCGAGATTGCCGAGCTGGTGAGTGCAGGGCAGTTATCCGCCGGTCACGCGCGGACGCTGTTATCGTTTGAAACACCGACCGCTCAGATGGAAGCGGCGCAGGCGGTTATCAAGCAGGATTTGTCGGTGCGGGCACTGGAAAAAATGGCGAAGTCCTCACGATCGTCGCGCCCGGAACGTACGCTACGCCGCCGTGACAGCTTATTTGATGAGGTTGAGCTGGTGCTAACCGAGCAGATGGGCCGTAAAGTCCGTGTTTTGGATAAGGGCGAAAACGGCGTGCTGCAGATGGAGTTTTATTCTAAAGAAGATCTGACGGCACTGGCCAATATGCTGGTACCGCAGGAATAATAGGGGGAAAAGACAGTGGTAGACATTAAATTGGTGCGTACCGATCCGGATTTCGTGAAAGCGGCGGTGCGTAAGCGCGAAATGAATTTGGACAGCGTGATCGACGAGATCTTGGAGATCGACGCACAGCGCCGTCAGCTATCGGGTCAGAATGACGCGTTGAAGGCGCAGCAGAACGCGGCTTCCAAGAAAATTCCGCAGATTAAGAAGGAGGGCGGCGACGTTTCGGCCATTATGGCGGAAATGAAGGAGCTGTCCACCAAGATTAAAGAGGCGGATGTGACCATCGGCGATCTGGAGGAAAAACAAAAATCGTTGCTGCTCAGCATCCCCAACCTGCCGGATCCCGATCTGAAAGAGGGCGGCAAGGAAAATAACGAGCCGGTGCACTATTTCGGCGAGCAGCCGCAGTTCTCGTTCCCGATCCGCAATCACGTGGAGCTGTGCGAGAGTCTGGGTCTCATCGATTATGAGCGTGGCGCGAAGCTGGCCGGTAACGGCTGTTGGGTGTACCGCGGCTGGGGTGCCCGTCTGGAATGGGCGATCCTCAATTTCTTCATCGACGAGCACCTAAAGGACGGCTATGAGCTGATTCTGCCTCCGCATATGCTGGGCTATGAATGCGGTTACGTGGCCGGTCAGTTCCCGAAGTTCGAGGACGAGGTGTACTGGATCCAGAATCCTACCAGCTCCGACCGTAAGTTTATGTTGCCCACTGCGGAGACCGCGCTGGTGAATCTGCACCGCGATGAGATCATCCCGCGTGAGGAGTTGCCGCGGAAATACATTGCCTACACGCCCTGTTACCGCCGTGAGGCAGGCAGCTACCGCTCGGAGGAGCGCGGTATGATCCGTGGCCACCAGTTCAACAAGGTGGAAATGGTGCAGTACACCACGGCTGATGGCTCCGACGAGGCGTTTGCCGAGCTCGTCGGCAAGGCGGAGCGTCTGGTACAGAAGCTGGGCCTGCATTACCGTTTGTGCAAGCTGGCGGCGGGCGATTGCTCGTTCTCGATGGCGCGCACCTCGGATATTGAGGTATGGATCCCCAGTATGGGTATCTACAAGGAGGTCAGCTCGGCCTCCAACGGTCGCGATTATCAGGCTCGCCGCGGCAACGTGAAGTACCGCGACGAAAACGGCAAGCTACAGCTGGCGCATACGCTGAACGCGTCGGGTCTTGCGACCAGCCGTGTGATCCCCGCGCTGGTCGAGCAGTACCAGAACGAGGACGGCTCGGTCACGGTGCCGGAGGCGCTACGTCCGTATCTGGGCGGTCTCGAGGTCATCAAGCCGTAAGTTTCACGTGAAACAAGGTCAGTTCGAAACCATCCTGACCCTGCGATGCTGTTCGCAGAAATCAAAACTATGGAGGCGTTACCCTTGAAACAGCAACGACATATTGTGTTTTTGACGCAAAGCGGTGTCATTGCCGCGTTGTACGTGGCGACCACCGTACTGCTTCAGCCTATCAGCTTCGGATCGGTGCAGTGCCGCCTATCCGAAGCACTGACCGTACTGCCGGTATATACCCCGGCGGCGATACCCGGGCTGACCGTCGGTTGCTTTCTGTCGAATTTAGTCGGCTTGTCCACCGGAGCCAACCCGGCAGGTGGTTGGGATCTGCTGCTGGGAACAGCGGCGACCGGGCTTGCGGCGGTACTGACGTATTCTCTGCGGTCACTGCGGGTGAAAAGCCTGCCGGTGCTCGCTACCTTGCCGCCGGTGGCGCTGAACGCACTGATCGTCGGCGCAGAGCTGTATGTGGTGTACGGCGGGCTGCCGCTGTACCTGCATATGCTACTGGTGGGAGCGGGTCAGCTCATTGCCTGCACTGCGGGAGGGCTGTTACTGGCCGCCGCTATGGAGAAAAGCGGGCTGGCGGGTCGTTTGTGATAACAAAAAGCGGACGCCGTTCGGTGTCCGCTTTGACCGTTATTTCAGTGCATTGACGAGTAGGAATATCAAATAGCAAATGCCGTAAATGACCGGCTGATGCGCGAGATAGATCCAGATGGACAGCTTGCCGATCTGTGAAAACAGCGGGAATCGGCTGCGATACGTCCATTTCGGGAAGTGGCGGTGCCACACGCCGAGATAGCTGCCGGCGAGGAAGCAGAAAAACCACGGTAGCAACGGGAAGTAGTCCGCCGTCACGCTGATGGGGCACAAGCCGAAGGCGTATAGGAACGGGTCGTTCAGCTCGGCGGCCGGAAGATACAGCCGAAACACGCCGGGAATACCGAAATAGCCCCCCTCACTAGCGGGAATGTGCCAGCAGCAGATGAACAGCAGTGTGCAGAGGAGCAGTCCCAGCCACGCGGGGATAAAACGGATGGTCGGGTACAGTAGCACGTACAGCAAAATACACACGGCAAGGCAGTGCAGGATGCCAAACCAAATGAGCGAGCTTTTGTACAGCAAGCCCCACTGCACGGCGAGCCACAGTACCAGCGAAAGACCGACGGCCGCTGCGGCTAATAGCAGGCCGCGCTTTAAGTTGTTGTGGGACAGATTGCAACAAATGCCGCAGATAAAAATGAACAATCCGGCAAAGAACGGCTCAGCCGGCATAAAGAATGTAAACAACGTTTGACCGAGTGGAACACGGAATATATAACCAACAGTATAAAAAGCGTGATAAAATACCATTAGGATAACGCAAAAACCGCGAAGCTCATCCAAAAAGTGAATGCGGCGGTGTGAACGGGTGTTACTCACGTGCGAGCCCTCCTATCGTAAGAGTGTAGCTGTATTGTACCACACTTTGGCGGCGAGGGGAATAGATTTTTAGAAGTTTGGGTGAAAAACAATGGAAGGCTTATGGGGTACCATCGTTAACGTGATCGCGGTGCTGATCGGCGGCGCGGTCGGTCTGCTGCTGAATAAGGGCGTTCCCGAAAAGCTGGCGGGCGCTATGATGACCGGCGTGGGCTTTTGCACGCTGTATATCGGCATCGACGGCTGTCTGGACGGCGATAACACGCTGGTGGCGGTGCTGTCTATCGTTCTGGGTGCCGTGGTTGGCACGCTTCTGGATCTGGACGCGCGTTTGCAGCGGCTCGGTGAGCGGGTAGAAGCGCGTTTCAGCAAGAAGGAGGGCAACGGCGGGCGGCTAGCGCAGGGCTTCGTGAGTGCCAGCCTGCTGTTCTGCGTGGGAACGATGGCCATTGTCGGCTCACTGCAAAGCGGTCTGCAAGGCAACCACGAGATGCTGTACCTGAAATCCCTGCTGGATGCCATCTCCTCAGTGGTATTCGGTGCGACGCTGGGCGTGGGCGTGATGCTGTCCACCGTGACGGTGTTCGTGTATCAGGGTGGTATTACGCTACTGGCGCAGGCGGTAGCTCCGTATCTGAACGAGGCCGTTATTGCCGAAATGAACTGCGTGGGCTCGCTGCTCATCATCGGTCTGGCGCTGAATCTGCTCAAGATCGCGGATATCAAGGTCGCCAACTTCGTACCGGCGGTATTTTTTCCCGTTCTGCTGTGCCCGCTGTATCAGCTGGTATTTTAAAAAATGTAGGTTTGTCAATGAAGTGTTACACACTAGGGAAAGTAGCAAGGATGTGTTTG
>CAYYDD010000011.1:0-31614 GCA_964470515.1 uncultured Eubacteriales bacterium | reverse complement strand
TATCCTACGTTAGGGGGTACTTTGTCTATTGTCCGGTTTTACCGGTTCAGTTCAAACGTCCTCAAGGCCTTCCAGTACCATTAAATACCCATCACCGAGTCGATAGGGAGCGCCATCACAATACCCTTGGCATCGCTGTGCATCCCGCAGCTCCCGCTAATACCGCGCATAATGTCCACCTTTTTGTCGTGATCGGCGAGGATCAGCACGATCTCCTTTTCCTCCTGCACGCTGAGACCCCAGAAACCCGAGACCTCCTCGCTGCCGATGCTACGGCTGTGCACGACCGTGCCGCCGCCGGCACCTGCGATGCGTGCCGCGTCCATCACTTCGTTGCTGAAGCCGCGGTTGACGATCGCCGCGATCAGGGCGTATGTGGTATCTGTCATTCTGTCCTCATCCTTTCCGTTGTTCGGAAACTCGCCGGTCTCGGCGGTGTGTTGCATCATCCGCAGCATCAGCTTGCTCACGCCGATGAGCGGAATGGTAAACGCGATACCGCTGTTTACCGCGTCCAAGCGTAGCTCGGAATGCAGCTTGCCGAGCATCGCGTTTCCGAAGGAACGCGGCACGGTGCTGATGAGCACCGCCTTATCTGTGCTGCCCAGACCCAGCATATCCATAATTTCGCTGGAAGCCGTGCCCTCGGCGTTCAGGCGGTACTGGATGGGCAATGCGCTTTTGAGGAACATATCTGCGGCTTTGTCGGCCAGCTTGGGAGTGGCAATCAGCATCAGCAGCTGATAGGCTTCTTTCCGTTCCATCAGACACCCTCCTCCAGATCAATGATATCGTCGCTGTCTGCGGTGAGACCGCCGTACGGCACTGTGGTTTTCTGCAACTTGCTGCTCTTGTACTTATACACCAGACCCATCATTTGTATGGCGATCAGCGGGGTCAGTGCGACCAGCGCGACCACGCCGAAGGCATCGGTCATCAGATCGCCGCCGAGGGCTTGGCAAACGCCGATGCTCAGCGGGAGCAGAAACGTGGAGGTCATCGGACCGCTGGCCACGCCGCCCGAGTCAAACGCGATACCGACAAAGATATTCGGCACGAACAGCGACATCGCCAAGGCGATGATATAGCCGGGCACAATGATCCATTGGATCGGGACGTTCCACAGCACGCGCAGCATCGCAAGACCGATACTGATCGCAACACCGATGGACATACCGCGGTTCATCGCCTTGACCGAGATCGCACCGTCGGTCACGTTTTCGACCTGATGATTGAGCACCTGGATGGCGGGCTCGGCCTTGACGATGTAGTAGCCGATAAGCATACCGATGGGAACGAGCACCCAGTTATACGGCAGTGAGGCCAGCTCCTTGCCGAGGAACACACCCACCGGCGCGAATCCGACATTGACGCCGCACAAAAACAGAACGAGGCCGACGAACGTATAGATCATACCGACGACGATACGCCCCAACTGGCGCTTATGGTAGCGATGCGTGGTGAGCTGAAACAGCGCGAACACCGCCACGATAGGAAGCAAGGAGACGGAAACCTCCGCCGCGTAGTGCGGCAGGGTCACGGCAAACACCTGCGCCACGTCGCGTGTGGTCGCCACCGACGCGACCTCGCCCAGCGAATACTGCGCCTCGGTTGGATGGTAGAAGCAACCGAGCAGTAGCACGGCTAAGATGGGGCCGATGCTGGACAGGGCCACCAGACCGAAGCTGTCGCTCGCGGAGTTTTTATCGCTACGCAGCGAAGCAAGACCCACACCCATGGCCATAATAAACGGTACCGTCATCGGGCCGGTGGTCACGCCGCCGGAGTCAAACGCGACAGCCAGAAACTCCTTGGGAACAAAAAAGGAGACACCGATCAGCAGCACGTACAGAACGATGAGCAGTCGCGACAGACTGATCTGGAATTTAATACGGATGATCGCTACGTCGAGAAAAAGGCCCACGCCGACCGCGACCGTCAGCACCAGTGTCAGATTCGGCACCGAGGGCACCTGCTCGGCGAGCACCTGCAGGTCAGGCTCGGAAACCGTGATGATGACACCCATAATAAAGCCGATGAGCATCACCAGACCGATCTTTTTTGTTTTGGAGATCTGCACACCGATGCCCTCGCCGATGGGGGTCATCGACATCTCCGCGCCGAGCTGGAAGAAGCCCATACCGACAATGAGCATCACCGCGCCCACCAAGAACATCACCATCGTTCCGAGCTGCATCGGGATGAGAAAGATGCTGATGAGCAGCATGATGCCGGTAATGGGGAGAACCGCGGAAAGTGATTCCAGCGTTTTTTCTCGTAATTTGGGATTCAACTTGGTACCGCCTTTCCGAATGATATTGATTTATTATATCATAATTTGGGGGCGGCAACAACCGGTTTTACAAAAATTTTACAATTTAGAGTCCGATTTTTTCTGTATTATCCACCACGCAAGCACGCCGCCCCTACAATAACCGAATCAGCGCCGTGAGGACAACCGGCGGTCGCCCGTTTCAAGCAGGTGACGGAGATGCGGTGATGGGGTTATCTGCTCTCCCACCGTCCGGCGACCGCCAAAAACCTGCTGACGCATACCGCCCCGGTATCGGGGAGATCGTGGAGCGGTACGGCTTCAGTGACAGCCGCAATTTCAGCCGCACGACGGGGGCAGCGCACTCCGCATTCCGAGCGCAATATACCGCATAAATGTTTACTGCTTTCGCTTGCGTTTTACGACAAGGTATGCTATAATATGCAAAATACGTATCGTCCGTGTGCTGCGAGAGGGGTGTTTGTATGTCCGGAGTTCAGGTGTTGGTCGCAGCGATGCACCAGACCGATCACTCACTGCCTGAAAAGATGAATCTGCGTTCGGATGCCATCATCGGCAATCAGTGTGACCGCAACGAGATCGAGCGCTTCGAGTATAACGGTCACCGCATCACCTATCTCAGCTTTGCGGAGCGGGGCGTCGGCCTCAACCGCAACAACGCGCTGATGCGCGCCGACGGCGAACTGTGTCTGTTCGCCGATGACGATATGGTCTACTGCGACGATTACGTGCAAACCGTGACCGCCGCCTTTGACGCGCACCCCGAAGCCGACGTGCTTATCTTTAACCTGATCGAAAAAACGCCCGTGCGACCGCTGATCCGGAAATTTGCCCGTGTAAGCTATCTCAATTTCCTGCGGTACGGTACGGCGCGTGTTGCGTTTCGGAACGAGTCCGTGCGGCGGCAGGGCATCTACTTCAACCAATGCTTCGGCGGAGGCACGGAGCACTGTCACGGTGAGGACAATCTCTTTTTGGCCGCCTGCCTGCAAAAAGGGCTGAGGGTCTATGCCGTCCCGCAGTATATCGCGGAGCTGACGGAGGAACGCGAATCCAGCTGGAACGCAGGGTACAACGAAAAGTACCTGCGGGATCAAGGTGTCCTTTACCGAACGATGACCCGCCGCTGGTGGCGGTTGCTGTGCCTGCAGGATGCCTTGCGGCATCACAGGCGGTATCAACGCTCGTTTGCCGCCGTTTATCGACTGATGGTCGGCAGGTAATAGCCGCACGGCGGCATCTTACTGACGATGAAAGGAATTGCTATGGTGTACGCAGCGCTCATTGCGCTCATTTACGTGAGCAAACTGGTATACGACCGTATCCCGTCGCTGTCCGACCGCGTCCGCAAGCTGTTGTTTGTCGGCACGGCCTTTACCGCGATGTTTTTCGTCTGTGCATTTCGGGACGCGTCCGTCGGCTCGGACACGCAAAATTATATGGTCAAGTTCACGCTCCTGCGGGACGACTCTCTTTGGAACGTGCTTACCCATTTTTACAGCGAGCGGCTGGAGATCGGCTTCGCTCTGTTGAACAAGCTGGTCGGCGTATTTTCAAGCGACCCCCATTCGATCATCATCGTCAGTGCCTTGCTGTTTTGCGCGGGTATGGCGGTCTTTGTGTATCGGTACACCGACGATCACCTGACAGCGGTGATCCTGCTGGTTTGCTGCGGTGTGTACCTATACGCCTTTAATATCACGCGCCAGATGATTGCGGTGGCTCTGCTGATGAACGCGTGGGGGTTGCTGACCGAAAAGCGCTATAAGCTCAGCACGGTGCTGTTCGCCGTCAGTATGCTGTTCCACGTCACCTCGTTCGTTTTTATTCTGGTATATCTGTTTTACTTCCTGCGCGAGAAAAAACGGGCCGTCTCCGTCGCCGTCGGTGTGGGCGCTCTGCTGGTGTTACTTCACCGGCCCCTTCTTATGCTGGCCTCCAAGATCATCCACACCTTCTCGTATCTGGATAATTCGCAGGTGCGGATCAGTGCCAGCGGTATATGGGCCGTGTGGGCCATCGAGCTGTGTATCATTCTGCTGTATTTATTATACTACTATGCGAAGGATACGGCGGCGGGCCGGCGGCTGCTGCAAAAGCTGCCGCATCCGGTCGGCAAGCTGTCTTCGGTTACCACGTTCTGTGTTCCCATATTCACCGCACTGTATATCACCTTTACGTTTATGGGCACGACGTTCAACCGCTTGGAGCGCTTCGGTGCGTTTTTCCAGCCTTTCTGCATCCTCTTGTTTTTGGATTTCGGAAAACGCCTCAAGGAACAGTCCCCCTTGCTTTATCGCATCTATCTCATCGGTCTTCACGTGTGCTTCGTTATTTATTTTGTACTTTTTGCCACGCATCCCGAGCATTACCGCTATTCCTTTATGTGGAATTAAACCACCGTCTGTCAGGAGATTGTCTTTATGAACGTTGATACCATCCGTCGCGAGGAAGTCCTTATCTCTGTCGTCGTCCCCGTGTATAACGTGGAGGCCTATCTGGAGGAATGTGTCGAGAGTATTCTCCATCAGACCTATCGGGAGCTGGAGATCATTCTGGTGAACGACGGCTCGACCGACAGCTCGTATGATATCTGTCGCCGCTTTGCCGAGCGTGATTCCCGTATCGTGTTGCTGTCACAAGAAAACGGGGGTCTTTCTGCCGCGCGGAATACCGGCATCAAGGCCGCGACGGGGCAGTACGTCACCTTCATCGACAGTGACGACGCCATCGATCCCGCTATGATCGGCTATCTGTACACGTTGCTGACGCAGCACGGTGCGGATATGTCGGTCTGCCAAAAGGAATTTACGGACGAGCAGAGTGCCGTGCTCCCCCACGGCAAGACGTATGCCGACACGGTGCTGGACGGCAACACGGCTTGTATGAACGCTTTTTTTCGCGATGTCGGACTGGACACCTGTGCGTGGGGCAAGCTATATAAAACGGCTATGTTTGAAAGCATTGACTATCCCGTGGGCAAATACCACGAGGACGTTTTTACCACCTATCGGCTTGTGGCGCTGTGCGACCGCATCGCGGTGGGCAGCCGTCGACTGTACCAATACCGTCAGCGCGCGGGCAGTATCATTCAATCGTCGTTTTCGCCGAAGCATCTGCACGCCGTTGAGGGAAGCCTTCAACGTGCGGCATTCGTGTGCGCACGGTATCCGCAATCGGCCACGCTGGCCAAGGCTGCCGTCGTTTACGCTGCCAACTCCTGCGCTATGCGACTGACGTACTGCGCCTCGGTCGATGCGGAAACGGTGGCGTATCTGCAACAGCAATACCGTCGGTACGAGTGGGATTTCCTGCGGGGTCGCAATCGGTTGGCGGCCAAGCTGTTTTCCATATGTGCATTTATTCATCTGAAAACACTGATCCGCATTGTTCGTCGATCACGCGGACTGAGAGGAAGGGCTACCAAATGATCCCCAAAAAGATTCACTACTGCTGGTTCGGCGGCAATCCGCTGCCGGAAATGGCACAGCACTGCATCGCGAGCTGGAAGAAGTACTGCCCCGATTATGAGATCGTTGAATGGAACGAGACCAATTTCGATCTGAACTGCTGTGCGTATGTCAAAGAGGCGTACGAGGCTAAAAAATGGGCGTTCGTGTCCGACGTGGCACGTCTGCACGCGCTGGTGGCGCAGGGCGGCATTTATATGGACACCGACGTGGAGGTGCTGAAGCCCTTAGACGATATTTTGCAATGTGAGGCCGTGCTGGGCTTTGAAAGCATCGACCGCATCTCCACAGGGCTGATGGCGTGTGAGCCGGGACAGCCGATGCTCGTCGAGCTGTTGCACGACTACGACGACGCGCATTTTGTCAACCCGGACGGCTCCTACGACACAACGACGAACGTGACACGCATCACGAACGCGTGCTTAAAATACGGCCTGGTGCTGAATAATATCAAGCAGACCGTGAACGGCTTTACACTGTTCCCCATCGATTATTTCTGCCCGAAGGACTGCGATACCAAGCAGGTACACCTGACGGAGAACACCTATACCATCCATCATTTTGACGGCTCGTGGCATACGCCGGAGCAGCATTGGTTCCGTGAGGCGCGTGTGCGCTACAGCAGGGTCCTCCCCTACAGACTGGCCGGCTATGCCGCAAAGCTCGTCAGCATCGTGAAATTCCGCGGTCTGTCCGGACTGTGTGCCCGCTTGCTTCGGCGACGTGAAAGAAAGGTCTGATAGTATGACAACGCTCCCCAAGGTGTCTGTAATCGTTCCCGTTCACAACGCGGCCGCAACACTCGATGCGTGCGTGCAAAGTATTCTCGGTCAGGATTACCCCCATATAGAATGCATCTTGGTAGAAAACGGGTCTACGGATACGTCGTCGGACATTTGCAAACGGTACAGTGACTCCGAGGAACGCATCCGCCTTGCGGTTGGTGTCTGCTCGGGCGTGTCTGAGGCAAGAAATCTCGGCTTATCTATGGCGACCGGCGATATAATAGGCTTCTGCGATGCGGACGATCTCTTGGAGCCGGGAGCTATCAGGACGGTCGTTTCTACCTTTCAGGAAAACCCGGATATCGTCAGTGTGATCGGTGCGTTTTACGTAGGTCCGGAAACAACGGAGGGTATTCAAAAGCGCTATAAGGGCTTAAGAAGCAGGAGATTATCCGCGGAGGAAGCGATTGAATTAACCATCGGAAATAACAACGTAATGGGGAGCGTGTGGAACAAGTATTATCGCGCAGACGCTTTAAAAGGTTGCTTGTTCGATACCTCCCTGTCTTATAGTGAGGATACGCATTTTAACGTGAAAGCCTTGTCTGCATTGACGGATAAATCGGTGATGCTTATCAATGCGCCGCTGTATTGTTACGTACAATGTGTACAGAGTGTAACGCATCAGTCGCAAAACCTGTTTGATGACAACGGGGAATTGAAGTATATTATCGCCTTGAAAAAGATACTCAGCGATGGCAATTTGAAGCCCCGGTGCCGCTCAATCGCAAAAATGAAGATCGCTATCCTGGCCATTGATCATTGTAAGGCCGACCTAAGTGATAAGCAACGGGCGGCTTTAAAGAAAGAGATTGCTCAAAACCTTCCGCAGCTCCTGCGGAATATAACAAGATTCCATTTCAAAAGCAACTGCAAAAAGTTTGTTAAAGCGTTTATTCTGTTGTTAAAATAGGAGGCACTATGAAAAAGGTACTCTTGGTTACGTTGTTTGATGAGACCAACATCGGAAACCGACTCCAGAATTACGCATTACAAAAAATCCTTGAGGATCAGGGTGCGGAAGTCACGATCCTGGATAACTATTATACAAAGAATTTTTCAAAAAAGACAAAATTGAAATATGCGATCAAAAAGGTTTTATGGCATATCGGGTATCGCCGATATCTCAAAGAGTGCCGTGAATACGATCGGATAAATCGGATGAGACGGTCCATTCGTAAATTTAATAAAAACAATTTGACGGCTGTCAAGCGGATCTCCAATCGGGAAGCCTTTGCTTACGATTGGTCGGAGTACGATCTTGCGATAGCGGGAAGTGATCAGGTCTGGCACAAATGGAGGGCCGACCCCGACGAGCTTCCGTTTTATTACCTGCAATTTATGCCCGTGGACAAGCGTGCGTCTTATGCCGCGAGCTTTGGCTTTGAGGCCTTCCCCGAGCGGGATATCGATCAGCACCGCATCGGGTTAACCGATATGAAGCACATCTCGTGCCGGGAAAAGACGGGGTGTGCGCTCGTAAAGGAATTGATCGGGCGGGAGGTTCCGCAGGTTCTTGACCCCACGCTTCTGTTAAAGGCGGAGGAGTGGCGGGCACTCGAAAATCAAGCCGTACCGTTTTCAAAACGTCGGAAGCCGTATGCGTTCGTTTTTTTCCTCGGAGAGATATCGGATGACTATCAGGCGCATATCGACTCCGTTATGAGCGAGCGCGGCCTACGGGAATGGATATGCTTCAGCGACAGAGCCGTCAAAGAATGCGGCCCGTGTGAATTTTTGCGTTTCATTGATGAGGCCGCATACGTGTTTACCGATTCCTTCCATTGCACGGCTTTTTCCGTCGTTTTCGACAAAGCCTTTACCGTGTTCCGCAGAGTGGAGGCGGGATTTGAAAATATGTTCGGAAGGATCGAAGACTTGTTGGCAAGCACCGATAAATTGAATGCCGTTTACGGAGGCGCTTCCCAAGAGCCGAAGTGCGATCTCGATACGCTGCGTGATACTTCTATGCACTATATAAAGCAACTTTTGGAGGTAACCGGTGAAAGTTGAACGAACCGAAAATGCCGTTCGGAATATTCGATACGGCATCGTTTTAAAAATATACCAGATGTTGCTCCCCTTCTTGATGCGCACCGTGATGATCCATCAGTTGGGTGTGCAATATCTGGGACTCAACTCCTTGTTTACCTCTGTTTTACAGGTGTTAAATCTTGCTGAACTGGGCGTAGGCTCCGCTATGGTCTACAGTATGTATAAGCCCCTGGCCACAGACGATCACGCAACCATCTGTGCGCTGATGAAGCTGTACAGAATGTATTATCGGGTGATCGGTCTTGTCATTGCGGTGATCGGCGGTCTACTTACGCCGTTTATTCCGAGGCTGATATCCGGCACGACACCCGACGGGGTCAATATATATATCCTGTATTTGCTGAATTTAGGCGCGACCGTATTGTCGTATTGGCTCTTTGCCTATAAAAACAGTATTTTGCAGGCCAGTCAGCGTGTGGATGTTGTCAATAAGGTGTTACTGATAACAAACACCCTGCAATTTGCCTTGCAACTGATCGTGCTGGTGCTTTTTAAAAATTACTATTATTATCTTATCGTCGCTTTGGGAACACAGGTGTTGACCAATATTATCACCGCTTTGGCTGCTACCAAATTATATCCGCAGTACAAGCCCGAAGGCGATCTGGATAAAGGCTTTGTCAAGCAAATAAACCGTCGGCTGAAGGATCTGTTCACTTCCAAGATCGGAGCGATCATTTATGACTCTGCGGATACGATCATCATTTCCGCGTTTTTGGGACTGTCCGTGCTGGCCATCTATCAGAACTACTTTTACATTCTCACCGCTGTTACAGCCTTTATAACGATCTTCTTCTCAGCGTGTACCGCCGGTATCGGCAACAGCATCGTGGTGGAAACGAAGGAGAAGAACTTTGATGATTTCAGCAAATTCACCATGATCATTTGCTGGATCGGCGGCTTTTGCTCCACGTGTATGCTGTGTATTTACCAGCCCTTTATGGAATTGTGGGTCGGCAGCGAGCTGATGCTCCCCTTTTCGGCGGTCATTTGCTTTGTGGTTTATTTTTTCGTTCGTCAGATCAATTCGCTGTACAACCTATATAAAGACGCGGCCGGAATGTGGCACGAGGATCGTTTTAGACCGATCATCACCTCTATGGTGAATTTAGTGTTGAATCTGATCCTGGTACAATTTTGGGGGATATACGGGGTCTTGCTCTCGACCGTAGCCGCTATCATTTTTGTCGGGATGCCCTGGCTTTTCCGCAACCTCTTCACGGTTATCTTTGAAAAAAAGCATCGGCTGACGCATCTTAAAAAACTGTTTTTCTATATCTTAGTCTCGCTGATCGGTTGTTTAGTCACCTACGCTCTCTGTTCGCTGATCTCCCGGGGGCTGATCGCAACGATTTTGATAAGAGCGGCCATCTGTCTGGTGATACCGAACGCGATCTATTGCTTGGCGTATAGAAAAACAGCGGAATTTCAAAAGATACTCGTTATGGCAGACCGTATCACTAGGGGGAAGTGCAAAGGAATCATAAAGCTATTGGAGTGTAACAAATGAGCTTGAGCGCTTATGCGGCCTATTATGACAATACCGTCCGTGAAGCATCGTCGTCCGGCGGCGTTTTCAGTCTTCTCGCAGAGCAATTTGACGTTGTCTACGGCGTCGCTATGACGGAGGACTGTTATGCGGCGGTCTTCGTTCGCAGTGAGCGCGGAGACGTTTCATCTATGCGAGGCTCCAAATATCTCCAAGCCCGGTTAGGCGACACCTTCAAAGCCGTAAAAGACGATCTGGTCTCCGATAAGACCGTCTTATTTACGGGAACACCGTGCCAGATAAACGGACTGAAGTCGTTTTTGGAAAAAGACTTCCCGCATTTATACTGTGTTGACGTCATATGCCACGGGGTTCCTTCACCGGCTTTGTTTAAGAAATATCTCACGCATATGGAAGCCCGTTACGGCAAAAAGGTAGGGTGTATCAATTTCCGATGCAAGGATCACGGACGGAAGCGTTTGGGTATTAAACGAAATGAGCTCTTCACACCCGCAGACGAAAATCCGTATATGCAGATGTTTTTGCGGGATTATTGCTTGCGTCCCAGCTGCTACGCGTGCAAGGCGAAACACCATAAGCTGTCCGATATGACGATTGCGGATTTTTGGGGTATCGAGCACGTGGCACCTGAAATGAATGACGGCCGAGGAACGTCTTTGATCATTATCAGAACGCCGAGGGGAAAGGATATTTTTGAAAAAATACGGGGAAAATTGAAATCTTTGAAGGTATCCTACGAGGAGGCCGTAAAAAACAACCCCTCGGAATGCCGTTCTGCCAAAAGTCCCGCTCAACGAGAGACCTTTTTTAAGGATATGGCTGCAATGGATTTCGCGCAGCTTTGCGCAAGGTACGTTCCGCCCTCTAAGCCATCGTTTAAGAAGCGTATCAAGCGGCAGCTACGGCGGCTGGTATCCCCCTTTTTGAAGAAGGCAACGCCGCGCCTGCGTTATGGAACCAAGGTGGTTTTTACGTCGAAATTGCAACAAAAGGGGGCTGACGGTAACTGATGGAATATCCCGTTTTGTTTGAAACCAAGGCGGATTGCTGCGGATGCACAGCCTGCTATGCGATCTGCCCCCGCGATGCCATCTCTATGATGGCGGACGACGAGGGCTTCGAATATCCGCACGTGGATCACAGCCGGTGTATTGCTTGCTACCGATGCATCCGCGTTTGTCCGTTTAAAAAGGAGCAAGGGAACCTGTATAGTGAATAAACCGGCGTTTCATTTAACTGTTTCCGCACCAAAGCAACAGGAGGAATCCCTATGGAAAAGCTCGTTTCCATCGTAATGCCCACCTATAATTGCGCGCAGTTTATTGCCGAATCGGTACAAACGGTATTGGATCAGACCTATCCCCACTGGGAGCTACTGATCGTGGACGATGCTTCCTCCGACAACACGGAGGAGGTACTGCGCCCGTTTTTGGAGGACAAGCGCATCCGCTATGAGCGTTTGGCGCAGAACAGCGGTGCTGCGGTGGCGCGCTCCCGTGCGCTGGAGCTGGCCACAGGCGATTACGTGGCGTTTCTGGACAGTGACGATCTGTGGCATCCCGAGAAGCTGGACAAGCAACTGACCTTTATGCGGGAGCTGACTGCGGCGGGCACGCCCTGCTATTTTACCGCCACCGCCTACACCCAGATCGACGACAACGGTGCCAGCCTGCACAAAGCGCTTTGCCCGCCGAAGCGCACGGGTTACTGGAAAATGCTATTTCTGAGCGATCCCGTCGGCAACTCAACCGTGATGTATGATCGCACGCATTT
Source organism: uncultured Eubacteriales bacterium (assembly GCA_964470515.1). Lineage (GTDB taxonomy): Bacteria > Bacillota > Clostridia > Oscillospirales > Acutalibacteraceae > RGIG3009. The sequence continues at coordinate 19,728 of CAYYDD010000011.1, read as the reverse complement.
CGGTGATCTGACGGTTCCGCCCATCAAAAAGCGCAACGATTTTGCACTGTGGCTGTGCGCCCTGCGCGGCGGCGATAGTTGCTACGGACTGAGCGAGCGGCTGATGAAGTACCGTGTGCGCAGCAATTCACTGTCGGCCAACAAGCTGAAGCTTATAAAATACCACTGGCATCTATACCGGCATATTGAAAAGCTACCGGTCATCACGTCGGCGTTTGCCGTGTTCTGCTGGGCGTTTGTGAAGGGCACCGGCATCGGCATCAACCGCACCATCATTAAGGAATGAGGGGTGTTTGCTAATGAAAACCGTTATGCTCGTCTTCGGCACGCGTCCGGAGGCTATTAAGATGTGTCCGCTGGTGAACGAGCTGAAAAGCCGCCCGGGCTTTCGCACCGTTGTGTGCGTGACCGGCCAGCACCGGCAGATGCTGGATCAGGTGCTGGCGGCGTTTCAGGTGGAGCCGGACTACGATCTCTCCATTATGAAGGAGCGTCAAACGCTGTTTGACGTGACGACCAACATTCTGGAGCGCATCAAGTCGGTGCTGGAGGCGGAACACCCGGACGTGGTGCTGGTACACGGCGACACGTCCACCACCTTTGTCACCGCGCTGGCGTGCTTTTACCTACAGATCCCCGTCGGCCACGTAGAGGCGGGACTGCGTACTTACAACGTCTATTCCCCCTACCCGGAGGAGTTCAACCGTCAGGCGGTGGGCATCATCAGCCGATACAACTTCTCTCCCACGGAGCTGTCCCGTCAGAATCTGCTGAACGAGGGCAAGCCGGCGGAGGGCATTTACGTGACCGGCAACACCGCCATTGACGCGCTCAAAACCACGGTGCGTGAGGATTACAGCCATCCCGAGCTGGAATGGGCGGCCGACAGCCGCCTCATTATGATCACGGCGCACCGCCGTGAAAATCTGGGTGAGCCGATGAGGCATATGTTTCGCGCCATCCGCCGCGTGCTGGATGAGCACCCGGACGTGAAGGCGATCTATCCCATTCATATGAATCCCGTGGTGCGGGAGACGGCGGATGCCATTCTGGGCGATAACGACCGTATCCACATCATCGAGCCGCTGGAGGTGCTGGATTTCCACAACTTCCTCAGCCGCAGCTATATGATCCTGACGGATTCGGGAGGTATTCAGGAGGAGGCGCCGTCGCTGGGCAAGCCGGTGCTGGTGATGCGGGATACCACCGAGCGTCCCGAGGGTATTGCCGCCGGTACGCTGAAGCTGGTGGGCACCGACGAGCAGGTCATTTACGATAACTTCAAGCTGTTGCTGGAGGATCCCGCGGCCTACACCGCGATGAGCACCGCCAGTAACCCGTACGGGGACGGCTTGGCCTCCAAGCGCATTGCGGATATTCTGGAGTTCGGTAAGGCAACGGTATAAATGAACCGAGAAACGGCAGGCGGAAAGGCCTGCCGTTTCTCAGTGTCAGACAGCAGACGATGTTGGTTGGGATCGTGCGGGGTGGCACGGCGGTCGGGCTGTTGGCATATACTGGCACCAAGGAGGGTGTGATATGGCAACGAAAATTTACATAGACCAGGGACACAACCCGCAAAACCCCAACGCCGGCGCAGAGGGCAACGGCTACCGCGAGCAGGATCTGGTGTTCCGGATCGGGCAGGAGCTGGCCGGTATTTTGCAGGCGGAGGGCTATGAGGTGCGGCTCTCCCGCCCTACCGCAGATACGCAGCTCGGCACCTCCAACGCTTCATCACTGGCGGCGCGTGTGAACGACGCGAACACGTGGGGTGCGGATTACTTTATCAGCCTGCACGCCAACGCGTCGGAGATCACCTCGGCCTCCGGCTCGGAGGCACTGGTGTACCGCGTAGACTCCACTGCGGGCGAGCTGGGACGCTCCATCGTGCGGTATCTCTCCGAGGCGACGGGACTGCCCGACCGAGGGGTCACACCACGCACCAACCTGTACGTGCTGCGACGCACCCAAATGCCCGCCGTACTCGTGGAGCTGGGTTTTATCACCAACCCCGGGGATGCGGCGCTGATGGCGGATGCGCCGCAGCTGTTCGCGCTGGGGGTGGCGAACGGCATCACGGCATTTTTAAATAGTTGACTAAGGGAACAAGCAATGATATACTATTAAAAAGTCAGGTTTGTAAAAAGGAGAATGTGTATGGGCACTTCCCGAAAGCTGACCCTGAGCCGTGTGATGGAGAAGTCTGTGTATGTGCTGATGGCGGCCGATCTGTTGATGATGCTCCTGTTGCCGTGGCTGACCGAGGCCATCACCGCGCAGGGACCCGGTAAGGAATTTTACAGCGATTATCTCATCATTATGTATACCAGCGGTGTGATGGCGGAGTTCGTGCTGTGGCAATGCCGCGGCGTGTTGAAAAGCATCAACGCGGGGCGGCCGTTTGGGAATGAGGTCTCCCACCGCTTGCGCACCATCGGTGTGCTGTGCCTGACGTTGGCGGCATTATATCTGGTGTTCGTGCTGGCGCTGGGCTTTGCCAAGTTTTTTATGGCGCTGATTATGGTGATCTTCGCCTTTATCGGGCTGGTGCTATTTGTGTTTGCGGAGCTGTTTCGGCAGGCCGCCGCGTATAAGGCGGAAAACGATATGACGATTTAGGCCGTCAAAATGAAGGGGTGTTTCCTATGGCAATCATTGTCAATCTGGATGTCATGATGGCGCGCCGCAAGATGAGCTTGACGGAGCTGTCCGACCGCGTGGGCATCACGCTGGCGAATTTGTCCATCCTCAAGACCAATAAGGCACGTGCCGTACGCTTCAGCACGCTGAATACGATCTGCCGTGAGCTGGATTGCCAGCCGGCAGATCTGTTGGAATATGTTCCTGACGAGGAAAGCTGATGCAGATCGGGTGCGTTGAGATCACCGAGAAAGCGGCACTCGCTCCGATGGCCGGAGTGGCGGATGCCGCCTTTCGTCGTATCTGTCGGGATCACGGGGCGGCGTTTACGGTGTCGGAGATGATAAGTGCCAAGGCACTGACCTACGGCGATGCCAAAAGCCGCGAGCTGGCGGTATTGTCCGACCGTGAGCGACCGGCGGCTATCCAACTGTTCGGTGACGACCCGGAGACGATGGCGAAGGCGGCCCGTCTGGTGATGGCTCAGCAACCGGATTGGCTGGATATCAATATGGGCTGTCCCGCGCCGAAGATCGCGGGCAATCACTGCGGCAGTGCGCTGATGCGTGACCCGGACTTGTGCTATCGCATCGTCAGGGCGACGTGCGAGGCGGTGGAGGTGCCGGTGACGGTGAAGCTCCGCAAGGGCTACGCAAAGGACGAGGTCAACGCCGTGGAGGTCGCGCAGGCGTGTGAGAGCGGCGGTGCTGCGGCCATCACGGTGCACGGGAGAACACGGGATCAGATGTACGCGCCGCCGGTGGACTGGGATATCATCCGCGCAGTCAAGCAGGCGGTATCGGTGCCTGTGATCGGCAACGGCGATGTGACGTCGGCAAAGACGGCAGCCGCCTTGTATGAGCAGACCGGGTGCGATCTCATTATGATCGGGCGCGGTGCGCTCGGTGCGCCGTGGGTGTTTTCGCAGGTGGAAGCGTATTTAAATCACGGTACGCTGCTGCCCGACCCGCCGCTGGCCAAGCGGATGGAAACGCTGTGCCGTCAGGTCGCGTTGGCGGTGTCGCTCAAGGGCGAACGCTGTGCGCTATTGCAGGCGCGCAAGCACGCGTCGTGGTATATGCGCGAGCTACGCGGTGCCGCCGTGTTTCGCGGCGAGGCAGGCACTATCAGCACGATGGACGACCTGCGGTTGCTGTGTCAGCGGGTCATCCGAGCGAATGAGGAAGACTAATAAAAAATCCCCCTCACAAGACGCACTCCGTAAGGAAGTCGCCTCGTGAGGGGGATATTTTGTTTGTGCGGGTGATGGCGGCGGGGGCAAGCTCCTACCCTACGGATAGCCCCTCGGAGAGGGGGCGTATATTCCGTCGGCGAAGCCGGCACCAAAATAATTCATTCCCCGTGGGGTCGTGCGGGGATGAAAACAAAAGCCACCTGCGGGTGGCTTTTGCGTATTATTCCTCAGGAGGTGCTTCCTCCGTCAGCTCCTCAAAGGTTTCGGGCAAGGGAGGAATATCCGTCATCGGCTGCTGCGCAGCGGACAAGCTGCCCTGCACGGGCTGTGCGCAATCGCAGTCAAGATGGTCCGCGGCGGCAGGCTTGCTGCGGCGGACGCGGCCGAGCACTAACAGCAGGATCAGCACCGCCAGCGACACCGCGCTGATAATGACGCCGATCCACCAGCCGGAGGGGTAGTAAACGAGCTCCACGGTGTGAGTGCCGACGGGCATATCGAAGCCGAGCAGACCGTCGTTAATGCCGTAGGTTGGCACAAGCTTACCGTCCACGCGCACCAACCAGCCCGCGTCGTACGGGATGGATGTCATCATCGTGCCGGCGAAGCTCGCGTCCACCGTGCCGATGACGTGGGTGTCGCTCATTTCGGTGATCTCGAGCTGCTCGTCCTTGAGAATCGCCATACCGGCGTTGTACGCTTCCCCGTTGAGGGTGACCACGTAGAAGTTACCGCTGCAATACTGATCGGCCTGCACCTCCAGCGTGATGACCTCCCCGGCCTCCAGCGTGCCGACGCTCAGCAGATACGGCTCGTGCGGGGAGGCACTGACGGTTTTATCGCCGTAGCGAATGGACATCGACTCCGCCGCCATACAGTCGGCGTATACGTACACCTGACCGGGATACTCGACGGTGGCGGTAAACGTCGCAGCCGTGCCGTCACCCATGGGCTGGACACGGAAGCCCGCCGAGGTGAAGCCCAGCTCCGCGCCCGTGCCGACGACCGTGGCAATGGCATTCTCATAGAACAGCGGCAGGTAGGTGTCATTCAGCTTGCCGAACAGATCCTCCAGCGAGGAGATGGGATTATATTTGGTAAATTCGTAGTCCGTGACGGACGAATCCACCACGTAGCCCAGGCTGAGAGCATCGCAGTTTTCGTAGATATAGTAGGTGTACGCACCGTGGGCAACGGTGTCCACCTTGGTGAGCTGCGGCGTATCGGACAGCTCCGTATCCGACACCAGATAGCGGATGCCGAGCAGTGAATCAGTGAACGGCATAAAGGTGTGGTACAGATGGCTGTTGACGCCATTGACGGCATAGCCCCACCCGCCCATCAGCTTGGTGGTGGTGTAATAGTTGCTGGATGCGAAATTCGTGACACCTTGATAGTGGAACAGCGCGGTATCCACGCAGGTACGGCGCGGCAGAAATTCCATACGGTATTTTCCCTCGCCGTATTTCGCGTCACCCAACTCCTGCGCTCTGTCCACCGCCAAATGCAGGGCTTCGGTGATCTCGTTATCGACGTAATCGTCGTGGCGGGTGAAGTATTCGTTGCCGTTGATTTGCAGGATCGCATAGCCGGCGTTCACCGTCATTTCAACGCCGACTGCGAGCAGCAGCAACGCGTACGCCACACGGCGGCGCAACTGCTTGCGCGAGAACAGCGCGAAAATGATCGTATACACGGCGATCAGCACCAGGTTGACATAGATGATCTCAAAGCCGTACGCCTCATCGCCGAAGTGCTCCTCCAGCATCAGATACGCCACAGCCCCGGCCAACACCGCCAGCACGTGTTTGAGTGAAACACCCTCCAGATCGCGCAGCGTCCACATCGCCAGTGTAACGAGGAAGAAGCAGTACACGAAGGAGAAGCGGTACGGCAGGTCGTTCGGCGCGTGCAGACCGTGCCACAGCAGATCCGTCCAGTTGACCAGGAACGAGAACGCCAGCACCAGCCACAACAGCAGGTTGGCGAGGCGCATGCGCAGGGGGATCTTCTTGTTCAGCGCAAACAGCGGCACGCAAATCGCCGACAGCACGCCGCAATACAGATTCGGCAGATTGCCGGAGCGGATGGTGGGTGACGTGCCCGCCAGATGGCGGCCGAGCAGCTCAAAGATATCCAGCGTGTTGGTGGGATCGGGCAGACTGGAATCCGCCGCCGAGGTCAGCTTGAGGGCAAAGTACACGGGAATGAGCAAAAACGCCACCAGACCGGCAGCCAACACCGAGAACCCGGCAAAGCGTGCAAAGCTGACACTCAACTGCTTGGGGGTACGCTGCCGACGCAGACAGTAGTTAAACACGTAATACAGCGCCAAAAAGATGCACAGCATAAACGCGATATAGTAGTTCGCGAACAGCGCATACGCCAGCGACAGCACGTAGGTAAGGTATTTGCCGGTACGCATCAGGCGTTCAAAGCCGAGCACCACCAGCGGCAGGAGCATCACCACGTCCAACCACATAACGTTCCACGAATAGGCCAGCAGGTACATCATCAGCGAGTACATCAGCGACACGACTGGGATGTACAGCTCACGCTTTTCGGTGTGATACTGCACGAACAGCGCAAACAGCGCACCGCACAGCGCGTTCTTTATCAGTGTGATAAACAGGATACCCTCGGCCAGCAGGCTTTCGGGGAACAGAAGCAGTAGCAGATTCAAGGGGCTGGCGAGGTAGTACGCACCGAGCGACAGGTAGTTGGCACCCAGACCCACTTCAAAATCGTACAGCGACAGCTCGCCGTTCAGAATATTCTCACGCAAGCCGGACAGCAGCGGCGCGTACTGGTGGTGCATATCCACCACCATACCGGTCTTTTCGCCGAACGGCCACATACCGAGGAACGCGTACGCCACCAGCATCGCGCCCAGCGACAGCAGACCCGACAATACGGGATAGTACCACACGGGACGTTCCAAGGGCGTATCCTCCGAGTCGCGCAGCGCCTCGCGGCTGAGCACGAAGATCAGCGTGGCCAGCAGGGCGGCAATGCCGCCGCACAGCAGGAATTTCTGCGCCACGCCGGTGGCGACAGAGGTGTCGATTCCCATCGGGTCCCACGAGCCGAAGCCCCACAGACAGCCGAACACCAGCGCCGCGAAGCTGACGGCAACGATGAGCGGCATCCAAACGCGGTGGAAATTATCGGTCAGGCGGGAGTCACCGCTTTTCATAGGACATCCTCCTCTAATGCAGAATTTATCAGGCGCCAATGCGCCGCAGGTATATACGTTAGTATTTTACCACACATTCTGCAAAAGAGCAATAAAAAGATACGCAAAAAGTCCTTGACAAACCGCCGATGACAGAGTATAATAACCTATGCTTTGTGCGATAACCATCGAGATGTGGCTCAGTTTGGTAGAGCGCTGCGTTCGGGACGCAGAGGCCGCAGGTTCAAATCCTGTCATCTCGACCATCAACGGGCTACAAAAAAGATATAGCCACAGAAAAACTCTGATTTTATCAGGGTTTTTTCTGTTTTTATAGGCAAATTTTAGTTGTCAGGTCGAGCGTACAAAAAAGATATTTTTTCACAAAACAGACTTGAACCTTTTTGGAAATCATTGCTTGAGAGCTAATAATTCTCAATCTTGCGAAAAAGCCTTTGAAATGTTCGTCACTCCACGGTGACGAATCCAATGAATATTCCCCATTTAAAGCAGTTTGATACTCTACTTCCCATTTTATTACTTCTTCACAAAGTTCACTAGAAACATTTATTTTTTTGGGGTTCCAACGGACCGACATCAAATTTTTTAAACGTTTCATCATCAGATGTGTCCAGCCAAGGGCAATTCCCACCTCATTCAATAAAAACCAACCAAAAACCGCAAATACAACCAGTTCAACCCGTATCACATAATTCATAATTGGATAAAGGCTGATTTTATTGAAATCAGCCTTTATTTTTGTGCTTTACGGTGAGTTTTATCTCAGCTTGTTCGCGGGTTTCGGCGTAGACATTGACTTTCTCTCGCCATTTGGTAATTGTGGGTCATCTTGTTGATCAACAAAAAAATAATTTTTAACTTTTTTACGATATTTTATTGACAAGTTATAACTTTTGCGATATACTGGCGTCAACACATTATCAAGGAGTGGAAGCATATGAATCCGGCCATTCTTTCCGGGCTGTCTACTACGGCGCAGGTGCGCGTTCTGTGCGAGGAGCTGCTAAGCGACGGTCGACCGCACGCACGCAAGGATATGGAGAAATACATCGTAGAGCAAATGACCCTCTTCGGCTTGCCCGCCCCGACTCACGGGTGTCTGGCGGGCGGTATCCGCCTAGCCGTGCAGCGGATGAATTGTGATAAGCCCGGCACAGCGGTCTATCAGGCGACCGTCCCATTCTCCCCCGCTGCACCCGCAACGCGAAAGGAGCGTGCTGCGGACTGCTTGCAGTCGGCGATCAGCACCCTTTCCGCACTTGCGCGTGAGATCGACTACATCGACGCAACACCCGAAGAAGCCGACGAGCTTCTCCTTTTCAAAAAAGGCATCGACACCCTAAAAGAGTTCCGCCAAAAACTCGCCGAATAGTCACAAAACCGCCATCGGGGGCCGATGGCGGTTTCTGTTATCTATTGCAATGGGGAAATGAAGCAACAACCCCATAGTGCATATCAATTCGGCGCATCACGGGGTTGTTGTTCTTACCATATGTTATCCCACTTCGGCGACCGCAGCACACGGAGACAATGGACATAAAAGCGCTAAAGAGAATGCAGGTTTGAACGGAAAGGATTAGAAACAAGCAGGAATGTCTACAAATGGGGATCGATAGTACTCGCAATTGCGAATCCTGTCATCGATCCCAGTATCACTCAGGCCTCGGTCACCCGCTTACCGCAGATGTGCTTCGGCGTCAGCCGAAGGAGCAGCGTGCGGTGGGCAGCGCTTTCGATCTCACGGCGGATATACTCCTCATCCTGCGTGAATTTATGGCTGAGCTTGGTAGTGATATCGACGATCCGCGTCGACTCATCCACAATATCCACGGTGCCGAACACAATCACGCTGTTCACCTGAAATGCCCATTCCCCCTCGGCACGTATGCCCTGATCGTACACACAAAACGACACCTTGCCGTTTCTTCGCAGAGCATCCAGTCGATGCCCGACCTTGCCGCAATGAAAATAGATACACCCATCTTCGACGTTATACCAATGATTCAATGGCATACCGTAGGGATACCCATGGTCGCCGTGCACCGACAATACGCCCCGGGTCTCAGTTTTAAGCAACTCGATACATATCTCCATCGGCAGCAGCTGCTTTTTTCTCAACAATTCACGAAACATTCCGTCCCCTCGCTTTCACAACGCAATCCGCCGCACACTCAGCGGATAAAATGCGTGGGCTGCCACGGCTCCTTTTCCGGGATACCGAACGTCTCCTTGCCCAGCGCGATGCTCTTTACCAGAAACGTCATATTCTCGGCCAGCGTGCGCATCGTCTGCAAGCCCTCGGCATCCTCTGCGGCTTCACCGACGCGGCGACCGTGCACACTGTTCCAATACTGACTGGACGCCACTGGCATCCCGGCGATCGTGAAGTACTTGTTCAACTGATCGAACGTCGCAGAGCAACCGCCGCGGCGCGCGACCGCAACGGCGGCGCCAACCTTCATCGTCTTATTAAACGGCGTGCTGTAGAACAGCCGGTCGAGCAGCGACACCAGCGTACCGTTCGCCGCCGCGTAAAACACGGGGCTGCCGATCACCAGACCGTCACATTCCTCGAATTTCGGGGCAAGCTCGTTGACGATATCGTCAATGGTGCATTTGCCGTTTTTAAAGCAATAGCCGCAGCCGAGACAGCCGCGGATATCCATCCCGCCAATCTGGATGATCTCGGTCTCCAGCCCGTGCTTGTGAAATACCTTATCCATCTCTGCCAGCGCAATGCCGGTGTTACTGCCCTTACGCGGGCTACCGTTGAGCATTAAAATTTTCATACCATCACTCCTTCGTTATCTTCATTATACCCTTTCCCGCACCACATTGCAATGCACAAAACGGCGCGGCATGCCGCGCCGGGGCTTTCTTTACGCTGTCGCGTGTGCTTCCTTCTCAAACCCGATGAGGATACCGCCCTTTTCGGCGTAAAAGCTACACAGACCGCGGCAGTTATACAGCTCCACCTGCACCTTTTCAAACGCGGTGCTGATGAGCTTTTTCAGCTGCTGTCCCGCGCCCTCGTTAAAGCAATGCGCGATACGCACCTTGCCGCCGTTACATTTCAGCGACTTCAGGTACTGTACGATGGCCTCCAACGCCTTCTGTTCACCGCGGCATTTACTCAGCGGCTCCAAGTCTCCCCGCTCGCTGGCCTTGCCTACTACGCGAATACCGAGCAACCCCGCCATCTTCGCCGTCAGCGGGCTGACACGGCCGTTGTTGGCCAGATTTTTCATTGATTCCAGCATAAATAACAGCCCGGTGCAACGACTGTATTTCGTTACCGCCTCACAGATATCTTCAAACGCACGTCCCTGCGCAATCAGCTCCTGCAACTTTTCCAGCAGCAGTACGATCTCCGGTCCCGCCGTCAGCGAATTTAACACGAATACGCGGCGACCGGGATACTGCGCTTCATACAGCTCCTTGGCCATACACGCGGCGTTGTAGCTGCCGGACAGCGTGCCTGTGATGGTCACGCAAAACACCTGCTCGGCATCCCCGAAGGCCTGTAGCCAATCGTTCGCATTTGGGCAGGAGGTGGATGACTTTCCCTTGTAATGCTGCAAATCCTCCACCATCTGCCGGACGTCCAGCGCGGCATCGTCCACATACTCGCGGTCGGCGGTGATGATCTTCAGTGCCGCCGTTTCAAACGATACCCCCGACAGTGCCGGCGTATCGCAGGAGGAATCGGCCACGATCTTAACTCGGTTTTTGCTCATAATGACTTCCTTTCTTCGTAACGGATATACTCATAGGTACTATATCGGCTGCGCTGCCGCATACGGTCGTGCACCGCATCCCGCAGTTGCACGGCGGTATCGGGATAAAACGGGCCGTCGATGTACACCGTCGCCCGCGGGCGACCGCCGAAGTGCCGTCGCTGATAGGTCGTGGTCATACTGTATACCGGCACCCCGTGCTTGACGGGGAATTTAAACGGTGTCTCGGGAAACGGGCGGATGCCCGTATAATACTCCCACACGTGCGCCTCAGGGTAGATGACCACGCATTTATGCTGCTGCAGACGCTGTGCCACCGCCGCAGAAAACCGCTTGAGGCCGCGCACGTTGTCGGGAACGGGCAACGCCCCCAGATAAGGTAGCAACCGTCCGATGACGGGGATACCAAAATTAGCGGGGCTCACCACCGTGTAGATACGGTTGGGGCTGCACGCGAGCGCAGGAATAAACACGTCCCCCACCGGCTGCGTATGATTGGCATAGATCACCGCACCGGTCTGCTTCGTCTGCCGCAGCACACGGCGATTTTTAAACCGCACGTGCAGAAATACCCGGCAATAGACCGACGACAGCACGAACGCCGTGCCGTAGATCACCGCCGACAGCACACGCGACCACCCATCCTCACGCACCCAGCAGTACTCCTCCGGCAACGCGTAACGCTGATCGGCAGACTCCACAAAATCATCGGAAAACGAGCGGTAATACCGCACTCTGCGGCTCATACGGTGTCCCCCATCCAGCCCGCGATATCCAACGGGTCAAACGCATAGGTCAACGGCTTGCCGTAGGCCTCCTCGTAGGCGGCCGCCTTGAGAGCGTAATCGCGCTCACACATCCACACGCTGTTTTCCTTGGCGGTCTTTGTCGGATCGGGATACAGCACCTCCAGCACGCGCACGGTGAAGCGTACACGGCGGAATTCGTCGGTATCCCGCTTCGGCAGATCGTGCTGCTCTATAAAGCAACAAATGACCGGCACGTTCAGGCGGGCGGCGTAATAATACGCACCGCGCTTGAGCGGCCGCGGCTTGCGGTAGTTGAACCACATCTCCTGCTCTGGGTAGATCAGCACGTACTCGCCCTTGTCCAACAGCTCGGACAGCACCGACACAAACTCGTTGCGCATATAGCACGGGCTATCTGACATCGGCACGATATCGGCGTAATTCATCAAAAAGCCGAAAAAGCCCGGCATTGCCAGATTGCTCAACTGGCTAACCACCGTCAGATGCCCCCTCCCGAGCCGCCGCGTCAGGTGACGGATACCCGTATTCTCCACGGGACTGAAATGATTGCTCGTCAGTATTGCACCGCCGGTGATGCCGATAGCCTTCTCTGCGCCGACGAGCTCCGTATGGCGGTTGAGCAACGCAGTCAGCACATTCGCGATACGCCGCGCCGCCAGCGTCTTGAGCTTGAATCTGCCCGTCCCACGGTCGTGTAGATACCGCTGTACCATCGCCGCGCTTTGCTCGTCGGTCAGCACCGGGTCGTTCAGCTCTACTTTCGCGTGAAAATTCCCGCTTTCCGCACAGCGGCGGATGTTCTCGATCACAGCGGGACGATTGTCTCCAATGATCATAGCCGGATCCTCACTCCGCTTTCAAACAGCTTCTTAAAGGTGATCTCCGATGCCGCAATAGCCGCGCCCCGCTCGGCCAGCAGTTGCAAGCAACGCGCGTCGTTGGCTTTCTGCTCGTCGGAATACGCCGCCTTGTACGCCTCTATCTCGGCCAGATACCCGCTGTCCGCCGCGTAGTGCCAGAAATCCTCGGCATACTGGATACCGTCGTAGCACCACGGCTTGGAAAACAGATTGTAATGGATGAGCTTGGCATCCGCGAGCGGCGGCTTGTTGTCGTTCGGCATCGCGTCCCACGTCTCAGGCAGGTAATGGATACGTCCCGCGCACACGGCGTTGAGATAATCCTGATCGGGAGCGATGCAATCGAAATGATAGGTGTTCAGCAGCGTTAGGAAATGGTGATCCAGTTGCCGCTCGCGCAGCCGCTGTAAATTCATCAGCAGCACGCCGGAATTGATGTACCGATGCCGATCTACACCCACCGCGTTTTCCATATACGCCGCCAGCGGCGGTACGTCCACGACCGACAGATCGGGACACGCACCGAGATAACTATTCCCGATATCCGTGTCAAACAGCTCGGCCAGATCGCCGCGCAGCACCACGTCGCTGTCAATGTAAATACCCTTATCATACTGCGGAAACATCGCGGGAATGAACAGGCGGAAATAGATCGTCAGCGTGAAATAGTCGCACCGCAGGCGGTTGGACATACGGTCGGTAATACTCTCCAGGCCCTCGCCCATCGGCACGAAATCCACGGCAAAATGCTCCGTAGCCAGCGCGCCCAGACGCTGACGGTGTTCCTCGCTCAGATCCTGATATAGGACGATCGCGCGATAGCGTCGCTCAGGCGAGCTGTTTTGCACGGCAGAATGTAATGCCACACTTAAAAACGGCGCATAGCCGTCGTCAATGGTAAAGAAAACGGGTATCTCACGGCACATATACTCCTTCTCCTTTCTCGTAAGCGGCCTTCACCGCTTGGTACATCGTCAGCAGATCATCGTAATCGTGTGTTTTCAGCACGGTATGCATTCGGTCGGTCTGCCATGGCTTGACCGTGACAGTGTGAAACCACGGAAAGAAACGAAAGCTCGTGGTAAAGTGACGGAACACCGTGCCCGGTCGTTCGCGCCGTTGCTCATTATAGCAACGCGGTACTATCTTTTTGCGACGCGCCAGCTTGTTCAGCGCGGATTGATCCGGCATAAACATCCGCCGCTCGGCACACCGCCGACGGCAGCGGGCAAACAGCCCCGTTTCGCGGATGCGATCGAGCTCCAGCAGCAGTACCCCGGAATTGAGGTAATCCCTCCGCGTCAGCCGACGGCGAAAAAACCAGCTGCCGTAATGATCCAACACCCCGGCGACCTCGTAGCCGTCCATCGGCTGATAATACATCTCCCGCGCATCCGCGCAGCAGATCACGTCGTTGTCCAGATACAGTAGCCGCCCCGGCAGCTGCGGCACCAGATCGGCATATAACCGCAGCATACAGCAGGGAGTAAACCGCGTGCCGAGATTCGCCGTCGGCGGCTGTGCCTCAAACAACGCGGTAGCGTCGATGAGCCGCACCGTACTAAGCGGCTGTGTCTCCCGTATCTGCCGCTGCAAAAACGCGGTGAACGCTTCAGGCAATGGCTCACAGTGACGCTCACCCACCGTCAGCGTAGCGGTCATCACGTAGATATGCAGCGGCTCATGGCAGTGCCGCTGCAGGGAGAGTGCCGACAGTAGCACCCCGTCGGCGATATGCTTATCGCCGCAATACAATACGTTCATAAACCCTCTCCTAAAAATATACGCCGACGATATCTCCAGTATATCGTCGGCAGCTTGGCGATTCAACCTACTCTGCTGAGAGGCAGGTATACTGCTTCTCTCCCCATCAGTAGAGCACTCCGGTATGCATTCTACAAATACGAGAGTGCATTATACGCGCTCGATATAGTCCATCAGCTCGGCAAATCCACCGTGCGGATACACGGTAATATCCGCGTTTTTCTTATTGATGAGATCGTCCGTGAGCAGGAACACCCGCATCCCCACCGACTGCGCGGGCGTATCGTCGCCCACGTCGTTACCCACCATCAGGCAATCCTCGGGCGGCACACCCAGACGGCTCGCGATCACCCGGAAATACGCGGGATTGGGCTTGGATACTCCGATATTCTCGTAGGTAGTGTAAAATTCAAACTCCTCCGGCTCCAATCCCGCCCAACGGATACGGTGCTCGGTAGCGATCGCCGGGAAAATCGGGTTGGTGGCCAGTGCTACCCTCAGCCCCTTCGCCTTGATCGCCCGCACCGCCTCGGCCGCGGCGGCGTTAAACCCGCAATCCGCCTGCACGCCGATGAAATCCGTTCGGTAATACTCATCGAACAACGAGAGATCCTCCCGCGTATGCTCACCGAGCTGCCCGGCAAACGTGTCCCAAAACACAGCCTCGTTCACACGCTCGCCGTTATTTTTTATCATAGCCGCCGTGCCCGCCCAGATCGCGTCGATCAAAGCTTTCGGCTCGTAGCCGTGCGGAACCAGCTTCTTGGCCAGACGACCGAAATACGATTTGACGAATACGTCTTGATCCATCGGCAACAAGGTACCGTCCAGATCAAATAATACGGCCTTTAAACTCACCGTTTTCGCCTCATTTCGCAAAAAATGCCGCCGCAATGGCGCCTGGCCCGGCGTGCGTACCGATGACGCTACCGATCTGCGCGACGCGCAACTCCTCGGTACCATGCTTCCACAACGCCTCACTGTCCTCAATATACTTCTGTAGCAGCAGATCGCTCAGCCCCGTGTAGCCCAGCAGCACCGGCCGACCAAAATCCACACCGCCCGCCTTTTCGATTTCCGCAACCAGCAGATTGTTGCCCTGCTTGGAGCCGCGCGCCTTACCCAGCATCTGGATCTCACCGTTCTCTAAACAAATGACCGGCTTGATGGACAACAACCCGCCCGCAAACGCCACCGTTTTAGAGATACGACCGCCGCGCTTTAAATATTCCAGCGTGTCCAGCAGGGCGATGATGCGCACATTCACCCGCTCTTTTTCAAGCTGCGCGGCCACCTCGGTAGCACTCAACCCGCTGTCGACCAGCCGCAACGCCAGCTCTGCCAGAATACCCGCTCCGATGGCCGCAGACTGGCTGTCCACCACGTAGACGTTGTCGAGGTCCTCTGCGGCGATCACCGCACTTTGATACGTGCCGGACAGCTTTGACGACAGCGTGATCACCACCGCACAGTCACCGTTTTCCGTTACCTCGCGGTAAGCTCTCGCGAAGGCGCTCGGCGTAGCCTGGCTGGTACTGGGCAGCACACCGCTTTCGATCAGCCGCTCATAAAACTCGGTATGGTTGATGGTCACACCGTCGATAAACTCTTCCTCTCCGAAATGCACCGTCAACGGCACGACGTGCAGTCGGCTTTTCACCTCGGCGGCAACGTCCGCCGTAGAATCCACAATAATGCGTACGCTCATGGTCGTATCTCCTTTCAGTTGGACGCAGGCAACCCGGCACGGCTCAGCTCGCGCAGGTTGTCGGCAATGGTCTCCAACACCTCGTAAAAAATATGGCGGTTGGCATCCGTCAAACCTTTGCCGGCGCATTCCACAGCGACCCGTGCCCGCTCACACACGTGCTCGGCAGCACGGCGACCCTCCGCGGTCAGCTTAAGCAGACCGCGGTACAGATTGCGATTATCCCCCTGCTTGGTCACCAACCCCTTGTTTCCCATAATGGTCATCATGCGGGAGACGTCCGCCTTATCCTTACCGCACAGCTCACATAGCTGCGGCGCGGTCAAGCCCTCATCGTGCCGGTACATCGTGGTCAAATACATCGCGTGCGAGCCCTTCAGCCCGTACTTCGCCATCTCCTCCGTCGCCAGCTTATGCCAATAGCGGGATATCTCCGAAATCGCCACCGAAAACCGTTCAAACCGATCGACCATAGTCTCTCTCCTTTGACAAAAATACGAGATGTTGAACTATCAACATCTCGTATTATACATCACTTATTTCCTCTTGTCAATAGCTTTTAGCAGATCACACCAACGCCGCACCCAGAACGCGGCAGGCGGTGATCGCCTCATCGTTCGGCGTTTCGTTGCAGATTACGGGATCGCAGGCAAGCACCGCGCCGGCCGCCCGGCAGGTCTCCTCCCACGTGCGCATCCACTCACCGTCGCCCCAACCGTAGGAGCCGAACAACGCGATCTTTTTGCCGTCCAGCTTGGGTTCACACGCCGCAAACATCGGTGCAAACTCGCTCTCCTCCAGCTCCTCGGCGCCCATAGAAGGACACCCGAAGGCAATGGCGTCGTAATTTTGCATCATCGACGCATCAAACTCCGCACTGGTCAGCAGATCGACAGCCGCCCCCGTGTCACGGGCACCGTCTGCCACCGTACCGGCCATCGCCTCCGTATTGCCGGTACCGCTCCAATATACCACTGCGATATTACTCATTTCTGTTCCGCCTTTCTCTATTGTACTGTCAGCCATTCGATAGTCCGCCCTTTTGCCAGCTGTGCGCAATACGCACCCGTGCACTTTTTGTACCGGACGAACAACCGCCGCGCAGTCTCCTCGTCACCGTACACCTTCCAAGACCCAACGCACTTGCACTCCCCGGGACGCTCAATAAACCCCCGCACGTCCTCCGGCGGATAGCCGAGAAACAGCCCGACCTCGTGAGGGAATTCCGTATTGTCACTCATCCGCTGCATAAGCTGCTGCACACAGTGCGCCGGCCGCGCCGGATCATAGCCGCGTTCCCGAAGCAGCGCATCAGCAGCCTCGCACTGCAAATCACGGGCCAGATGAGACGGACGGTACACGTAGATCAGCGCCCGTGTGCCGCAGTAACGCAACGGCAATACGCGTAGCCCCTTACCGCGCAGCCGACGGTTCCAGCACCGTATACTGGTGCGCATTGCCTCAGCACTTGCAAAATGACACCCGAACATACTGCCCGTTTTCATCCCCGCCAGCGTGGGTGAGCAGTGCCTTACCAGCAATTCCTCCGACATCCTCATCTCTCCCATTTCGTTTGGTTAGCATACGCTAACCGCTCGTGCAAGATCACGCGCCGCTCTGCGCACACGGCCTGTACGACCTAGTGTTTGACAGAAACGACGCGTTATACCCGCATCTCGGATTTTTTAAGTTAGCATAAGCTAACTCTTATATATCTTAGCATATCCTTCCGCCGTTGTCAAGAACTGACACGTAAAAACCGCCCGCCGCGATGCGGCAGACGGTCGTTATCGGTCACGCTCCGGCGGTTTTCAGTTCCACTTCACCAAGCACGGTGTTCGTGATGTACTCGCCCTTAAATTCCCGCAGGCGCACCATATGCGGCTGCGCAAGGTGCACCTGCTGGTGTTCCTTGGTCTCCCACTGCTCAATGAGCAACAGCTCGTTCGCATCCTTCTCCGACAAATAGTAGTCGTAGCGGATACAGCCATCCTCCGCGCGGATCGCATCCAGCACACCCTCAGCCTTGACACGGTCGATAAAAGCCTCACGCCCTGCGGGCAGACACTCAAATTTCACGTAAATGGTATACATATACTGCTCCTTTACTTTGTATCATCAATCCCATAGGATCATACCGCCGGCACCGCGTGTAAGCTCACCACGGCAACGCGGGCAGCACAGATCCCGGTGACCTTCGGCCTTTTTCATCGTATCGCCGCACTTGGCGCAGGAATGCTCCACCGTCAGCACGACCTCGTATTCATCCTCCAGCTCCGGCCCGAATAAGACCGGCTCAGTGCACTCCTCCGGCTCGTGTCCTTCTTTCGGCAGGCACAGCGAAACGTCGTCTCCTACCTCGAACGCACCGCACGACGGGCACACAAACAGCTCTTTGGAAAGATACGCTGCCGCCCCCGGCAGCGCGGCCGTCTTCTGAAACGACCGGCCGTATTCTCCGACCTTCATCGCCTCAAACGCCTCCGCGGCAAGACTCGGTGTCATCATTCCGGCACCCAGCAGCACCCGCTGCTCGTAATCGCACGCTTTGCACTTCAGAACAAATCCGTAACCCATACCGACAGCCCCTTTCTCCTTGATTATAGCACACACTTTCGCCGCTGCCAAGAGTTTTACAGCAAAAAGCCGCCCGGTTTACTCAGGGCGGCTCGTCGTTATCCGTTGGTGATCTCCGCAACAGCCCATCGGCCGTTCCGTTTGATCCAGAACAAACCTTTGTCGTTCACCTGCGAAATATCCTCATACACCGGCTCCACAATAGTATTGCCGCTCTTGTCGATAAGACCCCACGTGTCACCCCGACGCACGACGGTATACCCGTTGGTGGACGCATACATTCGCACGGGGCTCCAGCGACCGTCGTCGCTGATCTCCGACGCATCGTAGATGAACTCCGTCAGTGCCTCACCTTTTTCGTTGATATAGCCCCACTTGCCATCCTTTTTGACCGGCAAAATGCCCTCGACAAAGCCGATACTGCTATGATCTTCATAGACAAACTCGGTCAATAGCTTACCAGTTTTCAGATCCAGCAGCGCATACTTATCAGAAACGGTATCAACCACCTGATTGCCGATCTCGTCGTCCCACGCATAACTGTTGATATGCTGCACCGGCACGATGGTGGGAGCCGTTTGCACGATGGTACCGAGCAGGTTATACTGTGGATACCACCGTCCGGCATAGGCTTCATAGGTAGACCCGACCGCTCCGTCAAAACGGCTCAGCACCAGCGGCTGGTCATTGTGCCAATAGACATCCGCGCCGCCTTCATAACCCCAGCCACTCGGCACGACATCCGAGACCGTACCGTCCGCTTCGAATATTATCGACATAGCACCCGCTGTTTCGGACGTGCTTTTGTATGCGTGCAGCATCGTCACCCCGGCGCCGTAATCCGTTTCAGCCAGCTCAATTTCATCGTACTCGAGAGGCACCACCATATTCCCCTCGTAGTCGATCAACCCGAACTTACCGTCCCGCTCAATGACAGACACCTGATAATTGACCGTGCCCTTGGAATATCGGATGGTATCCGCCTCGATACCGTCAAGGCGGATCGTCCAACCGGTCGGCTGCGCCGTACAGCCGGGCAACAACAATGCGCTGATCACCAACGCCAATACCAACACACACGCGGTCAAGCAACCTGTTCTTTGCATAGCGTTCCTCCCTTTGTTGTATCAGAGACAGCTTCTTCCAATTTTATTATATGCTTGTGTTAAGTTGGGGACAAATTAACCCTTGGCTCCCTCTGACGAGGGTCGATTCCCTCACACTGTGAGGGAAATGTCACGAAGTGACAAAGGGAGACCGCCGCCGTCAGCGGCTGTC
>CAYYDD010000010.1:7390-31774 GCA_964470515.1 uncultured Eubacteriales bacterium | reverse complement strand
GCAAATTGCCATACTGCCAAGTTCTTTTTATCCTATTCGGTTTTGGGTTTTCTCCGTTAAGGACATCCCGCTTTACGTGAACGGGATTTTTGGAGCTGGCAGACGGACTTGAACCCCCGACCTGCTGATTACAAATCAGCTGCTCTACCAACTGAGCTATGCCAGCATATACGCAAAAACAACGGTTGCAGTATACCACATCCGTCGCGTCTTGTCAAGGTGAAAGTAAAAAGTACGCCGTAAGTGTAAAGACGTTTTTGTGAATTTTTCTCACAAAAGCGTACGCGAAGTGTATAAAAAGCCGCCGCCCAGGCGGGCGGCGGTGTACTGTTTATTGTACCGGCTTAATGTCAAAGGAACGGGCAATGGCCGTACGACCCTCGGCCAGCGAGGCAAACTCGCCGTTCGCAAGCATCTGTACCAGCAGGTTGCCGAGCGCGGTGGCCTCAACGGGACCGGCGTAGACGGTCTTGCCGGTGGCTGCGGCCGTGAGCTCGTTGAGATATCCATCCTGACAGCCGCCGCCGACGATGTGCAAACGGCTGTAGGTACGCCCGGTGACCTGCTCTATTTCCTCAACAGCACGGCGGTAGCACTGCGAGAGGCTGAGATACACCACCTTGCACACCTCGCCCACCGTTTCGGGCACCTGCTGACCGGATTCGGCGCACAGAGCCTTGACGGTATCAATCATACTCTTAGGCGCTAAGAAGCGCATATCGTCCACGTCCACGAGCGACGTGATCTCCGCGGCACGCGCCATATCCGACAGCTCACCGAAGCCGTATTTGTCATTCAGCTCGCGTTTGATGGATTGCAACATCCACAAACCCATAATATTCTTTAAATAGCGGAAGCGATATTCCACGCCGCCCTCGTTGGTGAAGTTGAGCTGACGGCTGGCTTCACTGCAATCGGGGGTCATCCGCTCTACGCCGAGCAGCGACCACGTGCCTGAGCTGATGTACAGAAAATCGTCGTCATTGGCGGGAACAGCCGCGACCGCGGAGCCGGTATCGTGCGTGGCGGGCAGCACCACGTTGCAGGTAAAGCCTACCTCGGCGGCGACCGCGTCCGTCAGCTTACCGACGACCTCGCCCGGGCGACCGATACGACCGAACAAGCGGCGCGGGAAGCCGAGCTTATCCAGCAGCTCGCCGTCCCATTCCTTGGCTTCGGCATTGACCAGATTGGTCGTGGTGGCCAACGTGTATTCGTTGACACCCACGCCGGTCAACCGATAGTGGAAATACGCGGGGATCATCAGCAACCGGGCGGCCTTATCCAATAACTCGGGCTCGGTCTTTTTGAGACTCATCAGATGATAGATGGTGTTGTACATTGCCTTCTGGATACCCGTCTTGGCATACAACTCAGTTTCCGGCACCAGCGCATACACCTCGGCATCCATACCCTCGGTGCGGCTGTCGCGGTAGGCGACGGTATCACCCAGCACGGCACCGTTTTCATCCACCAGCACGAAATCAATGCCCCATGTATCGATGCCCATCGACTGCGGGATCTTGCCCAGTTCCGCGCATTTCTTCATACCGGTGATGATACCGTCGAACAGCATCTCGGTATCCCAGCACAAATGGCCGTTTTTCTCAACCAGACCGTTCTTGAAGCGATGCACCTCTTCCAGCACGAGCTTACCGTTTTCGGTGTGTGCGAGAATGTGACGGCCGCTGGATGCGCCGAAATCAATAGCCAGATAATACGTATTGCTCATTATAAAGGCCTCCCTGCCATTCATTGCCAATTCAGTATATCAAATGCGGGCAAAAAAATCAACCCAGCAAACGCAATCCTTTGGGATAACGATTTTTGAGCTTGCCACCGCTTACCTTACCGAAGCCGGTGAGAAGTCCCTCCACGGCGACCCCCGTCCAGCCATCGGGGGCATCGACGCGCAACTCCTCGCCGTGCAGGAAAGCGGTCAGGCGGGGATCGTCAGCCGACAGATCGACCAGACGACGGCAATCCTGCGGCTGTGCCGATTGAAATACGGCGTGTGCCGGCTCGACCCGCAGGGTACGGCCGTTGATGACCTGCGCGGCGGTCACACCGGCGGCGAGGATATGCACACCGGGAGCTTCGGGGAAGTCCGGCGGCAACAAACGCACCGTATCCCCTACCCGCACAAGCACGCCGTCCGGCTCGCTCTCAAAGCACGCAGCGTACAGCTCTTTGGTTGCGACGACGGCACCGGTGCGGTCATTCGGTGAAGCCGTGTGCACGGTCGGTGCAACGGCTTCACCCGCGCGGCGCAGCAGAGCCAGAAAATGCCCCTCTCCCCCGTGCCACGGGAAAATACGGCGACACCAATGCAGCGGCAGCGTTTTGGCAAACGGCAGCAGTGCGGTCTCGCCGAACGGGGCGACGGTATCCGCATCTAAGCCGGCCTGGCCGAACGGAAGTGTCGCCTCTTCCAAGGTAAAATCGGGGTGGGTGTGCAGGAAACGGATAACCGCCCACTCGTTTTCTTCCGGCGCAAAGGTGCAGGTGGAGATCACCAGACGACCGCCGGGGCGCACACAAACAGCGGCATTGTTCAATATCTCCTCACTGCGCTGTGTGCAAAGACGGATGTGATCTTCACTCCAGTGTGTCAGCGCTTCCGGCTCCTTGCGGAACATCCCCTCGCCCGAGCAGGGCACGTCGGCCAACACGGCATCGAAAAAGCCGGGTAGTGCTTCCGCTAAGCGAACGGTATCCCCGCACGACACGGCGGCACGGCGCACGCCGCAACGTTCCAGATTTTGTGCTAATATGCGGGCACGGGCAGGTATATACTCATTCGCCCACAAAAGGCCGGTGCGGCCGAGTGCCGCGGCGATCTGTGTGGATTTGCCGCCGGGAGCGGCACACAGATCCAGCACCCGCTCGCCGGGCTGCGGGGACAGCAGAGTGACCGCCGACATCGCCGACGGCTCCTGCATATAGTACGCACCGGCGTGGTGCAGCGGATCGCTACCGGCACGGAAATCGGCATTTGTGACAAACCCGGTCGCCGCAAACGGTACCGGAAATAATACAAACGGCAACAGTTCGTTCAGTCGTTCGGGGGTACATTTGAGTGTGTTTGTCCGCACCCCGCGCGTTTGCATCGGCGTGTTCAGCCAGATATCCAATTCGCCGCAACGTTCACCGAGCAGGTAGCGCATACGGTCGAGAAACAGCGGGGACAGATCCATCGGCTCATCCTCCGAAAAAGGCCGCACGGCACGTGCGGCCTATCCTTATTGCTTGCGTTTTTTGATGGGCCCCGGTACTTCTTTTTCCTCCGGCAGGGTGGAAAGCGTGAAATCACTGAGGAGCCCGCCGAGAACGCTGGGCACAGCCTCCTGCTCCGCAACCAGCTCGGCGGCGCGGCGGTCTTCGCGGTGCACCAGCCAGATAGGAAACATCAAGAAGGGCTCGATCGCCAGCAACGCATTATTACGTAATATCTTGCCGACCGTCAGTGTGTAGCCGTACTGTTCAACACCCGCCAGATTGGAGCCCAAGGTCTTCACCTGAACGTAATACGCCAACACCACAAAGCACACCGCCATCACAGCCGCTATAATCAACGGGATCAGCTTAACACGTTGCAGTGTCGCAAACAGGATGACGGCGATGACCATCACGACGGTAGCCAGCACCAGCGGCACCGTGTTAATGTTGTTATTGTTGAGGCCTCGCTGATACTCGATGCCCATCACGCTCAACGTTTGAAACAGCACACCGATAACCAGCACGACCCACATCAGCGCCTTACAGACCTTTGCCACCGTGCGCATACCAACGCCTCCCTTTCCTTGCGTTCTATTGTAGCACACGGCGCGGGACTTGTCCAGCAAAGATTTTGACTCGCTCCCTCCCGACAGAAATCTTCTGTGGGGAGTGTTGAAAACCGTCGAAAAGTGTGGTATGCTGATAGTAGGAGGTGATAGCGTGCTAAAGTATGAAAGTCTGTCCGAGGAAATGGCCCGTCGCATCGAGTATGACCGTGCAAGCGGCGCTATGCCGACGATGGGTGCGCAGGACGATGCCGCCGTGCGGCGGGACGGCGCGCGCAACACCGGCAACGTGGTGCGTCCCGCGTTTGTCCGGGATATTGATGCTATTATGCACTGCCCGTATTATAATCGCTATGCCGATAAAACGCAAGTGTTTTCGTTCTATAAGAACGACGACATCACCCGCCGTGCACTGCACGTGCAACTGGTCTCCCGCATCGCGCGTACCATCGGACGGGCGCTGAATTTAAACGCCGATCTTATCGAGGCCATCGCGCTGGGACACGATATCGGTCACACGCCGTTCGGTCACGCGGGAGAAACCTACCTGGACGAGCTACTGTACGCCCACACGGGGCGGCATTTCAGCCATAACGTTCATTCGGTACGGGTGCTGGATACGATCTATCCGGTCAATCTGAGCCTACAGGTATTAAACGGAATCGCCGCACACGACGGCGAGCTGGAGTTGTGCGAGTATCATCCGAAGCCGCTGTCGGGCTTTGCGGAATTTGACAAGCAGCTCGAAGCGTGCTATCTTGATAAAGGGAACGTGCGTCGGCTGACACCGGCGACCTTAGAGGGCTGTGTGATGCGCATTGCGGATATTATTGCATATCTCGGCAAGGATCGGCAGGATGCCGAGCGTGCCGAGCTGATCGACAACAGCGCGTTTGCGGACGGAATGCTGGGCACCTACAACGCGGAGATCCTGAACAATCTCATGATCAATATTGTGGAAAACAGCTACGGTCAGCCGTATATTGCGATGGATGAGGCACATTTCGAGGCGCTGAAGCAGGCCAAGACCGACAATTACACGCTGATATACAAAAACAGCGCAGTGCGTGACGTGCTGGAGCATCGTGTGCGGCCGATGATGGGTGAGCTATATGAACGGTTGCTGCGCGATCTTAGAGACGGCTGTACCGACTCCCCCATCTTCACGCATCACATCGCCTTCATCGAAAATGCGCACTACCCACGGGCGGTGCCGTATGCCAACACCGAGCCCCATCAGCTCGTAACGGATTACATTGCGAGTATGACAGACGATTATTTCATCGATCTGTACGCACATTTATTCCCGGACAGCGCTATGACCATTGAGTACAAAGGCTATTTTGAATAGGAGTGAACGGAATGGATCGAAAACTGGCAGCGTATTTTTTGCAAAGCGATGAGACCTACTATTGCGACGAACACGCAGAGCTGTGCGACACCAAAACCTTGGGAATACCGTATCTGCCGGAGGGTGACTGCCTGCCGACGGACGACAACGGCGACCCGATGACCCTGCTGTTCCAGATAAATTTTGAAGAATTTCCGACGTTGCCGGGCTTTCCCGAAGCCGGAATGATGCAGATCTTTGTCGCCGACACCGTGGAGGAGAGCGGTATGCACGGTCGCTCGGCGGTCTGTGTGCGGTTTTATGACAGCATTGATTACGATGCCGAGCGTCCCGAGGGTGCGTTTTTCACCGATGAGGATAACCGCTTCGGCTTGAGCGAAGGTCGGTACGAGGGGAGCGGCGCCGTGTTGGAGATGCCGGGTGACGATATCGGTCTACCGCTGGGCGAGACGGATTTCCCAGGTATCATCGTCGGCGGACGCATCAATACGTACCCGCTGAGCGAGGACAGCTTCCGTCTGGTGGAAAACGATCCCGAATACTGCTTTCCTCTGCTGCGCATCAGCCCCGAGGAAACAGTCTTCGGTCCGGACGGCGCGTATGTGTATTTCTTAGTGGACGAGCTGGAATTTGAGAAGCGCGACATTCATCAGGTATTGGTATTATTTGACCAAGCGGGATAGCAAAAAGACCGGTCGACGACCGGTCTTTTTTGTATTAAACCAAGGTATTCGCTGCCTAATCGGCTGTTTGGGGATTATTCCAATTCAAACGCACCCGTATACAGCTGATAATAGGTGCCGCGCTCGGCGATCAGCTTATCATGGCTGCCGCGCTCAATGATGCGGCCCTTTTCCAGCACCATAATAACATCGGAGTTTTTAACGGTGGACAGACGGTGCGCGATAACGAACACGGTGCGACCCTCCATCAGCTTATCCATACCGCGGGACACGATGGCCTCGGTACGGGTATCGACCGACGAGGTCGCCTCGTCCAGGATCATCACGGGCGGGTCAGCGACCGCGGCACGCGCGATAGCAATAAGCTGACGCTGACCCTGCGACAGATTGGCGCCGTTATTCGCAAGCTCGGTATCGTACCCCTGCGGCAGGCGGGTGATGAAATCATCCGCACCCACCAGACGCGCCGCCTCACGGCATTCCTCGTCGGTAGCATCCAGACGACCGTAGCGGATGTTGTCCATCACCGTGCCGGTGAACAGGTTGGTATCCTGTAGCACCATGCCGAGCGAACGGCGCAGGTCACTCTTGCGGATCTTGTTGATGTTGATACCGTCGTACCGAATCTTGCCGTCGGCAATATCGTAAAAACGGTTGATGAGGTTGGTGATAGTCGTCTTACCCGCGCCCGTCGCACCCACAAAGGCGACCTTCTGACCCGGCTCGGCGTACACCGACACATCGTGCAACACCTGCTTGCCTTCCTCGTAGCCAAAATCCACGTTTTGCAGCGTCACGTCGCCGCGCAGCAGCGTGTAAGTCAGCGTGCCGTCGGAGTGCGGATGCTTCCACGCCCAGTGACCTGTTCGGTGGGCACGTTCGGTGATGGCGCCGTCCTCGGCGACTTCGGCGTTGACCAGTGTCACATACCCTTCGTCGGTCTCCGCAGGCTCATCCATCAGCGCGAACATACGCTCTGCACCGGCCAGTGCCATCGCTACGTGATTGATCTGCTGCGAGAACTGGTTGACGTTACCGGTGAACTGTTTGGTCATATTGAGGAACGGCACGACGAGTGAGATCTCAAACGCCATACCCGAAATACTGACGTTCGGCACATCCGAGGCAAGGAAGATACCGCCGACGATGGCGATCAGCACATACAGAATGTTACCGATGTTCATCACGATGGGGCCGAGGATATTGGCATACGCATGTGCGCGGAAGCTGTCCTCAAACAGCTCATCGTTGATGCGGTCAAACTCCTCGCACGCCCGCTCCTCGCGGCTAAACACCTTGATGACCTTCTGACCGTTCATCATCTCCTGCACATAGCCCTCGGTCTTACCGACAGCCTTTTGCTGGCGGATAAAATACTTGGCAGATCCGCCGCCGACCTTGCCGGACACGATAAACATCAGCGCCACACCGCACAGCACCACCAGCGTCATCCACACACTGTAGTACAGCATAATGGACAGCACCGTAATAACGATCAGCGACGACTGCAACAGGCTCGGCAACGATTGCGACACCAACTGACGCAGCGTGTCGATATCGTTGGTATAATGGCTCATAATATCGCCGTGCTTGTGGGTATCGAAATACTTGATGGGCAAGTCCTGCATATCGTCAAACATCTTACAGCGCAGTTTGCTCAAAAAACCCTGCGTGATATACGCCATCAGCTGACCTTGCAGCGTGATAACGACGATCGACACCGCGTACAGCGCGATCAGGATACCGACCAGCGGCAGTATCTCGGTCCGGGCGACTGCCCAATCCAAATTACCGACCTCCATATGATCGGTAACGATAGCCAGCACCTTCTGCGTGAAGATAGAGGGAATGGACGATACCAGCGAGGCAAACACGATACAGCACATCGCCAGGGGGACTAACACGGGATAGGAACGGAACAGCAGCTTGATAACACGGCCGAGCGAGCGGAAATTCATCTTCCGCATACCGCGCGGCTGAGGCCCTCTCATCGGGCCGCCCATCGGCTTACTCATCGCTCTCACCTCCGTGCGTCTGCTGCTCGTACACCTCGCGGTAGATATCACTCGACTGCAACAGCTCGTCGTGGTTACCGGCTGACACGATGCGACCGTTATCCAGCACCAGAATGAGATCGGCATCCTGCACCGAGGCTACACGCTGGGCAATGATGATCTTGGTGGTCTCGGGAATATACCGTTTAAAGCCGTCGCGGATCAGCGCGTCGGTACGGGTATCCACCGCACTGGTGGAGTCATCCAAAATCAGAATCTTCGGCTTTTTCAACAACGCACGCGCAATGCACAAACGCTGCTTCTGGCCACCGGACACGTTGGTGCCACCCTGCTCGATAAAGGTATCGTACCCATCGGGGAAAGCGCGCACAAACTCGTCTGCCTGCGCTAAGCGGCAAGCCTCGATGATCTCGTCATCGGTGGCCTCCTCGTTGCCCCAGCGCAGATTCTCCTTGATAGTGCCGGAGAACAGCAGGTTTTTTTGCAGCACCATCGCGACCGCGCCGCGCAGGGTATCCAGATCATAATCACGCACGTCCACGCCGCCTACCTTGACTTGACCCTCGGTCACGTCATACAAACGCGGGATGAGCTGCACCAGCGTGGTCTTACTCGAGCCGGTACCGCCCAGAATGCCCACCGTCATACCGGAGCGGACGTGCAGATCGACACCCTCCAGCGCAAAGCGGCCGGCCTCCTCGGAATACTTGAAGCTGACGCCGTTGAAATCAATGGATCCGTCAGCCACCTCGTATACCGGGTCAGCAGGATCTGTCAGGGTGGAGATCTCATCCAGCACCTCGGTGATACGCTTGATGGATTCCGACGACATCGTGAGCATCACGTAGATCATCGACAGCATCATCAGCTGCATCAGGATCTGCATACCGTAGGTCAGCATGGCGGTAATCTCACCCACGTTGATAAGCGAGCCTCCGCTCCGGATAACCAGCATCGAGCCGACAATGAGCACGAAGATCATATTGAAGTACACGCAGAACTGCATCAGCGGCGAGTTGAGTGCCACGATGCGCTCGGCGCGGGTGAAATCGTCGCGAATATCCTCAGCAGCCGTGCGGAACTTGTCCTTCTCATAGCCCTCGCGCGAGAAGCCCTTGACCACACGCATACCGCGCACGTTTTCCTCGATGGATTCGTTCAATCGGTCGTACTTCTTGAACACGCGGCGAAAGGCCGGCATCGCCTTACGCGCCACAAGTAGCAGGCCAAAGGCCAGCACAGGTACGATGACCACGAACGAGGTCGCCAACGCGCCTCCCATAATATACGCCATCACGATGGAGAAAATAAGCAGCATCGGTGCACGGATCGCAGTGCGGATAATCATCATATACGACATCTGCACGTTGTTGATATCCGTCGTCAGACGTGTGACCAGCGACGAGGTGGAGAACTTATCAATGTTGCGGAACGAAAAGGCCTGCACCTGATGAAACACGTCGTGACGGACATTTTTGGCAAATCCCGCCGATGCCTTGGCACAGGTGTACGCCGCAATAGCACCGCAGCACAGCGACAGCACCGCCATCACAACCAACATCACGCCGATCTTTACGATCTCCGGCACCTGCGCACCGGCTTCGATACGGTTGATGAGGTTAGCGGTGATAAACGGGATCAAGCATTCAATAATTGCTTCGCCCACGATGAAGACCAAGGTCAGGATCGAAGGCAAACGGTATTCGCGAACACAGCGAATAAGTCTTTTTATCATAGGCTTTGCTCCTTCCTTAAAGCATACTTTAGAATTATACCATTTTTCGGCAACCAATTCAATACGATAGGATGTGAAATTTTTGTAAATAAAAACGCCTTGTCAGTTTTTCGTAAATATGTTACACTATCGACAAGAAAGGTTGATTGCTATGAAGCTGATGATCGTACGGCACGGGGATCCGGATTATGCCATTGACGGACTCACCGAAAAAGGAAAACGCGAGGCCGAGCTGCTCGCTGACCGGCTGTGCCGTGAGGATATCTCGGCCGTGTACTGCTCCACGATGGGGCGTGCGCAACTGACCGCCCAGCCGACGTTGGAACGGTCGGGGCTGACCGCCGAATACTGCGAATGGCTACGGGAGTTCAGCTACGTGGCCGTGTACCCGCCGTATGAGCGTGAAGGCTCGCTGTGCTGGGATCAGCACCCGGCGTATATGAGCGAAAACCCGGAGCTGTACTCCCCCACCGCTTGGCGGGAACACCCCGTGCTGAAGGCGGCCGGTGCGGGCGAAGCATACGACACGGTATGTGCCGCGCTGGACGCGGTGCTGGAAGCCCACGGCTACCGTCGCCACGGCTGCCATTATGACGTGCTGGAGCCATCCCACAAAACGCTGGTGTTCGTATGCCATTACGGGGTGTCCGGCGTGCTGCTGTCGCACCTGATGCACTGCTCGCCGTACACCATCTGGCAAAACGCCTGCACTGCCCCCACGGCCGTCACAACGTTTTATACCGAGGAGCGCGTGCGCGGCATCGCCTCCCTGCGTTGTACCGGTATGGGCGACGTATCGCATCTGTACGCCGGCGGTGAAGCGCCGGCATTCAGTGCGCGTTTCTGCGAGTGCTTTGACGACAAAACACGGCATTGATAATTTTCAAAAAATACCCTTGACAAACCGGGCGGGCTATGGTATACTCACTCTTGCACTTGCGGCTTTAGCTCATCTGGTAGAGCGCCACCTTGCCAAGGTGGAGGTAGCGAGTTCGAGCCTCGTAAGCCGCTCCACAAAAAGCACTTGCTCACGCAAGTGCTTTTTTCTTTGCTTATAGCACAACGCCCCACCATCGAATGGCGGGGCGTTTATTACTTGTTTATCCGTCAAGACCGAGCAACTCAACAAAATCGACGGCGTACAGCGCCTTTTCGTTGATGACAGCGTCCTTCATCAGCTGCTCCATACGCTCCTTGACCTCCGCGTCGAACTCGTCGTATTTCATATACTGTAACGTCTGGTCACGGTTTTCCTCGTAGTAATCGATATCCTTACCGTCCTCATCCTGGCCGCGATCCGCCTCGGGATCCATACGGAAGATCAGTGCCAGCGTGTTAGTGGTGCCGCCCTGCTTGTAGGTGACGACCTTCGCCTCACCCTCGGCGATACCCTCAACAGCCTTGACCAATTCCTCATCCACACCGTCGGCTTCCTTCAGGATATCCTGACGGGTCGTGGTCTCGGGTTCTTCCTCCTCGGTGGTAGTGTCGGCCGACTCCCCGGTGGTATCACCCGCATCGGTGCTGTCCGTATCCGCAGTCTCGTCGGCGGTCTCCTCTTCCTCAGCGGTATCCGCCAAGAACTGACGGTAGATCTTCTGGAAATCCTCGGCGGTCTTTTCGGACTTGTTGAAGGTGTCGAGATACGCATTGAAATGCGTCTGATAATCGGCGATGATCTCGTCGCTCAGCGCGGCATTCTCATCGTCCACCAGCGAGATCTCGAACATATAGTAGCTGAGATAGTTCTCGTCAAAGTACTTGCGGATATCCTCCTCCGCGACCTCGCGCTTGCCGCCCTTGTTGTACAGACCGTCAAACAGCGAGGCCTCGTTCAGGTTAAACGCCTTATACATATTGATATAACGCTCGTTGGTGAAGCCTCGCGAGAGGAACTGATCCGCCTTGAGATTGGCCAGATCTTCATTTGCCGCTTTTTCCAGCTCCGCGTCCCATTCCAGGCCGTTTTCGGTGAGCATATCCTCCAGCGCCTTCTGGCGAATCATCATATCGCGCGTGGTGAGAACGAGATATTCATCCAGCTTGACATCCTGCTCCTCGTCGCCCTCGCCGTATACGAAGTCATAATCCAGAGCTTCCTCGCCCATATAGGCCAGATAGATATACGCGTTGTAATCCGCCGTTGCGGTACCCATCGCGTAGGCGAGATAATCTCCCATTTCATATACCTTGCCGCCGACCTCCATCGCCACCGAAGGCGTAGAGCAGCCGGCGAACAGTAGGCAGGACAGCGCAAGCACCAGAGCCAGTGCCGAACGCAAAACACGTTTCAGAGTCATTTTGACAGCCTCCTTGAAAACTACAATATCACTATTGTACACGAAGTTGCGCCGCTTGTCCACAGAAAAATGAAAAATCGCACAAAATTCATAATTTTGATACAAACACGGGATAAAAAGACCGCCGCAGTGTGCGGCGGTCGTCTTACGTCTTACGTTCGGATCATATCCACGGAGTCCAGGTAGTCTTTTTGGTCGTAGTCGTCGTTGTCGCGGCAGGCGTATCCTGGCTGCCCTGCTCCGTCGCCTGTGTGGGAGCCGTCGTGATAGAAGCGGTAGTCGTCGTGGTGGTCGGGGCAGCCGTGGTCGTTGTAACCGCAGGCATATCGTCATCCGGGTCGGGCTCGTCATCCACGATCACGTCGCTGTCACCCTGCTGGATGTTGGAGGGGTTCGTGCGCTTCGTCGTGGTCGGAGCCTCGGTCACGACCACGCCGTTCGGCTTGGTTTCGGGGTCGCCGTCGGGCTTGGTGACGATAACACTGTCCTGATTTACCGTGACCTTACTTCCCTCGGTATCCGTCATTTCGGTGCCCTCCTTATCGG
Source organism: uncultured Eubacteriales bacterium (assembly GCA_964470515.1). Taxonomy (GTDB): domain Bacteria; phylum Bacillota; class Clostridia; order Oscillospirales; family Acutalibacteraceae; genus RGIG3009. The sequence goes on along the minus strand of CAYYDD010000010.1, from coordinate 19,359 downwards.
TCACAACGACCGTGACCTGCGTAGTCGTGACGACATCCCCGACCGTGGTGGTCGGGTCGTTGTCGTTGTCCGTCACGGCGGGTTTGCAGGCGCACACCGTCAGCAGCAACGCACAAAGGCAAAGAACAAAAGCTAATTTGCGAAGCATAAAAGTCCCTCTTTCCGTTTTTATTTTACTTCAACCGATTTACCGTTAAACCGGTGATGAGCTTGGGATAGAAATAGGTGGATTTCTGCGGCATTTTCTCCCCTGCCGCGGCTACGTCGCGGATCTCGGACACGCGGGTGGGATTGAGCAGAAACGCACCCTGATACTGACCGGCGGCCACACCGTCGATCGCCTCGGTGAGGCTGCGGGTATAGGTCAGATTGATCTGCTGGGCCATATTCGCCTTGTCGATGCCAAGCAGCTGCTCCAGAATGAGTGTGTGCAACACGTTGACATCCAGACGGCGGGAGGCCTCCGACAGTGCGGGCAGCTCGGCATCCATCACGCTGAGCTCACGCAGGGTCAGCAGCGCGGCGGTATCGCCGCCGGTGTAAAAGCCAAAGGCACGCTTGCCCTCACCGTATGCGGTGTTCAGACGCTCCTCAACAGCGGACAGCGGCAAGCTCTCCTCCACCTCAAAGCGGTCGCGGCAGGCAATGAGCATCGCAGCAGGATCAAAGCCCTCCAGATCGCGCAGCAGGCGATGCGTCGGCAGTACCACAAGACCGGGGTGGCTCATTTCCACCAGCATCATCATCATATAATCCGACTCCGCGCCCACAGGCGTGCCGCTCTCCCGCAGCCAGTTGCGGTAGTTGATAGCTGTCTCATAGCGGTGATGACCGTCGGCAATGTACAGCTTCGTATCCGCAAAACGCGCCTGCACCGCAGCGCAGGTCGCCTCGTCGGTGATCGTCCACAGACGGTGGATCAGCCCCGCCTCGTCGGTCACCGTGCACAGCGGCTCGTTCTTCATCGCCGCGGCAAGGTAGGTGTCCATCCCCTCATCGTTGTACAGACTGTACACGTCGCTGAAGTTACAGCCGGTGGCCTTCATCAGATCCAGACGATCCTGCTTCGCCTTGGACAACGTTTCCTCGTGCGGGAGGACGATACCCTTATCGAACTCCTCCAGATGCACCTGCGCCACAAGACCGTACACGCTGTGCGTGCCGTCCTCCAGCGCAAACTCGATCTCGTAGACGTACAGCGCAGGCACGTCGTCCTGCCGCAGAACACCCTCCGCCAGCATACGCTTCAGCACCTCACCGGCGCAGGCATACGGGTCAGCGCCCTCGCGGGGTAGCTCCAGACGGATAATGTTGTTGCCGTTGCGGGTCAGATAAGCCTGCCGCTGTTCCTCGGAAATGATATCGTACGGTGGGCAGATAACCTCCGACAAGGGACCGGCTGCTTCGGTAAAGCGCAAAGCGCGGAAAGGACGGATCTCAGCCATTGCTGCATCTCCTTTGTGACGTTATACAGCTATTGTAACACATCCCTTCTGAAAACACCAGACCCAAAATACAGAAATTTATTGCAATTTTGCCGCAACAGCGTTACAATAAAGATGAGGTGAAGATTGATGAAACATATAATGGCTTTATGCTTGTGTTTATTGCTGCTGACGGTCGCTCTGTGCGGCTGCAGTCCCGACGACGACGGTGAGATCACGACCATCACCAAGGCCTCGGTATCCTACTCCCTGCACACGACCACCACGACCGCACCCACCACATTGTCGACCACCTGTAATCACGAAACGTCTCCCGGGCAGACCGCCGCATCCGCCACACCGACCACGCTGCCTACCGTGGCGGCGGACGGCAAGACCAGCGAGGTGGGCAACGCCGTTGCGCAGACCGCCATTTCGCTGATCGGCACCCCGTTCGAGAGCGGCGCCACCGGTCCGGACTCGTTTGACAATCCCGGCTTTGTCTCCTACTGCTACAAGCAGGCGGGCTATTCCGTTACCCGCCGCGTCTCCGCGATGTTGAGCTTCGGTGTGGAAGCACCGTTGAGCGCCCTGCAGCCGGGTGATATTCTCATCTTCTGCAACGAGATCGGCGGCGACGCGCAGTTCGTGGGCATCTACATCGGCGGCGACCGGTTTGTGGCCTGCAACAACCCCGAAACGCCCACCAAGACCCAGAAGCTGGACAACACGTATTGGCTGCCGCGTCTGCTCACCGCCCGCCGCGCCGCATAATAGCACACAACGGAAAACGGCTCTCCCCGTATGCCGGGGAGAGCCGTTTGTTTATCCGCACGATCCCAAACCAATATTGTGCGGGAGACGAAACGCCTCCCCTACATACCCGCCGCCAAATTTGCATAAACCACGGGCGATTCGTGAATGACCCCTACATTCGCCGCGCTCGGTGGAACGTCCTGAAGGCCGTCCCCTGCGGTCTGATGCCCGTCGTCATCCCTACAGCAGGGCGGCCACCCACGCGGCTTCGGTGCGGAGCACGGATATCACGGCAGCGGCGCGGGGCGGCAGCAACGCGGTCAACGCCTCTAAAGCTGACGCCGCCTCGGTGTACAGTAATGCGGCGTCCGATACCGCCGTATGACCGCGCAGAGCGCTGCCGGTCGTCAGCTCCACCTGCAGGCAGGCACACACCGCCGCCAGCAGGATCACCGTCACCAAAAACGCGAAAAGCACTGTGCGCCGCCGTTCTGTCGCTTCCATTTACGCTCCCAGCTCCTTCAAAACCGTTGCCAGCGTGCCGCCGAGCAGCTCACCACTGTAGCACGCCTCCTCCAAGGTATTCGCATCGCTGCCGATCTCAATGAGCAGCGAGCCGTTGGTCAGTTGTTGATTGTACCGCGCATCCGCCAACAGCAGCGGCCGCGCCAGACCCGGATAGGTCTGATGCAATGCCTGCTGCAACCGTGCCCCGAACGCCAGATTTTCCGCCGTATGCGTGTTCGGCACGGATTTTGTATTCATCATTCCCACGATAATCATCACCTGCGCCGCCTTTTTTCCCTGTATCTCGGCGGTCGGCTTGATGTGGGTGGTGCTGTTCTGATAGATCGCATCGCGGTGCAGATCCAGCACCACCCTGATGCTCGGATACTTGTTCAAATAGCTTTGGATGGCCGCCTTTGAATGACCGTAGGCCCCGTTGTACGGCTGGTCGTGGATGGCGGTATCGTGAATGACACCGATCCCCGCCTCGCGCAGCTGCGCCGCCACGCGCTCGCCCACCGCCACCATATTTTTCTCAGGATTATCGGTGCGGGTGGGATCATCGGGGTTGTAAAAGCCCGCGTCATAGCTCATATAACATTCGGTGGTATGTGTATGGGTAATAAGCACCTGCGGCTTATCACTGCCTTTCACGAGCGACAGTGCCGGTGTGTGCGCGAGGCTGTCCGCAATGCTGACAGTCTTGCCGCTTTTATTGCGGATAGCCACACCCTGCACAAAATCCGATCCGGCACTCATCTGCTGTGTCAGCACCGTACCGCTGCCGGCCTTGCGCACGACTGTGACCGCTGTGGTCGTGGTCGTCGTAGTCACGGTCTGCGTGCGCCCCTCGCCGAGGCTCACCGTCGGCACGGTGACAGCCGCAGCCGCAGTCTCCCGCGTCAGCCATCCGTCCAGCAACTCCACACCGTCGGCCGGCTGGCGCAGCCCCGCCGACAGCAACGCGGCACGCTCCCCGACCAGCCGCAATGTATCCGGCGGCACGATCAGCGCGGCCGCTGTGACACTGCCAACCAGCACGACGACCGATAAGAGTCCGCCGAGTATGCGTTTCCATTGTCCTTTCATCCTGCCTCACCCGTACACTGTATGCCGGGCGACAGCGCGATATTACCGCGCGATGGCAAGCAGCGTGAGCGGTGAATAGTCGGGCTGCAGCGCGGCGTGTACGGTCATGGCCAGCAGACGCGCCGCACGGTCGATCATCAGGTCGATCTCGCGGGGCGTTACCATCATCGCCGTACCGTGGGGCGATAGCTCCTTGTCGGTCAGATCGCGCACGATGGTCTCCGCATCCACCACGGTGGGTACCCCCACACCGATGACCGGCACGCCCAGCGTATCGCGGCACAACGCGCGGCGGTCGTTGCCCACACCGGAGCCGGGGGCGATGCCGGTATCGGACAGTTGCACCGTACAGCCCAGACGCGACAGACTGCGGGCCGCCAGTGCGTCGATGGCGATGACGGCGGCGGGCCGCACCGTGCGGCATACACCGGCGACCAGCTCGCCGCTTTCCACACCGGTATTGCCCAGCACACCGGGCGTGACCACCGCACAGGGTCGCAGATCGTCCAGCCCCACGCTGCGGGCCAATTCACCGGGAATATGGCGGGTGGCCAGTATCTGCGCGGCGGCGCGGGGGCCGAGCGCGTCAGGGGTGATGGCCTCGTTGCCGAGCCCCACGACCAGCACCGTGCCGTCCGGCGGCAACAAACGGCGCAGCTCGCCGCCGATCACCCGCGCCGCTTGCTCCAATAGGGTTTCATCGTCGGTCAGCGGCGGCAGCGTGGCGGTCAGGTATTCGCCCACCGGCTTACCGAGCTGTTCAGCAGCAGCGGCGTTGACGGACATCCGAAACATTCGCACGCCGTTTTCTTCCCATTCGTGCGCCGCGCGGTAGACCTCGCTGGTCGGTTCTGCGGCTTCCATAGCCAGATCGGTACGGTATTGCACTGTATTCCACCTCGGTTTTAGTGTGTGCCGAAAAAAATCGTGTTATTCGTAAAAAAAGTATTGATTTTTTAAAATATTCGTGGTATGATACCCTATGCGTGATTTAAAGACAAAGTCTTTTTTCGAGGAGGTGTGACCATGCCCAACATTAAATCCGCTAAGAAGCGCGTCAACGTGATCGCTGTGAAGACGGCTCGCAACAAGGCTAACCGCTCTGTGCTGAAAACCGAGATCAAGAAAGCGTATGCTGCGATCGAAGCCGGCGCTGCCGATAAAGACATCGCTGTCAAGGCCGCGATCAAAAAGATTGACCAGGCCGTTGCCAAGGGACTCCTGCACAAGAATACTGCTGCTCGGAGAAAGTCCGCCCTCGCGAAAAAGGCCAACGCCTGATTGTGAGAAAAGAAACGCCCACCGTTTTCGGTGGGCGTTTTTGTCATTGCTTTTCTTTTTCGGTATTCTCATCTAACCGTTTTTAATGACCCTTCGGCACCATGTTGATATACTGCGACAGCGAGCGGTCGCAATCCTCGGATACGATCTTCAGCTTTTCAATGACATCCTCATCTAAGGTAATACTGACTTTTTCTTCAGCGGCTTCATACTCTCACCTCATTAAAAATCATACGATACGATAAAATGTTGACAAATCGTATGAAGTAGTATTATCAAATCTACCATAGTATTTGAGTAATAAATACTAAATGAGGAATGCTTGTGGAGCGTCAAAAACAAAATGAGGATCGGTTGAAAGGGTTGTGTCCGCCGGTATGCACCTTGCAATTTCAGGGAAAGATCACGCAACGGGAAATGCTTTCGATTTTAGGCGTAAGCGTTCACAGCGTGCGCCTGCCGAAGAGAGACTGCATCCCACCGAGGTTGCGTGAAGATACTGCCGATCGTCTATATCAGGAATTGGAAATTATCTCGATAAAATGAAAAAGCGAACCGCACCGGATAAGGGGTGCGGTTCGCTTTTTATCGTATTCATTTAATGACCTTGACCTTGGCACCGTTGCCGATACCGGCAGCGTTCGCGTCGTCGGTATCAATGTGCATCTCCAAGCGGAACGCTTTGTTGACGCGCACCTGCACGTCGTAGAACGTGGTGCGGCGCTCACCGTTCGCCTCGACGGTGACATAGTCACCGTCCTTCAGGCCAAACCGTACGCCCTCCTCCTCACTCATATGAATGTGGCGGTTAGCGATGATGCAGCCTTCCTTCAGCGTGACGATACCCTTCGGGCCGACAATAGTGACGGGCGCAGAGCCAGCGATATCACCGGATTCGCGCACGGGGGGCTTGACTTTCAGCACGAACGAATCGGTGCGGGAGATCTCCACCTGTGAGGCCTTGCGCACCGGACCGAGCACGCGAACATTCTCGATGGGACGCAACGACGGGCCGATGATGGTCAGCGTTTCCTTGCAGGCGTACTGGCCCGGCTGGGACAGATCCTTGAAGGGAGTCAGCTCATAACCGGCACCGAACAGCGTTTCAACATCCTCCTTACTCAGATGGATATGACGGTTGGACACGCCGACCGGGACAGTGGAATCGTCGCCCGACGCACCGGCCGCCGCCATCACACAGCGGACGATCTCGTCCAGCAATTTCGGATCGTATGCCATAGGGAAAGCCTCCTTAGATAATTCTGAAGCTGTCCGCCATCACGCAACGGCGCTGACGCGTAAAGCTACGGGCGGAGGTGATACCCTCACCCGTGGGGCCGGCAATGGTGAAGGTGGCGTGACCCTCACCGCCGAAGCCGATGCCCGCGTAGGACGGGGCGTTTTTAACGAAAATAGTGGTTTCCACCGCACGCGCAAAGCGGGACAGATTGTCGATATTCTTGGAGTGCATATGCGCGGTATGGCGGTTTCCGTGCTCAGCCTTGCAGGCGAGCTCGATAGCTTCATCAATGTTATCCACCCGCACGATTGGCAGGATGGGCATCATCAGCTCTTCCTGCACAAATTCGTGCTCAAAGCCGGTCTCGCAAATGATACAGCGGATATCCTTGCTGACGGTGATACCGATCTTCGCGAGCAACACGTCGGCATCGCGACCGACACAGTCGCGGTTGACGATCTTTCTGACCTTGCCGTCCTTGCCGGTCTTCTCGACCAGCACGATCTTGGCCAGTGCATCAGCCTGCTGGGCGTTAATAAGATACGCGCCGTTCTTCTGCATCGCCGAGATCAGCGAATCTGCAACGTTACGGAACGCAAACACTTCTTTTTCCGCGATGCAGGGCAGGTTATTATCGAAGGTACAACCGTCGATGATATCCTTACCGGCCTTCGCGATATCGGCGGTATCGTCCACGATGACGGGGGGGTTACCCGCACCGGCACCGATGGCCTTTTTCCCGGACGACAGCACCGCACGCACCACGCCGGGACCGCCGGTGCAAACCAGCAGACGGATAGACGGATGCGACTGCATAATAGCAGCGGATTCCATCGTGGGCTTCGCCATTGAGCAGACCAGAATCTCCGGACCGCCCGCGGTCTTGCAGGCGCGGTTGACCAAGTCAACCGCATAGTTGGAGGTCGCAATGGCGTTGGGATGCGGATTAAACACCACACCGTTGCCCGCCGCGATCATACCGATGCTGTTGCAGATAACGGTCTCAGACGGGTTGGTGCTGGGCGTGATTGCACCCACCACACCGAACGGAGCCATCTCCACCAGCGTGAGCCCGTTGTCACCCGTGCGAGCCGCCGACACGATATCCTCGGTACCCGGGGTCTTATCCGCCACCAGCAGGTGCTTGGCCTTCTTGTGATCAACACGACCCATACCGGTCTCCTCCACGCCAAGTTGCGCCATAACAGCGGCTTCCTCACGGGTAAGACGGCGGATCTCGGTGATGAGCTTTTCACGCTGCTCCACCGTCATCGCGCGGACAGCGCGGTAACCGTTCTCAGCGGCACGGATGGCGTCATTCATATCGTCAAAAATACCGATGAGCTTACGGCCGTTGTACTGCGTGGAATCCCACGAAGCCGCAGCCGGAGCCGCTTGCATACGCTCCAGAACCTGACTGACTAACTGTCTGACCTCGTTTTCCGTCATTGCCATATCGGTCACTCCTTTAGTAAACTAACTCGACTTGTTTTTCTTTACACGTTTCGATCCAACGCTCGGCGGGAGCTTCGTCGGTGACGACGGTATTTACATCCCCGATATCGCACACGCGAACGAAGGAAATTTTATCAAATTTGGTAGCATCCACGGCGAGAATCTTCCGATCGGCTGCAGCGAAGATCGCCTGCTTGATCTCAGAATCACGCTCATTGGAATCGGTGATTCCCATAGCCATATCCACGCCCTTGCAGGAACACACCGCGAGGTCTACGTGGAAGCCGCGGATCATCTTTTCCGCCGAGGCACCGACCAGTGATAGCGCTCCCTCACGCAACGCACCGCCGGTGGACAGGATATTCCAACCGTCCTTATCGGCGAGCTCCAGCAGGATCTCCACCGAATTGGTGATGAGCGTGATATTCTTCCGTGATTTGATGTACTTAGTCACAAAGATGGCTGTGGAGCTGGCATCCAGCATAATGTAATCGCCGTCGTGGATCATTTCACCGATCTGCTCGGCAATGCGCTGCTTGCGCTCCACGTTCGCACGCTTACGCACGCTGTACGGCAAATCGGCGTTACCGTTTTGGCTCGCGACCGCACCGCCGTAGGTCTTTTTGGCAAGGCCCTCACGATCCAGCTTTTCAAGGTCGCGGCGGATGGTCTCCTCCGTTACGTCAAATTCACGGGCCAGATCGGATACGATGACCTTACCCTCCAGCGACAGCCGGGCAAGAATGGTGTTGCGCCGTTCAATGGCAAGCATAGGACGGCCTCCTTTTTCTTACGTTAGAGACTATTCCTCAGAGAATACTCTTCCAGGTCTTTTCGTCGGGATGCGGGATAACGGCACTGTCTAAGAACATACCGTGATCGCCCGCACCGGCCTGCGCCTTTTCAATGGCGGCCTGCACTGCGGCGATACCGCCGGTAAGCAGTAGGTACGATTTACCGCACATACCGCGTGCCAGACGCAGTTCAATAAGCTGCACCATCGCGGTTTTGGCGGCCACGTCCGCCGCGACGATGGCGGCCGACGACGAAAACGTTTCCAGTACACCGAGAGCCTCCGGCGAGCCGATATCCGCCGTACCGTACAGCGCGGTGAAAATGCTCTCGTGCGGGGCGCCCAGCACAAAGCTGTCGATCAGCAGCTCGGGATCGTTCACGGCGGCAGCATCCACAGCCGCACGCACAGCGGACAATTCGCCGCTGATAAGCACCAGAAATTTACCGGGGCAGACCGTGCTGGCTTCCAGAATATCGACCTCCGCGGTCTTGACCATACGGTCAGCTGCACGCATACCGGAGGACACGGTCTTCATTTCGACCATACCAATGGCTTTGTTCACGGATTACCCCTCCTTTACTTGAATGGTGATGACCTTATCGGTCACGTTGGTGATGATACCGGCAAGCGGTGCATGCAGACCGACGCTGAGCGCATCCTCTGCGGCGACCGCGACCGTCTGACCGGCGGCGACCGCATCCCCCACCTTGACGAGCGGCTTCGACGGTACACCGATGTGTTGCGAGAGCAGCAGTCGGAGCTGCGGCGATGCAACGATCTCGTCGGACAAGGGAGCGGTCTTGTTATAGCGATTCAGCCCCAGACGCGTCATCAGGCGGCTCATCGGCACACGGCGATAAGCTCGCTCCTCACGTACCGGCGACAGCTCAGCAGCCGGGGGTCTCACACCGTACTGCCGCAGGCCGTTTTTGCAAGCGGTGAGCAACATACGGGGGGAAAGACCTTGCATACACGAATACATTTCGCACAGACCGCAACCCGTGCAGAAGGCGGAGTTGACATAGGGCTCGGCATCATTCGTGACGCCGTTGGAGGCCACCAGCATAAACTTGTGCGGCTCAATGGGGTGCCCGAGCAGGTGGCGGGGGCACAGATCGGTGCAGTAGCTGCACTGACAGCACGCCGCCATCGCGCGTTTCATATCCAAAAACGGCTTTGCGCGCTTTTTTTGGACGATGGTGTGCGACTCCGGCAACACCAATACCGCATTGGTGGTCTTGGTGACCGGCTCCACAGGAGAGCCGAGCCGACCCATCATCGGACCACCGAACACGTACGCGGGTTCCTCGGTGGTAACACCGCCGGCGCGCTCGATCAGCTCACTGATCGGGGTGCCAAGCGGCGCACACAGTGTAACGGGGTGAGCGACCTCACCCGCGATAGTCACATACTTATGCGTGAGGGCACCGCCCGCCAACAGACGGGACATATTGTACACCGTTTCCACGTTGAACACGGTGACACCCACCGAAATGGGCAGCGCACCCGGTGCGACCACGCGGCCGGTAGCCTCGTAGATCATCACCACCTCGTCACCGGCGGGATATACCTCCGGCAACGGGCACAAGGTCATATTCTGAAAGGTGCTGAGCAATGGGGTCACGGCATCAATCGTGCGCTTATACGAGCGCTTGACCGCGACGATCACCGACTGTGCACCTACGGTTTTCGCAATTAAGTCCAACGTGCTGAGAATGTCCTCCGCGTACCGCTCCAGCACCTGACGGTGAAGCTTCAACAGCGGCTCACATTCCGCACAGTTAAGGATGATGGTATCGGCCCGGCTGTCCAGCTTGGCGTAGGAGGGAAATCCCGCACCGCCGGCACCGACGACACCGCCGTCCCGCAGGACGACCTTCAATTCATCGAGGGTCATTTATCCATCACTCCGGCTAAACCAATGCCGCTGTCCACGATACCGACGATAGCGGCATCCACCGGCGACTCCGACATACCGCAACCGATACGCGCGGCACTGCCGGTGGCGACCAGCACGATCTCACCGATACCGGCGCCGACGTTGTCGACCGCGACGATCTTTTTCGTGGCATCGCCCAACTCAGCGAGCGGCTCTACCACCATAAATTTACTGCCGATAAGATTTTCATTCTTGCGTGTGGACACAACACTGCCCACCACTTTACCGACGATCATACATATCTCCTCTTTCAGTAATTTAACCCGCCCGGATCAGGCTGACGGGCATTCGCCCGTCAGCCTTGAAACCCGGTTTCGGATTACTTCAGCGAGGGCAGGATCTTCTCGACATCCGTGTGCGGACGCGGGATGACGTGCGTGGCGACCAGCTCGCCCAGCTTCGATGCCGAGGACGCGCCGGCTTCGACGGCAGCTTTAACAGCGCCGACGTCGCCGCGGACCATCACGGACACCAAACCGGAACCGATCTTCTCGGTGCCGATAAGCTCTACGTTCGCAGCCTTGACCATCGAGTCAGCGGCCTCGATCGCAGCGACCAGACCTCTGGTCTCGACCATACCTAATGCTTCCAGTGCCATTGCGGTGACCTCCTTATGGATAGTGAATATGGGTAACTTATTTCAGTACCGGCAGGATCTTCTCCACGTCGCCGTGAGGACGCGGAATAACGTGCGTGGCGACCAGCTCGCCCAGCTTCGATGCCGAGGACGCGCCGGCTTCAACAGCGGCTTTAACAGCGCCGACGTCGCCGCGAACCATCACGCTCACCAAACCGGAGCCGATCTTTTCGGTGCCGATGAGGGTGACGTTGGCAGCCTTGACCATCGCATCCGCCGCTTCGATCGCAGCGACCAGACCTCTGGTCTCAACCATACCTAATGCTTCCAGTGCCATTTTCTTTACCTCCTTTACCGGTTTGGGACTCTCTGCTACAGTTTCAGCGGCCTCCGCCGCAGGGTTCTTCGTTTGCTCTGCCATCGCTCATTCCCCTTTCGGTTTGATGCGGGAGGCGCTGAGCGCTACCAGCCGCGCGGTTTCCTCGTGCGGATTGGCAATGACCGCACTGGCGACCGGCTTCTTGATAGCGCCGGCGCAGGCGTTCTCCACCGCAGCGGTAACAGCCGACACGTCGCCCTCCACGATGACCGTGACCAGACGACCGCCCAGCTTACGCTCCCATGTGACAAATTCCACATTGGCGGATTTACACATAATATCCAGACAGTCGATCCCGGCAGTGACACCGGAAACTTCTATCAGACCCAATGCTTTCATAGCGGGTACTCCTTACGTTACAGCTTCGGCAGGATCTTCTCCACATCGCCGTGCGGACGCGGGATAACGTGGACAGCGACCAGCTCGCCCAGCTTTGAAGCGGAGCTTGCACCGGCTTCGACAGCAGCCTTCACAGCGCCGACGTCGCCGCGAACCATCACGCTCACCAAACCGGAGCCGATCTTTT
>CAYYDD010000010.1:0-7290 GCA_964470515.1 uncultured Eubacteriales bacterium | reverse complement strand
CGGTGCCGATGAGAGCAACCTCAGCGGCTTTCACCATCGCATCAGCGGCCTCGATCGCGGCAACCAGACCGCGGGTTTCGACCATACCCAGAGCTTCCTTAGACATAGTATTCATCCTCCTGATTTATCATCAATTTTTATCAAACGCATTGAGCTTGAGCAGCTTTTCGGTGTCCTCCTCGGTGCTTGTCATAATATGGGTGGTGACCACACCGGACACCTTTTCCGCTGCTTGAGCCGCCGCAGCCACAGCCGCTTCCACGTTGGTGACCGTTCCACGGAACTTGATGGCCACGATCAGCGGAACCGGCATAGAGTCGGCATTGGCAGGCTTGTTTTTATCGAAGTGTTCCACGGTGACGTCCGCCGCCTTGCAACCGGCATCGCACGCGCAAAACGCGGCAACCAGGCCGAACACTTCAACGATACCGGTGGCGTTACGCATACTCCGTCACCTCTTAACCGTTGACGATGGCGATCTTGAGACCTTCCATCTTCAGGTTGACCGCGAGCGCCTCATTGATCTCACTCAGCGGGAACTTGTGCGTGATGAGCTTGCTCATCGGCAGGCCGATGCCCTTCGCGCGCTTGAGGAAATCAAACGTGGTCGCATAATCACGCAGGGTGTACACCCAGGAACCGACGGTGGTGATCTCCTTCGAGCAGATGTCGAAGTGCGGGTTGATGGTCGCGTCACCGCCGTTGACGAAGAAGCCCAGCTCACACAAGCCGCCGCCGTTGCGGATAAACTTGTAGATATTGCTGTGAGCAACGGGCGAGCCGGTGCACTGGAACGCAAAGTCGGCCAGATAACCGCCGAATGCCGCCTTCACGCCGTCTGCCAGCGCTTCGACTCCCTTGAAATCCTTGAAATTGACAGTTGCGTTCGCGCCCATTTCCTTGGCAAAGGACAGGCGCTTCTCCTCACCGTCGACCGCCACGATATTTTCCACACCCATCGTGCGCAGCACGGCGATGCAGATCAGACCGATGGGGCCGCAGCCCTGCACCACAACGCGGCTGTTGAACCGCAGGATGCCGGTGGTCTTTGCACGCTCGACCGCGTGGATAAGCACCGCGCAGGGCTCGATCAGAATACGGGAATCCAGATCCAGATCGCTGACGTTGAACACCGAGGAGCCGCCGCGAACCAGAATGTAATCCGCGAACCAGCCATTCAGATGCACGTCGTCATCCGGCAACAGACCGTACACGTCGGCGCCGCCGACGTTCTGCTTATTCATATCGAACATCTCGATATCGGGGTTGGGACCGAAAATTACGCTGGTAACGATCTTGTCGCCGACCTTGAGGGGCTTACCGGCACTGTCTTTCTTGACGTTCTTGCCCATCTTGACGATCTCGCCGGTACCCTCGTGGCCGAGCACCACGGGGATCAGGCTGAACGGATCGCGCTTGAATTCGTGCGCGTCAGTGCCGCAAACGCCGCAGCCCTCGACCTTGACGAGAATATCGTCATCGCCCACCTCTGGCATCGGGTATTCCTTGATCTCAAACTTTTCCAACTGGGTCAGCACCGCGACCTTGGCGGTCTTCGGGATGCCGGCGGCCGGAGCCGTCGCGGCAGTGCCGGAGGGTGCCTTCATACCCTCGAGTACCTGTCGGACGATCTCTTCAATGCTCTGAGAATTGATATCCATTATACATTGCCTCCGCTCTGTTCAAAAATCTGCTTGCCATACGCGGCAAGGGCGGTATCCTGCTCCTCGCTGCCGCCGCTGACACCCAAGCCGCCAACGATCGCCTCACCGACCTTGAGCGGTTCACCGCCGCCGAAGATCACGATCTGACCATGGTTGGTAAACTGGATGCCGTACAGCGGTTGTCCCGGCTGTGCCAAAGGCTTTAGCTGCGAGGTGGACATTTTCAGTGCCGTTACGGTATACGCCTTGTTGAGCGCGATATCGTAGCTGGCGATGTAGGCGTCATCCATACATTCAACGAGGATGGGGCGGCCGGCACGGTCACTGACCGCGACCACCGCGTTGACGCCGAGGCGGGCGGCCTCTGCCCGTACCTTTTCGGACAGACGGCGTGCAACCTCCAGCGTGAGGATCCCCGTCACCCGACGGACGACGGCATCCACCACCGCGTGTACTGCCTTTTCGTCCATACCGATCACCTTACTTGCCGAGCTTCTTCAGCACCTGACGGGTGATCTCCGCGACCAGATCGTTGCCACCGGCAGCAGCACCGCTGCAAACGCTCTCACAGGTGTTGGTGCGGCAACCGTGGCAGCTGGGCTTACCGTTCTTGGCATTCACGCACATATCGGCCGGGTGCTTACCCTTGAGGCCGTACTGCGCACGCATACCGTACAGACGCTTGACCTGCTCATCGGACAGTTCCTGCGGACCGCCGAGCAACTGGGAGATGAACAGCAGCTGCGCGTAGAACTCGACGGACTCCATCTTGTGATACGCACCCAGCAAACTGTCAGCATACGTCAGTGCGCCGTGGTTTTCCAGCAGCACCGCATCGAAATACTGTAGGTACTTGGAAACCGCATCCGGAATCTCCTCGGTGGAGGGGGTGCCGTACTCAGCGATCGGGACACAGCCCAGACCCAGAACGGCCTCCGGCATGATGGGCTGGCTCAGCGGGATGCCCGCGATGGCGAAGCCCGTCGCATACATCGGATGAGCATGCACGACCGACTTAACGTCGGGACGCTCCTTATACACACGCATATGCATCTTGATCTCAGACGACGGCTTGAAGCCCGGATTCGCCTGAATGACCTTGCCGTTTGCGTCCACCTTGCAGATGAACTCCGGGGTCATAAAGCCCTTGCTGACACCCGTGGGCGTGCAGAGGAACTCGTTGTCGCTCAGCTTTACGGAGATATTACCGTCGTTCGCGGCGACCATACCCTTGTTGTAGATGCGACGGCCGATCTCGCAAATTTCTTTTTTGATCTCGTACTCGTTTACCATACTACCTACTCCTTTGCGATTTATTGGGATTTTGTTTGGTTTCCTATTATTTGTCTCTATCATACCACGCAAACCTGGGAAAGTCAACACCCTTTTTTTGTTTTTTCTTTGTTTTTGTGGAATTTTATTGACGTTTTCGTATTTTTTCTCGTTCAAAATGGGGTTTTTGAGAGCTTTGCCCCTGAAAACGAACAAAAAAACACATCGCCGTGTGGATTGCGATGTGTTTTGGAAAGATCTTCCCTATGTGATGAACAATAAAAGCTCCCGAGCGGGAGCTTTTATATATACCTAAATATAAGGGTCAGCCGTACAGGTAGGTATGCAGATTTTGCACGGTGGTTTTGGGGTCGGTGAGCATCAGGCCGGAACCGCCTTTGATGGTGGCGCCCTTGTATTCGCCGGCCTGCGGGACGGAATAGTCCGTCTTCAGTTCATAGCCCAGATAATTGACCGCCGAAGCGGCGAAGCCCAAGAACTCGTCAGCCGACATATTAGTATCCACGCAATCCAGCGCCTTGTAGATCACCGACACCATCTGTGTATAGCTCATACTCTTCGCTTTTTGGATCATCAGCTCCACCACCTCGCGCTGGCGAGCCGTACGCTTGAAGTCGCTGTCCAGCTTGCGGATACGGGCATACTGCATCGTCTGGAAGCCGTTCAGATGATACAGACCCGGCTCACCCTTGAGGCAGGTGAATCCTTCCATACCGTCGCAATCCTTTCCCGGATACGGAATAGCCACGTTACAGCCGTTGGCGGGAATCTGTGTCATTTCCTCAGCGGTGAGCGTGATATCCAAGCCGCCGAGCGCGTCGATGACCTTGGGCAGCGAATCAAAATTGACACCGATATAATCGTCAATATCCAGACGGAAATTCTGCGCAATGGTCTTTCTTTGCAGCGTGTGCTTACCGTAGGCGTAGGCCGCATTGAATTTGCCGATATCGTCCTGTCCGTCGCCGTCCTTATCGCGCCCGGGAATAGTGACCCACGTATCGCGCAGCAGCGAGACCAGCTTGATGGTCTTGGCGTTGTCGTTGATCGACAAAATCATCGTGGTATCCGAACGACCGCTGTAGCTGGTGCCGTCGATGCCCAGCAACAGAATGTTTCGCACGCCGTCCTCATTGCCGCGCAACGGTAACGACATCACCGAGGATGTGTTATTGATATCGTTGGGATCCACTTCTTCGCCTCCGATATCGCTATCCTCGTTGCCGAGATCCACTTCCTTGTTGGGATCATATTCCTCTTCTCCTTGGAAGTTAATGCGACCGAGCACCGTCGTGAGCAGGATAGCCACCGTGATGCACAGTGTACCCAACACGGCCATTACCGACGATCCGACGATCGTTAGAATGCGTATTTTCTTAGAATATCGATGCTGTTTCGGCGTACCTTTCATACTTACCGTCTCCTTATTTCTTTAACGCAACAGCCGTGCGCGCCTTCACCGCGATATTGTCAGCGCACAGACCGAACAGCGGTAGCAGATCCACCGCAGGGCCGGACTTACCGAACGTATCCTCGACACCGACGCGCAACACCGGTACGGGCACCGTCTCACACACAACGTCGCACACCGCGCTGCCGAGACCGCCGATGACGGAATGCTCCTCAGCGGTAACGATAACGCCCGTTTCCTTCGCCGCGGCGATGATCGCCTCACGGTCGATGGGCTTGATGGTAGCCATATTGATGACACGGGCGGCGATACCGTCAGCCTTGAGTTGCTCAGCCGCGATCAGTGCCTCGTTCACCATCAGGCCGGCGGCGATGATGGCAACGTCGTTACCATCCGTCAGGCGGACGCTTTTACCGATCTCAAACGTATAATCCTCACCAAAGATGACCGGCACAGCCAGACGGCCGAAGCGCAGATACACGGGGCCGTTCAGCTTCGCAGCCGCGACAACGGCAAGCTTCGCCTCATACGCGTCAGCGGGGTTGATGACTGTCATACCGGGGATGGTGCGCATCAGTGCGATATCCTCGTTGCACTGGTGGGTGGCACCGTCCTCACCGACGGAGATGCCGCCGTGGGTGGCGCCGATCTTAACGTTGAGGTGCGGATAACCGATGGAGTTACGCACCTGCTCAAACGCGCGACCCGCCGCGAACATCGCGAACGAGGAGGCAAACACGGTTTTGCCGGTGGTTGCGAGACCGGCAGCGATGCTCATCATATTCCCCTCGGCGATACCGCAGTCGAAGAATCGCTCGGGACAAGCCTTTTTAAACACGCCGGTCTTGGTAGCGGCAGCCAGATCCGCATCCAGCACGATGACGTTAGGGTCACTTACCAGCTCAAGCAAACCGTCGCCGTAGCCGTCACGGGTCGCCTTTTTGATCACGTCTGCCATATTCAGCCCTCCTCAATAGCGGCAAGAGCTACACGCAGCTCGTGCATCGCCTGTGCGTGTTCCTCGGCGTTCGGGCCCTTACCGTGCCAGCCGACCTGATTTTCCATAAACGACACGCCACGACCCTTCGTGGTCTTCATCACGATGGCGGTGGGCTTGTCGGTGCAGGTACGTGCTACGGCAAACGCCTTTTCGATCTGATCGAAATCGTGACCGTCGATCTCTACAACGTTAAAGCCGAACGCCGCAAATTTCTCCGGGATGGGATACGGGGAGTTGACTTCCAGCATCGTGCCGTCGATCTGCAGATCGTTGTTATCCACGATCACACAGAGGTTGGAGAGCTTCTTGTGGGCAGCGAACATAGCAGCCTCCCACACCTGCCCTTCCTGAATCTCACCGTCGCCGAGGATAGCGTAAACACGGAAATCCTTGTTGTCCAGACGCGCACCCAGCGCCATACCCACAGCAGTGGAAACACCCTGACCCAGCGAGCCGGTGGACATATCCACACCGGGAGTGGTAGTCATACACGGATGACCCTGCAGCATCGCGTCGATGTGACGGAGCGACCGGATCTCCTCCTCCGGGAAAAAGCCGCGCAACGCGAGCGCGCCGTACAGCGCGGGGGCGCAGTGACCTTTCGACATCACAAAGCGGTCGCGATCCTCCCAATCGGGACGGGCCGGATCAATGCGCAGCTCCCCGGTATACAGATACGCCAGCACATCCGCGATGGACAGCGAGCCGCCGGGGTGACCGCTCTTCGCGTGGAACGTGCCTTCCACCACGGCCATACGGATACGGGTGGCCGCCGCAGACAGCGCTTTCAGCTTGTTAGCTTCCATGGTTGCTCCTCCTCTTTGACAAATCAAGTCACGATCACCCATAGTGTAACACAGTTCTTTATAAAATGCAATATTGACAAATGCAGAATTTTCTTTTAGTATAGTATAGATAATTAGTATCGGAGGCTTCGTGATGAAAAATACGGAAAAAACAATGGACAAGCTGGTTGCGCTGTGCAAGGGTCGCGGATATATCTTCGCCGGCTCGGAAATCTACGGTGGCCTTGCCAACACGTGGGACTACGGCCCGCTCGGCGCCGAGCTGAAAAATAACGTCAAGCGCGCTTGGTGGAAAAAGTTCGTGCAGGAAAATCCGTACAACGTGGGTCTGGATGCTGCCATCCTGATGAACCCGCAGACGTGGGTGGCCAGCGGTCACCTCAAAGGCTTCTCGGATCCGCTGATGGATTGCCGCGAATGCAAGGAGCGTTTTCGCGCGGACAAGCTGATCGAGGATTGGTGCACTGAAAATGGATTTGCGCTACCGAAGCCGATCGACGCTTTCTCGCAGGACGAGATGAAAGCCTTTGTGGAAGAGCACCATATCCCCTGCCCCACCTGCGGTAAGCACAATTTTACCGATATCCGTCAGTTCAACCTGATGTTCAAGACCTTTCAGGGGGTCACCGAGGATGCCAAAAACACCGTGTATCTGCGCCCCGAAACCGCGCAGGGCATCTTCGTCAACTTCCCCAACGTGCAGCGCAGCACCCGCAAAAAGCTGCCGTTCGGTATCGGCCAGATCGGTAAATCGTTCCGTAACGAGATCACACCCGGCAACTTCATCTTCCGCGTGCGCGAGTTCGAGCAGATGGAGCTGGAATTTTTCTGCAAGCCCGGCACCGATCTGGAATGGTTCTCCTACTGGCGTGAGTTCTGCCGCAACTGGCTGCTGGCCATCGGTCTGAAGAACGAAAACCTGCGCCTGCGTGACCACGATCCCGAGGAGCTGTGTTTCTATTCCAAGGCAACCACCGACTTCGAGTTCCTGTTCCCGTTCGGCTGGGGTGAGCTGTGGGGCGTAGCCGACCGTACGGATTACGACCTGACTCAGCATCAGGAGACCTCCGGTAAGGATATGACCTACTTTGATCAGGAGACGGGCGAGCACTACAT
>CAYYDD010000009.1:0-34218 GCA_964470515.1 uncultured Eubacteriales bacterium | reverse complement strand
CCGGAAGGACCGACCAGAATGATAAATTCCTGATCCTTGATCTCCAGATTGAAATCGGAGACCGCGACTACGCCGCCGGGGTACTTTTTGTAAATGTTTTTCAGAGACAAACTTGCCATTTGATGACCTCCATCTTCTCTTCTCGAATACCATACGCGGCAAAATCTTACCGCACTTTACTATGCTTCCTTATTTTAACAGATTCTTTCGCATTTTACTATTCCCATAATGCACAAAGTTTTATCCCCAAGGTTATGTATGTTGTACAAAATTTGTCGCTTTTGCAAGTTCGACCCATTCTTTTTCGGTTAAAGGACGGGCTTCTCCCTCCGAAAGCGCGGGATCCAGTGCCAGCGGCCCCATCGACAAACGCTTCAGCCATACCACGCCGCGATCGACGGTGCCGAACATTCTTTTGATCTGATGATACCGTCCCTCGGTGATACCGATCTCCGCGAGCGGCTCTGTGCCGTCCTCCAGAATTTTTAAGGACGCCGGTCGGCAGCGGGTGCCGTCGGCCAGCACGATCTCATCGGCAAACAAACGGCAGTGTTCCTCGGTCAGCGGGCCGTCCAAGCGCACCAGATACCGCTTGACGATATCCTTTTTCGGCGCGAGCAGACGGTGGGCAAACTCACCGTCATCGGTGAGCAACACCAGACCGACGGTGTCCTTGTCCAATCGGCCTGCGGGAAACAGCCCCTTGCGCCGCAACGCAGGGGGCAGCAGATCCAGCACCGTACTTGCCTTGGGATCACGCGAAACGCACAGTATCCCCGCCGGCTTATTCATCATCAGGTACACGAACTTCCGATAGGTCAGCGGCTCGCCGCTGACCGTGACGGCGCGGGACTCCTCCACCTTGCGGGCGGCATCACGGCAGACGATACCGTCCACCGTCACCTGCCCCTGCCGTATCAGCCGGACGGTCTCGCTGCGGCTGAGCGTTCCCTGCGAGGCGATGAGCTTATCCAGTCGCTGCGCCATCGTTTCACTTCCTTTATATCAGTGCTTTTTGCGTGCCGTTCGGATCGGCGGCGGTAATATCGCCCGCGATCACGCGGTCGCGGTAGATATACACGTGTGCCTTCACCGTACCGTCGGTCTGTGCGTTGGTCACGGTATAGGTGTACAGCTTGACACGCTTACCGCTGTATTTCAACAGGCTGAGCCCTGCCGGCGTTTGCAGTGCCTCGTACGCGGTGAGTGCTGTATCGGGCTCATCCGGCAGACGGATCTCCTGCACAGTCTCATTGGCAACCTCATAGCCCAGCTCGCGTAGCAACTGCACGCGTTCCTCGGCGGAGGTGACCCTGAGATCGACCGCGCGGCCGGCAGTGCTTTGCGCCGTCGGCAGACACAACACCAGTGTCACGATCCCGACAACGGCAAGAAATCCGGTCAGCACCGCGGCAAGGCGTTTACGGGTGGCTTTAACGGAGAAAACAAACATTGACACACACATCCTGTTCCGATAAGTTGGTACAGTATATGTGTCACGCTCCGTGAATATTACAGGCAGAGCAGGTCTTTCGGCGAGTGAGTGAGATTGCGACAACCCTTCTCGGTGATGACCACCATATCCTCGATACGGATGCCGAATTTACCGGCGATATAAATCCCCGGCTCGACCGTGACCAAATGCCCGGCGCGCAACGGTTTGTCCCCCGCACGGGGCGACAGACGCGGTTCCTCGTGTATCTCTACGCCGACACCGTGACCCGTCCCGTGGCCGAAGCAATCACCGTAGCCGGCGGTCTCGATGACTCGGCGTGCCGCCGCGTCGCCCTCTCGGCAGGACAGCCCCGCCCGTAGCACCGACAACGAGACCCGCTGCGCCCGCAGCACGGTATCGTACACCGCACGCTGTTCATCGCTGACCGCACCGAGAGCGACGGTGCGTGTCATATCCGAATGGTAGCCATCCACCACCGCGCCGAAATCCATCGTGATAAAGTCGCCGCGACGGATGGGCTTATCCGACGGGATGCCGTGCGGCTGTGAGCCGTTAGCTCCCGATACCACGATAAAATCGAATGCCACGCGCTGTGCACCTTGGCGACGGATATAAAATTCAAGCTCCAGGGCGACCTCACGCTCGGTCATCCCCTCGCGGATATATTGGATGATATGGTCAAAGCCCGCCTCGGTAAGCGCTTGTGCCTGCTCAACCCGACGGATCTCGTCCTCGGTCTTGATTTCCCGCAGCTCGGACAACCACGCATCCAGTTCACCGTCCCGAACGGGCAGAAACGAAGCTAACCGTTTGTATTCGGTCGCGGTGGTGTGTGCCGCTTCGATCAGCACCGCAGTGATGCCGTGGTACCGTACCAGTGCGGTCAATTCGTCGGACAGCTTCGTGACCATCCGGCACTCCGCACCCGTGACGGTCTGCCGCGCCAGCTCGATATAGCGGAAATCCGTGAGGAAATACGCGGACTCCCGCGTTAAAAACACCCAGCTCTCCCCCGAGGGATAGCCGGTAAGGTACTGCAAATGATGCGGGGCACTGATGAGCGCGGCCGTGTGCGCGGGCAACCGCGCGGCCAACGCGTGCAAGAACGGGGTCATTCGGCTCCCCCGCTTTCGTACAGTGCCTTCAGTGTCGCGGCATCCTCGGCCTGCGTGCCGTCGGATTCGCAAATGAAGGTGGGGGTCAGCCCGCGTTCCCGGATGAGCCGCATCAGCGGCGCGGGCTCAGGACCGTATATCTTGTCGGCAAAGGTGAGGTGCTTTTTCTCACCTCCGCCTGTGTATTCGATCTTGGAAAAATGCGAGTGGAAGCGGCCCGCGCGCTCCGCGCCCAGCACGTCGTGCAGGCGATCGAGCACCGCGGCAAACGCCTCGTAGCTGTTAAGGCCGCCCAAGGTGCGGCTGTTGAGATGCCCGAAATCCACGCAGGGTAAAAAGCGGTCATCCACACCGCAGAACAGCAGGACTTCCTCTAAGTCACCGAGCTGATTGATCTTGCCCATCGTTTCGGGGCAGATACGTACCTGATACAGTCCCTCGCTGTCCAGCGCCGCCTGTGCACGGCGCAGGGTGGTGATGGCCAGCTGCGTGGCATCCGCGCGGGACAGACCGCCGAGGCCGCCGGGGTGCACGACGATACGCTCGCCGCCCATTGCGCGGGCGGCACGGGCGCTTTCCAAAATATAGCGGATGGAATTATCCCGCTTTTCGGGCTCGGCAGAGGCAAGAGAAATAAAATACGGTGCGTGCAGTGACAGCTGTACACCATACTGTGCGGCGGCTTCGCCCATAGCGCGGGCGGTATCCTCCGATACGCGCACGCCGCGGCCGCACTGGTATTCGTAAGCGGTCAGGCCCAGCGAATGAAGCCACGCAGGGGCTTCCAACGTGGCCTTATGACCTGCGGCATAAAACGAATCGCTGTTGCCGGCGGGACCGAATAAGGCACTCATTACGCATCCTCCTGTTCTCTGAGTCTGCGGCGGATGGGCTGTTCCCAACGGCGGCGCAGCTGCAAAAACGGTTTTCCGTTCTCCTTTTGAATGGGGTCTAATAAAATGCAGGGCACACCGCCGAGCTTCGCGCCCAGAAGATCGGTGAACACCTGATCGCCCACCGCCGCGCACTGACGGCGCTTGAGCCCTAATCGCCGCGCACCGCGCCAGAAACCGATGGGTGACGGTTTGCAAGACAGTGAGGTGTGGCGCAGACCCAATTTATCGGCAAAGGGCGCAACACGCCACTCCCAGGAATTGGATACCACCGTGAGTGCGATACCGGCCTCCTGCATCCGCTTCAGCCACGCGGCGATCTCGGGTGATAAATGCTGGCTGCCGTGGGTGGTCAGCGTATTGTCCACATCCAGCAGCAGACCGCGCACGCCCAGCGTTTCAAGGTCGTCCAGCGTGATATCGGTGATGCGGCGGCGGTATAACGTAGGATACAGCAGCGGCATAGTGAAACTCCTTTCGAGTAAACAAAAAACGGGCGCGACGCGCCCGTTTTCCGGTTATTTGAACTTTCTCTTACGAGCAGCCTCGGACTTCTTTTTGCGACGCACGGAAGGCTTCTCATAATGCTCCCGCTTACGCACCTCGGCGAGGACGCCGGAGCGAGCGCAGGACTTCTTCCAACGGCGCAACGCGCTGTCCAGAGATTCGTTCTCTTTGACCTTGACCTCTGACATTCTTATTCCCTCCCTCCGCCTGATAGCAGGGGCTTAAATTTTTGTAATCATAACGATACCCATCAAGTATACACCAGAATATCGTTTCCGTCAAGCCTTTTTTAGAATTTCTTCGACTACAGCGGTTTGACAACCAAATTGACCAATTTGCGCGGAACGTACAGCTCTTTGACCAGCTGTTTGCCCTCCAATTCGGGGGCGACACGCTCCTGCTGCTTGGCAAGTGCCAGCACGGCAGCGGCATCGTCCTCCACACCCACGGTGATGCGGGCACGGATCTTGCCGTTGACCTGCACGGCGATCTCCACCGTGTTTTCCACACACTTGGCGGGATCGAATACGGGCCACGGCTCGTAGGCCAGCGTGTCAGTATGGCCAAGCAATTCCCACAGCTCCTCCGTCATATGCGGTGCAAACGGATTGAGCAGTTGCACCAGCACTGCGTACTCGGCACGATTGGCACCGCCGCGAGCATTAAACTCGTTGAGCAGTGCCATCATCGCCGCAATGGCAGTGTTGAACTTCAGAACCTCGATATCCTCGCCGACCTTGCGGATGGTCTTGTGAATGGTGCTTTCCAACTCGGGACGGATCGCATCACCCTCAAGCAGGTTGTCGGACAACGCCCACACGCGCTCCAAGAAGCGGCGCACACCGCGGATGCTGTCACTCGACCAGGGGGCGGCCTTTTCAAAGTCGCCGATGAACATTTCATACAGACGCAACGTATCCGCGCCGTATTCGTTCACGATATCGTCGGGATTCACGACGTTTCCGCGGGATTTTGACATTTTTTCACCGTTTTCGCCCAAAATCATACCATGACTGGTGCGCTTGGCGTACGGTTCGGGCGCGGGAACCACGCCGATATCGTAAAGGAATTTATGCCAGAAGCGGCTGTACAGCAGGTGCAGCGTGGTATGCTCCATACCGCCGTTGTACCAGTTGACCGGCGTCCAGTATTCCAGTGCCTCCTTGGACGCCAGTGCCTCGCTGTTGTGCGGGTCACAATACCGCAGGAAGTACCAGGACGAGCCAGCCCACTGCGGCAT
The DNA here is from genome assembly GCA_964470515.1 of uncultured Eubacteriales bacterium. Classification (GTDB taxonomy): domain Bacteria; phylum Bacillota; class Clostridia; order Oscillospirales; family Acutalibacteraceae; genus RGIG3009. The sequence continues at coordinate 29,007 of CAYYDD010000009.1, read as the reverse complement.
CGTATCCGTTTCGCGCTTGGCGGTAGCTCCGCACTTCGGGCAGGTGGTGTTTACCCACGCGTCCATCGCGGCCAGCGGGGATTCGCCGTTGTCCGTCGGTTCGTAACTGTCCACCATCGGTAGACGGATGGGCAGCTGCTCCTCCGGCACCGCGACCTGACCGCAATGCGGGCAATGCACGATCGGGATCGGCTCGCCCCAGTAGCGTTGGCGGGAGAACACCCAGTCACGCAGCTTGAAGTTGACCTTCGGCTCACCGATGCCCTGCTTCTCCAAAAATTCGATGATGGCGACCTTCGCCTCCTCGACGGACATCCCGTTGAGGAAGCCGGAGTTGACCATCACGCCGGTGGCGCAATCGGTAAAGGCCTCTTTCTCCACGTCGCCGCCGGCAACCACCTCGATGATGGGCAGATCGAACGCGCGGGCAAACTCCCAGTCGCGGGTATCGTGCGCCGGCACGGCCATAATGGCACCGGTGCCGTAGGATACCAGCACGTAATCGGAGATAAACACCGGAATTTCGGTATCGTTCACGGGATTGACGGCGCGAACACCCTTGAGGCACACGCCCGTCTTATCCTTGGCGACCTCGGTACGCTCAAAATCCGATTTGCGGGCCGCGGCCTCCTGATAGGCCGTTACCTCATCGCCATTTTCAAGGATTCCCTTTTCCAACCACGTATGTACCAGCGGATGCTCGGGCGAGATGACCATATAGGTCGCGCCGAACAGCGTGTCGGGGCGGGTAGTATAGATCTCCACCGGATCGCCGGCGGTGGTCTTAAAGGTCACCTGCGCACCGGTCGAGCGGCCGATCCAGTTGATCTGCTGCGCGCGCACACGGTCGGGGTAGTCCACCAGCTCCAGATCGTCGATCAGACGCTGGGCATACGCGGTGATCCTCAGCATCCACTGGCTCTTGACCTTGTGGACGACCTCGCCGCCGCAGCGCTCGCACACGCCGCCCACGACCTCCTCGTTCGCCAGCACACACTTGCAGGAGGTGCACCAGTTGACCGCCATTTCCTTTTTATAGGCCAGACCCTTTTTGAACAGCTGCAGGAAGATCCACTGCGTCCACTTGTAGTAGTCGGGATCGGTGGTGTTGATCTCGCGTGTCCAGTCAAAGGACAGACCGAGACCCTGCAACTGCGCCTTAAAGCGGGCCACGTTATTCTGCGTTACCACTTCCGGATGGATATGATTTTTGATGGCGAAGTTTTCGGTGGGCAGGCCGAACGCGTCCCAGCCCATCGGATACAGCACGTTGTAGCCCTGCATACGGCGTTTGCGCGCCACCACGTCCAGCGCGGTGTAGGAGCGCGGATGACCCACATGCAGACCCTGACCGGACGGATACGGAAATTCGACCAGCGCAAAATACGCCGGTTTACTGCGGTCGTCCGAGGCGGCAAAGGTGTTTTCTGCCTCCCATCTGGCTTGCCATTTCTTTTCGATAACAGCCGAATCCAATTTGCTCATTGTTCTTCACCCTCCAAAAACTCTGCCGTGTCCAGAACACGGGCATCCTGCCACAAGCGTTCCAGATCATAAAACTCACGCGAGGTGTTTAAAAACACGTGTAACACGACACTGCCAAAATCCAGCAGCGTCCACAGCGCGGTGTTGTACCCCTCGGTACGCAGTGCGTGAACGCCCCGCTCTGCCAACGCTGTTTCCACGTAATCGATCAGCGCCTTGACCTGCGTGGTACTGCCGCCCGATGCGATGATAAAGCGGTCAGCCAGCGAGGTGACCTCGCTGACATCCAGCACACGGATATCCTGCGCCTTATGCTTATCCAGCGATGCCACGATCGCTTTGGTCAGTTCTTGTACTGTCATAGATCCTCTCACTCTGTTTTGTCATTGTCCGACGAGGCCTGCGCCATACCCGACTGCTCCACCGCGATCTCGGACAGCACCTGACGGTGCGTGTTCGATTCCTTACCCGAGGCAAGCTCCGTGACCTGCAAATCCGCTTCGGTCACTTCATTGTCATACGGATGAAAATCGGTGTTCAGTACCTCGACCAGCTCGGCGCGATGCACACTGTAATACGAATTGGAATTGAACGCCGTGACCTCACCGGGTAGCAGCTGCGCGGTCATCTTATCCGGCGTAACATCCGCAAGCTCCAGCACCAGCTCTACTGTGTCAGCCGTGGAGAAGTTGGTGCGGATGGGCGTGGAGCCCCTCATCAGCGGGGCCAGCGACTCGTCGTTCAGCTGATCCTCGTTCTGCGCACACAAGCGCTGGAACAGTGCCAGAAACACCTTGCGCTGCCGCACGATACGGTCCAGATCGCCGCTGACACCCGTGTCACGCTTGAGCATATACGCCAGTGCCGCCGCGCCGTCCAGCGTTTTGATGCCCTTGCCGTATTTGATCTCACCCAGCGTCATCGCCGCTTCCAGATCGACGTCCACGCCGTCGACCAAATCGACGAGTTTAACGAAAGCATCCTGCGGAATGAAGAAGTAGCCGTCCACCGGCAGCGAATACTGCTCGTTAAAGATGGACACGACGTTATACCACTGCGAGCCCTTTTTCTGGGTCACGGTGTGACCGGCGACCTTGTGCTCCTCGATCTCAGCCTTGTAAATACGCTTACCCTCAAATTCGCACCAATCCAGCGGCGCGGGATTACCCCACACCTCACCGGCCTTTTTGACCGCCCACAGATCGCTCTCGCCGAGGTACGTATCCTGCGGCACCTCAAGGATGCTGAGTGTATTCTTCTTTTTATCGTGGCACACGATGGTCAGCCGTTCGGTCGCACCGGCCTGCTCATCCTCACCGAGCAGACCCACCACGTAATACGCCACCTTGTTTTGCAGTGCCGACGGCGTGGTATCGTACACGTTCACGGTGGATTCACTTTGATCCTGCTTCTGCGAGGTCGTATTCAGCATTTGCACCAGCACGATACCGAAAATGATGACCAGCACAAAAAACACCAGAACGGTAATGGTCAGGATGCGCCCGGCCTTATTCTTTTTCTTACCCGTTTTGCTGCGATTATCCTTGGCCATACGTGCCACCAACCCTTTCCTTGTATTCTTCAAAGCAGGCGAGCGTATCCGGGTGCACCGGCAACCCACGCTCCTCCAGATCCTTCACGGTATAGTCCAGCGCGTAGAGCATCGCGGCATCAACGTCCCGCTCGGTCAGCTCACGCAGCACCTCCACATCGGGATAGTCACGGTCGGCGGAGGTGAAATCCGCCAGATACAACACAATCTCCAGAAGGCTCATTCCCGCCCGCCCGGTGGTATGATACCGCACCGGCAGCAGGATTTCCGGATCGTTAATGCCCAGAATGTGCTCCAAAAACACCGCACCCGCGTGTGCGTGCCACAGCTTCGGCGCCGTTTGCTCCACAGCATCTAACAGTATATCAAAGTCTTTGAAAATTTGCAACTGGGAATCCCCGTCGGTATCCTTTAAAATATCGTGCAGCAAACCCGCCGTGCGCGCTTTTTCGGGATCAGCCCCGTAAAGCTCCGCCAAATGCACCGCCTGCTCCGCCACCGCCAGCGAATGGCGAAAGCGCTTGGGGGTGAGCCGCCCGCGCAGAATTTCCACGTACTGCTCCTCGGTATCGCGGTAGTGGCGCTCGGCGGCATAGACCTGCCGCTCCTCAATATACGCCGCGACCGCCGCCGGTACCAAGCCGTCCAGCGGTTGCCCTGCACGCGCACGCTTGCGGATATCCGTCGAGGACAGTCGCGGTGTTTCGATCTCCTCGATCACACAGCGCGCACCGAGTTCGGCAAGCTCCGCCGCATAGTCGCGCAACGCCGACGCGGGAACGTCGTCCCGCGGGACGGCGCACAGCGTCGCCAGCTTAGAGATATCGGCAAACCGATGCCACGTGCCGAGCGTTAAAAACATATCCGCGCCCACCAACAGAAACAGCTCCGCCTCCGGCACCTGCCGATGGAGCTCCTCCAACGTCAGAACCGTAAAGCTCGCACCGCGACGGTTGATCTCCAGCTCCGACACCGTCAGCTCCGGGTACGGTGTGCATGCAAGGCGGCACATCTCCACCCGGTCGATAGCCGGTGCCATCTGCACCTTGATCTTATGCGGTGGGACAAAGGTGGGCATCAGCACCACGCGGTCGAGCTTCAGCCGTGCGACCAGCTCACACGCGAGCACGATGTGTCCGTTATGAATGGGATCAAAGGTACCGCCGAACAGAGCGATACGCTGCCCTTTACCGCCGCTCACCGCGCGCGGGGAAGCACGATCTTCGGCTCCTCCGGCGCTTCCCGGTACAGCACGAAGGTGCGGCCGATCACCTGCACCACCTCGGCACCGGTCGCCGCAGCCAGTGCTTCGGCCGCTTCGCGGGCACTTTCGGGTGCGGTCTCCAGCACCTTGCCTTTAATGAGCTCTCTGGCTGTCAGTGCATCCTCCGCCTGCTTCACGATGGTGTCGGCCATTCCGCCCTTACCCACGTGAACGATCGGCTCCAGCGGGTTTGCCAAGCCCCGCAGATAGGCACGTTGTTTACTCGTCATTGTGTGTCACCCAATCTCTCCTGTAATATCGCGCGGAATACGCGCAGCGCGTTGCCACGATGGCTGATCGCGTCCTTTTCCTCCTCAGTCAGCTCAGCTACCGATTTACCCGAGTCCACGATAAACAGCGGGTCATAGCCGAAGCCGCGCTCCCCGCGCTCCTCCATACCGATCACGCCGTACATATAGCCCTCGGCCGTCAGCGGCTCGCTGCCGTCGGGGAACACGCAGCACACCGCGCACACATAGTGCGCACCGCGCTGTTCCGTCGGCAGACCGTCCAATTCACTAAGTAGCTTTTTGTTGCGATCCTTATCCGTCGCCTCCGGGCCGCCGTAACGGGCGGAATAGATGCCGGGGGCGCCGTTCAGGGCATCCACGGCGATGCCGGAATCGTCCGCGATGGCGGGCAGGCCGGTCGCCTCACACGCGGAGGCGGCTTTCAGATACGCGTTTTCCGCAAAGGTGGTACCCGTTTCCTCGACCTCCGGCAATTCGATACCGAGATCACGGTCGGTGACCGCCTCGATGCCGAGCGGCTCCAGAATACGGGACAGCTCGGCCAATTTATCTTGATTGTGCGTCGCTATGATATACCGCACCGTCATCACTCTCCAAACAGGCCGTCGGCAAACGCGGCAGCGTCAAAGGGCTGCAGATCGTCGATCCCCTCGCCCACGCCGATGAATTTCACCGGCACCTCCAGCTCCTCACGGATGGTGAGCACCACACCACCGCGGGCCGTGCCGTCCAGCTTGGTCAGCACGATACCGGTGATCCCCGCCACCTGACGAAATTCCTTGGCCTGATTGACGGCGTTCTGCCCCGTGGTAGCATCCACCACCAGCAGCACCTCCACGTCCGATTCGGGAAGCTCCCGATCAATAATACGGCGGACCTTGTGCAGCTCATCCATCAGATTCTTTTTGTTGTGTAAACGTCCGGCGGTATCACAGATGACCACGTCCGCGCCACGCGCCTTGGCGGCCGACAGCGTATCAAACACCACGGCGGCCGGGTCAGCACCCTGACCGTGACGGATGATATCCACACCCGCGCGCTCGGCCCAGATCTCCAGCTGCTCGATCGCCGCGGCACGGAACGTATCCGCCGCACCGAGAATGACCTGCTTACCCTCGGCCTTGAGCTGCGCCGCCAGCTTGCCGATGGTGGTGGTCTTGCCTACGCCGTTGACACCGATAATCAGTATCACCGAGGGCTTGGTTGTCAGCTTCAGCTCCTGACCGCCCTCCAGCATACCGGCCACAGTCTCCCGAAGCAGGCCGCGGATGGCACTGGGATCGGTAATGCCGCGCTCCTTGACCAGCTCACGGAGCCGGGTGCACACCGCATGCGCGGTGGCAACGCCCACGTCCCCCGTGATCAGTATTTCTTCCAATTCCTCAAATAATTCCTCGTCAATGCGGGTGAAGGCGTGCAACATACTGTTGACAGTACCCATCAGGGATTCCCGCGTTTTGCGCAAGCCCTCACCGATCTTACTGAAAAAGCCCATAGTGTTCTCCTTTATACGGGATTGTTGCCTGTGATACCCAGCTTGGCCTCAACCTCGCTGGCACGAAGCTCCAGCAGCTTGGAAATACCCTGCTCCTGCATCGTCACGCCGTACAGCACGTCGGCTTCCTCCATTGTGCCGCGGCGGTGCGTAATACCGATAAACTGCGTTTTGTCGCACATACGACGCAGATACTGCGCGTAGCGGTCGACGTTGACATCGTCCAGCGCGGCCTCGACCTCGTCCAGTACGCAGAACGGGGACGGTGTCACCCGCAGGATGGCAAACAGCAACGAAATGGCGACTAATGCCTTTTCACCGCCGGACAGCGCATCCATATTCAAAATGACCTTGCCGGGCGGCTGGGCGTGCATCTCGATACCCGAGCCCAGAATATCTTCCGGATTTGTCAGCACCAGCTCGGCCTTACCGCCGCCGAACAGATCGCGGAACACCTCGCCGAACTGCACGTTGATCTGGCGGAAGCGGTCTAAGAACATCTCGCGCATCTGCACGGTGAGATCGCCGATGAGCTTTAGCAGCTCCTCACGCGATACCTCCACATCCTGCACCTGCGTGTTCAGGAACTCGTAACGCTCGCTGACCTCGCGGTATTCCTCGATGGCATCGACGTTGACGCTGCCCAGCGCACGGATCTTGTTTTTCAGCTCGGTAAGCCGACGGGTGGCCGCACCCATATCCTCGATGACAGCCGCCTGCTGCTCCGCTTCACTGCGAGTCAGCTCGTACTCCTCGTACAAGCGGCGCAGAACGTCCTCGGTCTCCCGCTGTGCGGCGGCGTACTTCTCCTCCAGCCGAACGACCTCACGGCCGAGCAGCTCACGCTCCTCCGCCTTGCCGCGGCTTTGCTGCCGCAGTGCCGTCCGGCGCGCTTCATCCGCCATACGGCGCTCATTGGTCACTTTTACCTTAGTCTCCGCCTCACGCGCCTGCGTGCGCAGCTGCTCCGCCTGCTCACGCAGCAGCGATTCCTGCGCCGTCAGCTCGGTGCTACGCAATCGCAACTGCTCGATCTGCTGCTGCATTGCGGCACGGACACCGTCCTGATCGGCCTGCCTTGCACGCAACTCCCCAATGGCGGCACGGAGACCCTCGATCTCCTTGTGATAGCCCACCACCGCAAGCTTCTGCTCGCTCATACGGTCGGCCAGCTTCTCACGCTGCTCGGCGAGCTGCTGACGACCGCCGGACAGCTCTGCCAGCTCTTTTTCCAGCGCCTCCGTCTGCTGTATGACCACAGCGGTCTGCTCCTCCGCCTCGGACATATGGCGGCGGCACTCGTCGGCGCGTGTATTTAACTGCTTGATCTCGCAGGTCTCCGCCTCGATGGCGGCGACACACGTTTGCAATACGCCGTCCAGACGGTGCTGCTCACCCTCCAGACGGATATAGTCCTCCTGCGCGGTGGTCAGCTCGCCCTGAATACCGGACAGCTCCGCCTGCACGCCGGATACCTCTTGCTGTAAGATCTTGAAGCTCTCCCGTGCGGCGGCGTGCTTTTCTTCCAGCTTTTTGCGCTCTTTCTCCAGCTTTTCGATCTCGCTGCGGCGCGACAGTAAGCCCGCCTCCTTAACGTGCGAGCCGCCCGCCAGCGATCCGCCGGCGTTGACGACCTGACCGTCCAGTGTGACAATGCGGAACTTATACCCGTATTTACGGGCAATAACAACGGCGTAATCCAGATCCTCCGCCACCGCCACACGACCCAGCAGATACCGCGCGATCTCCTCGTAGTCTTTTTCGGTGCGCACGAGGTCAGACGCGATTCCCACAAAGCCCGGCTCGTTCTCCAAACCCTTTTCCTGCAAGCGGGAGCCCTTCATCGAGGCCATTGGCAGGAAGGTGGCGCGGCCGTTTTTGGTATCTCGCAGATACGCGATACTGCGCTTAGCATCCTCCTCACGCTCGACGATGATATGCTGTGCCGCACCACCGAGAGCGGTCTCGATAGCCAGCGCGTACTCGCCGTCGGTCTGGATCAAGCGCGTTACCGGGCCGCGGATACCGCGCAGCTCGCCGCGCTGGGCCTGTTTGGCCACGATACGCACACTGTGGGAGAAGCCCTCCAGATTGCGTTCCATTTCCTCCAGCAGTCGAATACGGCGTTTCTTTTCCTCCACGTCCAATCCCAGACGGTCGGCCTCCTGCCGCGCCGTTTCCAGACGTGCGCTGCGGCTCGCCAGCCGCATCTCGTAACCACGGGCGGCGTTTTGCAGCCCGTCGATGGTTTCTTTCTGTTTCGCGTGGTCGTCGTTTACCGCGTCCAGCTCCCGCCGCAGGCTGTCGCGCTGCTCGGTCTGCCCCGCCAGCGATGCCGTCAACTGCGACAGACGCAGTGTGATCTCAGCCAGCGACGATTCGCCCGTCACCGCCTGCACGCGGATATCCGACAGTTGTGCCGCCAGAGCCGCCGCCTGACGGTTGAGCTCCTCAATACGACCGGAGACCTCCTCGTTGCTGTGAAGCAGAGCCTCCCATTCCTCGGCCAGTGCGACCTGACGGTGCTCCACCTCGGCAATCTGCTCCTGCTTTGCGGCGATCTCCGCCTCGCGCTCCCTGACCGTTTCCTCCAGCTGCAGGGTGCCCTGCGCCGCCTGCTCGCTTTCACCCAGAATACGGACGATGTTCTCCTCGTTATGCTCGCGGTCGTTTCGTACCAGATCGGCGTTACCGTCACAACGGACGGCCTCCTCCTCGTAATGCGATATCTGGCCGCGCAGTGTTTCGAGCGTAGCTTCCAGTGTGCGACCGGTCTCCACCAACGCTTCCATCTCGCGCTCGGTGTCGTCCATCGCCTCCCCGGCGGCATCGTACTGTGTACGGGCCAGCTCCAGACGCGAATCCAGCTCACGCAGCATCTCGCGCGAGCGATCCAGCGTGTTCAGCCAGACACCGATCTCCAAGCCCTTTTTCTCCTGTGCGTATTCCAGATACTTCTTCGCCTTTTCGGATTGCGTTTTCAGCGGCCCGACGCGCTCCTCCAGCTCCTGCAGGATATCGCGCAGGCGAAGCAGGTTCTCCTCGGCAGATTTCAAACGGCGTTCAGCCTCGTTTTTGCGATAGCGGTACTTGGCGATACCCGCCGCCTCCTCGAAGATCTCACGGCGCTCATCCGAACGGGAGGACACGATCTCGTCGATACGGCCCTGACCGATGATGGAATAGCCGTCACGACCGAGACCGGTATCCATAAACAGCAACTGCACGTCACGCAGACGCACCGTAGCGTTGTTCAGCAAATATTCACTCTCTCCCGACCGATAGTAGCGGCGGGTGACCTTGACGTCGTCGGAATCGAAGTTCAGCGCACGGGTGCGGTTGTCAATGGTCAGCGACACCTCGGCAAAACCCACCGCCTTGCGGTGAGCCGTACCGTTGAAGATCACGTCCTCCATTTTTGAGCCGCGCAAGGTCTTGCTGGATTGCTCGCCCAGCACCCAACGCACCGCATCACTGATATTTGATTTACCGCTGCCGTTGGGACCGACAACGGCGGTGATCCCGCCGCTGAAGGTCAGCACGGTCTTATCGGGAAAGGATTTAAATCCTTGTATTTCCAGTGATTTCAGTATCATACGTTCACGTCTCCTGCCTGACAATCGTCTGTCAGCCGTCATAGCCCATCAGCCGCAACGCCTCACGCGCCGCCTGCTGTTCGGCTTCCTTTTTGCTGCGGCCGCGGCCGTTGCCGATCACGTTGGAGTTTAAGTGCACCTCCACCGTAAACTGCTTGTTGTGGTCGGGACCGGATTCGCCCGTCAGCACGTATTCCAAATGCTCCTCGGGGTTTTGCTGTATGATCTCCTGCAAGGCCGTTTTATAGTCCTTAAATTGCGGTCGCCGCTGATGCGACAGCTCGTCCTTGATAAACGGCACGATAAAGGCTTCGGCGGGCTTTAAGCCCCCGTCGAGATAAATGGCGGCGATGACCGCTTCAAACGCATCCGCCAGAATGGACGGGCGGTCGGCTCCGCCGCCGCGCAGCTCGCCGCGGCCAAGCAGCAAGCACTCGCCCAACCTAAGCTTACGGGCATAGGCACTGAGTGCCTTTTCACACACCAGCGACGCGCGCAGGCGGGTCAATTCACCCTCCTCACCCGTGCCGTGACGGAACAGATACCCCGCAGTGATAAATCCCAACACCGAATCGCCCAGAAACTCCAGACGCTCGTTGCTTTTCAGACCGCGATTGCCTTCGTTCGCATACGAAGAATGTGTCAGCGCATTTTCCAGCAGCATCGGCTCCCTGAAGGCATAGCCGATACGCTCCATCATCACGCGCGTGGTCTCTTTCACGTCGTCACCTCATTCGATCCTCAATATAGCCTACTAAGTCTTCTACCAGTTCAAAGGTCGGCATCTCCTCCGGCAGCGGTGCCGCCAGATTCAGCTCCCACAGCGTGAGTGCCATCTCTTCACGTTCACCGTCGGTGATGTTCAGCTCGTCGAAGCTCGCCGCCATCGTAATATCCTCGGCTTCGCAGCCGAAACGGTCAATCAGCAGCGTTGCCAGTTGTTGCAGCACCATCCCCGGTGACCTCCCCTTTTTTCACGGACTCCGTTATCATCTCGATCACGCCGGCTTCAGCAAACTCCGCCGCCACGCGCACCGCGTTCTGGATAGCGAGCGCCTTGGAATTGCCGTGTGCCTTGATGACCGGCTTGGTAATACCGAGTAGCGGCGCACCGCCGTGCTCCTCGGTGGACATTTTCTTTTTCAGGCTGCCCAGCTTGGGCTTGACAAGCAACGCCGCGAGCTTGGTGATGAGATTCGAGTAAAAAATCCCCTTAATAAAGCCCATCATCAGGCCGACCGTGCCCTCGATGCCCTTGAGCAGCACGTTGCCGGAGAACCCGTCGGCCACCACGATATCCGCTACGCCGCCCGGCACGTCACGCGCCTCGACGTTACCGATAAAGTTGAGACCGCTGTCCTTCAGCAACGCAAATGTTTCGTGCTGTAGCTCGCCGCCCTTGTGCTCCTCAGTACCGACGTTAAGCAGACCCACCGTGGCTGGCTTGCCTTTCTTGAACAGATGCGTCATATACAGGCTGCCCATCTGCGCAAATTGCAGCAGCATTTCGGGACGGCAATCCACGTTCGCACCCGAATCCAGCAGCATATACGGCTCACCGTCCGACGGCATAATAGTCGCCAGCGCCGCACGGGATACGCCCTTGATGCGCTTGACGAAGAACGTGCCGCCCATCAGTAGCGCACCGGTGCTGCCTGCGGATACGAATGCGTCACCGCCGCCCTCGGCCAGCAGACGCAGCCCCACCGCCATCGAGCATTCCTTATGCTCGCGCAGGATGGTCTTGGGAATATCGTTCATCCCAATCACGTCGGTAGCGTGCACGAGCTCCACCCCGTCAAGCGACCAGCGCTGCTCGCCCGCGATGCGGCGGATCTCCTCCTCATTACCGATCAGCACGATATCCACACCGTAGGCATCGCGTGCCTGCAATGCACCCTTGACTACTTCGAACGGCGCGTTATCGCCGCCGTAGGCATCTACGATCACTTTCATTTCCATTCCTCCTCCAGCTTGTTAAGCGCCCGCTGCGCCAGTGCGGCATATCGCTGCTTTTTGTCACGAATAGGCTCGGACAGCGGCGGCAGCACGCCGAAGTTGGCACCCATCGGCTGAAAATTCATCACGGTCGGGTCGCTGATATATGCCGTCAGCGCACCCATCATCGTTTCCGGGGGCAAGCACAGCGGCGACTGCCCGCGCAACGCGCGCACCGCGTTTTTACCGGCTAAGATGCCGGTGGCCGCGGATTCCATATATCCCTCCACACCCGTCATTTGCCCGGCGAAGAACAGATGCGGCTTTGCCTTGCAGCGCAGATCCTGCGTCAGCAGGCGTGGCGAGTCCAGAAACGTGTTGCGATGCATCACGCCGTATCGCACAAATTCCGCGTCGTGCAGGGCGGGAATCATCGAAAACACGCGTTTTTGTTCATTAAATTTCAAATTTGTCTGAAAACCGACCAAATTATACAGCGTTCCGGCCGCATTTTCCGTGCGTAGCTGCAATACCGCCCACGGGCGGTGGCCGGTGCGCGGGTCACGCAGACCCACCGGCTTCATCGGACCGAAGCGGGTAGCATCCGTCCCGCGGCGCGCCAACATCTCAATGGGCATACAGCCCTCGTACACCTTCGGCTTATCGAACGCGTGGAGCAGTGCCGTTTCGGCACTAATCAGCGCTTCGTGAAATGCCTCGTACTCCGCTTTATTCATCGGGCAGTTGATGTAATCGCCCTCGCCGCTTTCCTCGCGGTCGTACCGCGACGCGCGAAAGGCAACGGTCATATCCACGCTGTCCGCCGTAACGATCGGCGCGGCAGCATCGTAGAAGCTGAGCCCCTCCCCGAAATGACGGACGATATCCTCGGCCAGCGCGTCGGAGGTCAGCGGACCGGTGGCAACCACCGTGATGCCCTCCTCCGGCAGTGCGGTAACCTCGCGGTGCTCAACGGTGATGAGCGGATGGTCGGTGATGCGCTGTGTCACGCCGTCGGAAAAGCGGTCGCGATCCACGGCCAGTGCACCGCCTGCCGGCACGGCACAGCCGCGTGCGACGGATACACAGACCGAGCCCAGCCGCGCCATTTCTTCCTTTAACAGCCCTGCCGCGCTTTCCAGACGCGCGGCCTTGAGTGAATTGGAGCACACCAGCTCCGCCAGTGCGGGACGCTTGTGGGCGGAGGTGTATTTTCCCGGCTTCATTTCCACCAGCGTGACGGAGATCCCGGCATTGGCCGCCGCCCAGGCGGCTTCACAGCCCGCAAGACCGCCGCCCAGCACCGTGATATGCTCATTCATCGGCCTTACCCCGACCGTCCTTTTGGTAGCCGCAGCCCTCCGTGAGACACTGTACCCCGCCGCCGCGACCCTTTTTGCGGAACAGCGTTTTGCCGCAATCGGGGCACACCTGCGCCGTCGGTTCGTTCCACGTCACAAAGTCGCATTTCGGGTAATTCTCACACCCGAAAAAGATTCGACCGCGCTTGGATTTTTTCGACAGGATGGTGCCGCCGCATTTCGGGCACGTACCCTTGGTCTTATCCACCAGCGGCTTGGCGTTTTTGCACTCGGGATACCCCGGGCACGCTAAGAATTTGCCGAAGCGGCCGGTCTTGATAACCATTTTTCGACCGCATTTATCGCATATCTCCTCGCTTTCCTCCTCGGGAACGCGTATGCGTTCGCCGGAAAGCGCTTCCTCGGCCTTCGCCAGCGTGGCAGCAAAGCCGTCGTAGAACGTGTGCATCATTTGTACCCAATCGCAGTCACCGGACTCCACCTCGTCCAGCTGCTTTTCCATATGGGCGGTGAACTCGGTATCCACGATATCGGGGAACTGCTCCTTCATCACCTGCGTGGTGACCTCGCCCAGCGCGGTGGGCTTCAGCGATTTACCCTCGCGCTCGATATATTCACGGGCTAGGATCGTGCTGATGGTGGGCGCGTAGGTGGACGGACGACCAATGCCGTTCTCCTCCATCGCCTTGATGAGCGTGGCTTCGTTGTACCGTGCGGGCGGCTGCGTAAAGTGCTGCGCACTTTGCAGGTCGCGCAGGGTCAGTACGTCACCCTCGTTCAGCGGCGGCAGGGCATCACCGGCCTCGTCCTCATCGTCGCGGCTTTCCACGTACAGCGTGGTGTAGCCGTCGAAACGGACGGTGTAGCCGGAAGCCTTGAAAATATACTTGCCTGCGGCGATATTCGCCTGACAGGTATCCTGAATACAATTCGCCATCAGGCTCGCGATAAAGCGCTCCCAAACGAGCTTATACAAACGGTATTGGTCACTCGTCAGGAACGGCTTGACCTGATCGGGCGACAACGACGGCACCGACGGACGGATCGCCTCGTGTGCGTCCTGTGCTCCCTTACGGGATTTATAGTACCGCGCCTTTTCCGGCAGGTATTGCTCGCCATAGCGGGTCTTGATATACTCGTTGCCCTCACGGCGGGCATCCTCCGAGATGCGCAACGAATCGGTACGCATATAGGTGATAAGACCCATCGCACCCTGCGCGCCCAGCTCCACGCCTTCGTACAGCTCCTGCGCGGCCTTCATCGTGCGCTTGGAGGAGAAGCCGAGCTTTCGGCTGGCTTCCTGCTGCATCGTGGAGGTGATGAACGGCGGCGCGGGCGACACCTTGCGCACGCCGTGCTTGACGGCGGCGACGGTAAAGGTCGCGGGGCGCAACTCGGCTAAGATCGCCTCGGCCTGCTCGCCGCTTGCGATCTTAAGCTTGCCCTTTGTGGTACCGTGCAGACGCGCGGGGAACGGCTTGCCGCTCTTCGTCACCGAAAGCTTGGCATCCACCGTCCAGTATTCCTCGCTGATAAAGGCGCGGATGTCGTTCTCGCGGTCGACCACCAGACTCACCGCGGCCGACTGCACACGGCCGGCGGACAGACCCTTGCGGATCTTTTTCCACAAGAACGGGCTGATGCGGTAACCGACCAGACGGTCCAGCACACGGCGCGCCTGCTGCGCGTTGACCAGATCCATATCCACCCGACGAGGTGCCTGCATACCCTGCTGCACACCGTGCTTGGTGATCTCGTTAAAGGTCACGCGGTTTTTATCGTTCAGATCCACCTTCAGCAGCTGTGCTAAATGCCACGAAATGGCTTCCCCCTCGCGATCCGGGTCGGTTGCGAGGATGACACCGCTGCTGGCGGCGGCCTGCTCTTTTAAGCGACGGATAAGAGCCGATTTGCCGGCGATATCCACATACCGCACCTTAAAATCGTGCTCAACATCCACGCCCAGCAGGCTTTTGGGCAGGTCGCGGATATGACCCATCGAGGCCACGACCTCGTAGCCTGCCCCAAGATATTTCTGTATGGTTTTGGCTTTGGCAGGAGACTCCACAATGACCAACATTGCCATTCTGTTCACCCGGTATCCTTTCCTACTCAGTTATTTCACTCTATGTTAATTTCTTTGGACAGCATAGCGCTTTCCCGCACGGCTTTCGACACAGCCGTACACCTCCAGCTCCGTCAACGCGGCAAACACCTCACCCGGTGTCCGTCCGACGGCTTCACAGATCACGTCCGCAGCCAGAGACTCCCCGCCGCGCAGTGCGGCATACACACGCTGCGCGGTTTCGGACGCAAAGGCCGGGCAAGGCACCGGATCACCGATCTGCTCGGGCTCGGTCTCCGGCAAGGCTCTCGGTACATCTGCGGCACGATTTGGCACACGTGCACCGCTGGCCAGCCATTCGTAATAGGCTGCCTGCCCGCAGTCGGCATCCTTTTCTAACGTTTCACCGAACAGGTGTGGATATTCCTGCAACAGCTGTGACGGACGGGTCACCAGCACAGCACCCTCACGGATGAGTGCGTGTGAGCCGTCACTCTGCGTATCCGTCACCCGACCAGGGACGACAAACACATCCCTCCCCTGCTCTCTGGCGGTACGAGCGGTGATAAGCGCACCACTGCGAGAGGGTGCCTCCACCACGCAGATAGCCTGCGACATACCGCTGATAAGGCGGTTGCGGATAGGAAAATTCCCGCCGAAGGCTTTGGTATCCGGCAGAAATTCCGTCAGGATCGCACCACCGCTGTCCAGCACCTGACGGCGCAGGTCGCGGTTGGTATAGGGATATTCCACATTGATCCCGCACGCCTGCACGATCACGGTGTGACCGCCACCGTACAGAGCGCCCTCGTGCGCGGCACGGTCGATCCCGCGGGCTCCGCCGCTGATGATTGGGCAGCCTGCGGCTGCGAGACCCGCCGCCATAGCCGCAGCGGCTTGTATACCGTAAGTCGTGCATCGGCGCGTACCGACCACACCCACGCAGGGGAGCGAACCCTCATCGAACGCCGGCAAACGACCCTTGCCGTACAGCACCAGCGGCGGTGAGAAAATATGCCGCAGCGGCTCGGGATACAATTCATCCTCCGGCGTGAGCATCCAACCCAGCCGGGCGCATTGCTCCGCCTGCTTTCGGGCGGCATCCAGTGATTTACGGCCGAGCGCATCCAACAGACGGCGATCGGTGATGCTGCCGCGCTCCAAGGTCAGCCGATCGGCATTCCAGACGTTCTCGGCCGTCTGGAATGCGGAAAGCAGACGCGGTACGTCCGCGCTACCCGGTCCGACGGCGCGCTGTAGCCAGATCCAATAGACAAGGCTCTCACGCACGGTCGTCCCCTCCCTTTCGCACCATTTCCCAGAACACAATGCCGGCAGCCATTGACGCGTTGAGCGATTCGGCGCGACCGTCCATCGGAATGGTCACGCACTGCGAGCAGGCAGCCGCCGTTTCCGGATGCAGACCGTTGCCCTCGTTACCGATAACAACGACGGCGCCGACACCCAAACCTGCCGTTTGCACGGCAGCGGCAGCGGCATCCACCACGCAGGCGGCGGTGGTAAAGCCCTGCTCATTCAGCAGCGGCAAGGTTTGCGGTAAGGCACCCGCCGCATACAGCGGCAGGCGGAACACGCCGCCCATCGCGGCGCGCAGCACCTTGGGACTGTACGGATCACAGCAGCCGTCCGACAACAGCAGACCGTTTAAGCCGAACGCCTCGGCGGTGCGGATCATCGCACCCAGATTGCCGGGATCCTGCACGGCTTCCAGTGCGGCATAGCGCCCCGACAGTGACAGACCCTCCATCGCAGACAATGCTGCCGGCCGCACTGCGATGCAGAACACGCCCTGCGGCGACGCCGTATCCGCCAGATGGCGGGACAGCGCATCGGGGATCGTGTACACCGCAGTGGCCGCAGCGGTGAGCGCCGCCGTGTGCTCGGGATACTGCGCCAAAGCGCGCTCGGTCACGAACGCGGCCTCGACCGCGACGCCGGAGCGCACCGCATCGGCGCACAAGCGTGCGCCCTCCACGGCAAAGCGCCCGCTTTCGCGGCGGAAATGCGCGTCATCCGACAGCCGACGGTATTCTTTTATCAGACGATTATCACGACTGGTGATCTCCACGCCGACCGACCTCTTTCTGCGTTTTTTTACGTCCCATAGATGCGCAACTGCGCCCGCAGGCAATGCCGGCGGGCGCAGTTTGAGCTTAATTTAAAGCAGCCTTGGCTTTCTCGGCCAGACCCGCGAACGCGGCGGCATCCGAAACAGCCAGCTCCGCCAGCATCTTACGGTTAAGCGTGACGTTGGCTTTCTTCAAGCCGTTCATAAGGGTAGAATAATTCATCCCGTTTGCCTTGGCCGCAGCGGAGATGCGGGTGATCCACAGACGGCGGAAATCACGCTTGCGCTGCTTACGGCCGACGTACGCATACTGGCCGGACTTCATAACCGCCTGCTTCGCAGTGCGGAACAGCTTAGATTTTGCACCGAAATAGCCCTTCGCGAGCTTAAGAACCTTTTTTCTTCTTTTGCGCGTCATCATTGCGCCTTTAATACGAGCCATCTTACAGTTCCTCCGTTTCTGAACTCTCGATTATTTGTACGGGATCAGGCGCTTGACCTGAGCCACGTTCGTTACGTCAGCAGTCGTGGTTTTGCGCAGATTGCGCTTCCGTTTGGTCGTCTTCTTGTTCAGAATGTGGGACTTGTAGGCGTGGGCGCGCAGAACCTTACCGGTTTTCGTCAGCTTAAAACGCTTTTTCGCGCCGCTGTGAGTTTTGATCTTGGGCATAACTGTTATCCTCCTTAATTTGTTCTCCGTTACTTCGCAGCTTTGGGGGCCAGGAACATCAACATATGGCGGCCTTCCATTTTGGCAGGCTTTTCCACAACAGCCGTTTCGGCACACGCCTCGGCAAAACGGTTCATCGTTTCGAGACCGATCTCCGGGTGACCCATTTCACGACCGCGGAAACGGATAGAGACCTTCACCTTATTGCCTTCCTGCAAAAAGCGCAACGCATGCTTCGCCTTGGTGTTGAAATCCGCCACGTCAATGTTGAGCGACAGTCGGATCTCCTTGGTTTCTACCTGCCGTTGATTTTTCCGTGCTTCCTTTTCCTTCTTAGCCTGCTCAAACCGATACTTGCCGTAATCCATAATGCGGCACACCGGCGGCGTGGCCGTGGGCGCGATCTTGACCAGATCCAGCCCTCTTTCTTCCGCAAGCTCCAACGCCTGCTGTGCAGACATAACGCCGAGCTGAGCACCGTCCTCCCCGATGATACGGAGTTCGCTGTCCCGGATCTGTTCGTTGATCTGCATTTCCTTCGTTGCTATGGGGAAACACCTCCACCTAAATCTGCGTAAAAAACGCGGGCAGAAAAACTGCCCGCGCGATTCTTACCACCGGTTTGGAAAAATCCTATCGACCTGTCGAGAACAAAATCAGCAGGTGAGAGCGGGCAACGCTCTGCTTCGTTTTCTTACCAAGATATTATACCGCACTTTCGCCAAATGTCAATACGTCTCGCAAAAAAATTTTTAAATGGAAATTTCGTGAGCAATACGGAAGAGGTCGATATCAAACGGCTTCTTCATCCGCAGAGCCTCGCTGATGTCGTAATCCATCACGCGGTTGCCCTGAATAGTGACCACGCGGTTGCTCTTGCCGGCAAGCAGTAGCTCGACGGCGCAGTGACCCATACGGCTGGCCAGCACACGGTCGCACACGGTGGGATCGCCGCCGCGCTGCACGTGACCCAGAATGGTGGCACGGGATTCCACACCCGTTTTCGCGTGAATACGCTCCGCGATCTCCATCACGCGACCGACGCCCTCGGCCACGATGATGATAAAATGCTTTTTTCCGGTCGCGGAGGTCTTTTTCATACGATCCAGAATGTCGCGGTCGAAATCGTACGGCACCTCCGGCACCAAAATACTGGTAGCACCCACGGCGATACCGACGTTCAGTGCCAGATAGCCCGCGTGACGGCCCATAACCTCGACGACGCTGCAACGGTCGTGCGACTGCGACGTATCACGCAACTTATCGATCATACCCATACAGGTATTCAGTGCCGTATCGTAGCCGATGGTCTGCTCACAGCAGGCGATATCGTTGTCGATGGTACAGGGCAGACCGATGCACGGAATACCACGCTCGGTCAGATCCTGTGCACCTCGGAACGAGCCGTCACCGCCGGCGACGATCAAACCCTCGATGCCGTATTCCTTACAGGTGGCTATGGCCTTCTGCACACCCTCCTCGGTGCAGAATTCCGGGCTGCGCGCCGTGTACAGCGTGGTGCCGCCGCGATGGATGATATCCGACACGCTGCGCAGATTCATCGGTTGCAGATCACCGTGAATGAGACCGTTGTAGCCACGATACACACCGTATACCTCAACGCCCTTGCCCAGCGCGGTACGCGCGACAGCGCGCACTGCGGCGTTCATACCCGGCGCGTCGCCGCCGCTGGTAAGGACTGCGATCTTTTTGATAGCCATAATCCCTGAGTCTCCTTTGCTACGAGTGGGTTGCGTTATTATTATATACAGGCGTTCGGAAAATAGCAAGCAAAACCACCTGTTTTCCGAGCTTTGTGGAAATTTTCAGCACATTTTTGCAACGTTTTCCCGACCGAGTGCCCGCTCCAATTCGCCGATAAGCACCGCGTGCGGGTCGACCCACAGCTCACGCGGAGCACGCATCAGCTTGCCGGTATCCGCCGCACGGATATACACGGGTGTCTCACCCTCCAGCACACGCAAAATGCGCTGTGCCCGCTTCCATTCACGGCTGTCGAGCGACGGTACACGCAGATACACGCCCGGATTGGCAACGGGCTTCCGTTCCGCAGGCTTCGGCTCCTCCGGCGGCAGAGCATCGGGGGACGGCGCCGTTTCAATAGCCGATACCAGCACGCGCGGCTCCTCATCCTCGCGGGCGCTCAGCTTGCCGTGCACGATGACGGTCTCGCCCGTGCGCAGCAGCGAGCGGTATTGCTCGAGTGCGCGGGAGAAGACGACCAGCTCCAGTGAGCCGTACAGATCCTCCAGAATCACATACGCCATCTGCGCACCGGAACGGGTGTTCTTCACCTGCACCGCACCCAGCATACCGAGCAACTTGACCGTTTGGCCGTCCGTATAGTCGCCGGAGCTCTCCAGCACGTCGGAGAACGCATCCAGTATCGCATCGGCACGGTCGGCGTTCAGCCGTTTGTGCAGTGCTTCGTACGGCTTCAGCGGGTGGCCGGTAAGATACAGACCGGACACTTCCTTTTCCATCGCCAGCAGATCCTCATACGGCAGCTCTGCCACGGCGGGCAACGACGGCTCGCTGCTTGCAGCAAAGTCGCCCTGATCGAAAAAGCCGAGCTGACCCTCCAGATTGCGGCGACCGGCATCCTCCAGACCGTCCAACACCAATGCGGCGGATTCCAGCATCTGGCGGCGGTTGGCGCCCAGACCATCCAGTGCACCGCAACGGATAAGACTGTCTAAGGCGCGACGATTAAATTCGCGGTGCCGCACCATACGGCGGCAGAAGGAGTAAAAGCTGGTAAACGGGCCTTCCTCCTCGCGGTCGCGCACCAACTCACGAATGAGCGTACTGCCCAGATTTTTCACCGCCAGCAGACCGAAGCGGATATGATCGCCCACGGAGGTAAAGGCTGCGGTACTCTCATTCACCGACGGCGGCAGCACGCGGATGCGAAGCCGTTCACATTCACGGATATAACCCGGTACCTTGCGGCTGTCCAGCACGCTGGTGAGCAGCGCTGCCATATACTGCCTCGGATAATATGCCTTGAGATACGCGGTCTGATATGCCACCACAGCATATGCCGCCGCGTGGGATTTATTAAACGCATAGGATGCGAACGCGGCCATTTCCTCAAAGACGGCTTCACCCACCGCCTGCGGCACACCGCGGCGCACGCAGCCGTCGACGACCACGGTACCGTCGTCATTTGTCAGGCCGTGCAGGAATATCTCGCGTTCCTTTTGCATCACGTCGTGCTTTTTCTTGGACATCGCACGGCGCACCAGATCGGCGCGGCCGAGCGAGTACCCGCCCAGGTCACGGAAAATCTGCATCACCTGCTCCTGATACACGATACAGCCGTAGGTGACCTTTAAAATAGGCTCCAGCAACGGGTGCTTATAGGTGACCCGCTCGGGATGGTGGCGGTTTTCTATGTACCGCGGAATAGACTCCATCGGCCCGGGGCGGAACAACGAAATGACCGCGATAAGATCTTCAAAATGATCGGGCTTGAGTTGGGTCAGCACCCGCTTCATACCTGCGGATTCAAACTGGAACACGCCGTCACTGTTGCCCTGCGACAGCATTTTATATACTGCGGGTGCGTCCAGCGGCACGGCGTTGATATCGAACAGCGGCTCACCCGAGGCGCAGATCATCCGCTGCGCATCGTCGATGATAGTCAGGTTGCGCAACCCCAGAAAATCCATTTTCAGCAGACCCAGTTCTTCCAGCGCGGTCATCGTGTACTGCGTAGCAACCAGCTCGCCGTTAAGACACAGCGGCACATACTCCGATACCGGCTGAGCGGTGATGACCACACCCGCCGCGTGGGTGGAGGCGTGCCGTGGCATCCCCTCTACCTTTTTGGCCATATTCACCAGCGCGCGTACCTGCTCGTCGTTGTCGTACAGCTCCCTGAGAGCCGACGATTGTCTGAGCGCCTTATCCAGCGTCATATTCAGCTCCCACGGCACACGCTTGGCTACGGCGTCGCCGACCGCGTACGGCAGACCCATCGCCCGTGCCACGTCGCGGATCGCCGCACGGGCGGCGAGGGTGCCGAAGGTGACGATCTGTGCCACGTGGTCAGCACCGTATTTGCGGATAACGTAGTCAATAACCTGCTGACGCTTTTCATTGCAGAAGTCGATATCGAAGTCGGGCATACTCACCCGCTCGGGGTTGAGAAAGCGTTCGAACAATAGCTGATATCGGATGGGATCCACGCCCGTAATGCCGATGCAATAGGCACACAGGCTGCCCGCACCCGAGCCACGCCCCGGACCGACCGGGATATCGTGGTTTTTGGCATACTGCACGAAGTCGTTGACGATGAGATAATAATCCACATAGCCCATCCGTTGCACGGTGTCCATCTCATATTCCAAGCGACGCACGATGGCTGGGTCGGGAGAGTCGCCGTACCGTCCGCGCAGGCCCTCGTAGCATTGGCGGCGAAAATAGGCAACGCTGTCGCCGCCCGGGGCATCGAATTTCGGTAGCTTGGTATGGCCGAATTCAAGCTCTACGTTACACCGCTCGGCGATGCGGGCGGTGTTGTCGAACGCCTCGGACAGTTGCGGAAACAGCGAACGCATCTCCGCTTCGGATTTGATATAAAACTCATCGGTGGGAAACGCGAGCGGATTGGGCTCGTCCACCGTGGTATTGGTCTGGATGCAAATAAGGATCTTCTGCATTTCGGCATCGGCGCGGGTGAGGTAGTGCGCATCATTGGTGCACACCAGCGGGATGCCCGTTTCACGCGAGATCCGCAGAATACCGTTGTTAACCTCCTGCTGTTCCGCGATGCCGTGATCCTGTAATTCCAGAAAGAAACTGTTTTTACCGAACAGTGCCTGATATTCCAGCGCAATGCGCTTAGCATCGGCATAGCGTCCGTCCCGCAGAGCGTCGGGGATCTCCCCTGCCAGACACGCCGACAGCGCGATCAGACCCTCATGATACCGCGACAGCAGCTCGCGATCCACGCGGGGCTTACTGTAAAAGCCCTCCGTCCACGCGGCGGAGATCAGCCGCACCAGATTGGCATAGCCAATATCGTTTTCGCACAGCAGCACCAGATGGTGATTATCGCTGTCGATACCGTGCTGACGGTCGTACCGCGTGCGCGGAGCGACGTACGCTTCACAGCCGAGGATAGGCTTGATACCCGCTTTTTTAGCAGCCTTGTAAAATTCCACCAGACCGTACATCACGCCGTGGTCGGTAACCGCTACCGCGCTCTGTCCCAGCTCCTTGACACGCGCGATCAGCCCGTCCAGACGGCAAGCGCCATCCAGCAGACTGTATTCGCTATGAACGTGAAGATGTACAAACGCCATGGCAGAGCCTCCTTACAAGCTGTCTGCGATCTCCATAATACGCTGAAAACGGTGATTGACCCCCGACCGACTGAGCGGCGGGTCGAGATGCTCACCGAGCGCACGCAGTGAAAAATCCGGATTTTCCAGACGCAGACGGCACAGCTCGCGGAGATCCTCCGGCAGAGCGTCCAACCCAACGGTCTGTTCGATCCGACGCACCGCCTCCGTCTGCACCAGTGCCGCCGCCACCACCTTGTCGATGTTGGCGTTTTCGCAGTTTGCAGCGCGGTTGACGTTGTTGCGGATGCTTTTTATCAGTTTAACATTCATCAGCTCGAGCGACGCACTCACGGCCCCCATCAGGGTCAGACAGTCCTCGATCTGTTCGCTTTCTTTAAAATACACTACGTAGTTTCCCTTGCGGCGCACCATACGAGGGTGTAAGCCCAGCTCCGCAAGCAGTGTGGCCAGATCGCGGCTTAAATTGAGATACGGCACGCTGAATTCCAGATGATAATCCACCTGCGGATTGGTGACCGCGCCGCACACCAGAAACACACCGCGCACAAACGCCGCGGCGCACGCATCACAATCCAGCACCGCGCGGTTTAAACGGCGGGTCACTTCTTTTCCGCCGTGGCCGAACCGACCCAGCACCTTGGCACAGTTGACCGCCGGCACCGCGACCGTGTGCATACCCGGCTTGTCCGGCGCAGGAGCAGTATGCTCCGCCGTCACACCGCACACCGTGTCCATCAGCACTATGTACCGCGAGGCCGCCGCTTCGTTTTCGGTCTGTAGTGATACCGACGACACCGAAAATGCACGGCCAAATTCCGCCATACCGTAGAGCTGTGCCGCATCACAGCAGCCGTTTTCGTTGGGCAATGCCGCTAATTCGTTTTTAATATCCGATGAGAACGACATATTAGCCTCCTACCAATTGCACCTCCTGCTCCAGCTGTACGCCGAAGCACTCCTTGACACGTTCCTGCACGGCGGCACTGAGCGCCATCACATCGGCACACGTTGCACCGCCGATGTTAATAACAAAACCCGCGTGCTTTTCGCTGATCTGCGCACCGCCGACCGTGAAGCCCTTCAAGCCGCACTGTTCGATCAGCGCACCCGCAAAATATCCCTTCGGTCGCTTAAAAAAGCTACCCGCACTGGGGTATTCCAGCGGCTGCTTGTCGCGCCGACGGGAGAGATAGTCCTCCATCGCCGTGCGAATAACCGCAGGATCGCCCGGTTGCAACTCCATCGTGACCGTCAGAATAACATATCCGTTTTCCATAAACACGCTGTGGCGGTAGCCGAGCGTCAGCTCCTCAGCCGACAGCTCGGCGATCTCGCCGTCCGGGGTCAGCGCGGTGACCGAGCGTATCACATCCGACAGTTGTCCTCCGTAGGCACCCGCGTTCATATACACGCCGCCGCCCACCGTACCGGGAATGCCGAAAGCAAATTCCAGCCCGGTCAGACCCGTGTCGCGCACTGCTGTGCACAGCTTTGCGAGCTGTACGCCCGCTGAAGCGGTCACCCGCGTGCCGTCTATGACGATCTCGCCGGGAGCAAAGCGCAGCACCACACCGGGTACGCCGCTGTCACTCACCAACAGGTTGGAGCCGTTGCCCATAACGAGCAGCGGCATATTCTGTTCGCGGCACAGCCGCAGCACGGCCGCCGCCTGCGCGTCGGTCTCGGCGGTGACGAAATACTCCGCCGCACCACCGATGCGAAACGTGGTATGGGCAGCAAGTGGCTCCTGCTCCCGCACACGGCAGCCGGTTCCGCTGAGATATGCCGTCAGTTGTGTCCGCTCCATACCACCACTCCTACTTATCTTCCGAGACACGCCGCGCCGATGACACCGGCATCGTTGCCCAGCGCCGCAGCGACGATCTGCGTCTGCTGCCGGCAGAATTTACTGTACCGTTCCAGCACGACCTTTTCACGCAACGGCACCAGCAGCGTTTCACCCTCGTGGCTGATACCGCCGCCGATACACACGATATCCGGCTGGAAGATGTTGATAACGTCGATCACACCGCAGGCGAGATACTCGATATACCGATCCACCACCGCAGCGGCCACCGTGTCCCCGGCACGCATACCGTCAAACGCCGTCAACCCGCTGACACGGCTGAGATCGCCGTTCACAAGCTGCCACATCCTGCTGCTCGGGTGCGTTTTCATCGCTTCCTTTGTCTGCCGCACCAGCGCGGTGGCGGAGGCATACGCTTCCCAGCAGCCGCGGCGGCCGCAGGTGCATGGCTCGCCGTTCATCCGGATGACGGTGTGACCGAGCTCGGCGCCCGCGTAGTTGCAGCCCTCGTAAATCTTGCCATCAATGATGACACCGCCGCCCACGCCGGTACCCAGCGTGATGCAAACGCAGCTGTTAGAGCCCTTAGCGGCACCCGCCATTGCCTCACCCAGTGCGGCGGCGTTGGCGTCGTTATTGATATATACGGGAATCCCCAGCATTTCATTCATCCGCGCAACCATCGGCACGTTGTGAAAGTGCAGGTTGTTCGCGTATTCCACGATACCGGTCTGCGTGTTACAGGTGCCGGGGCAGCCGATGCCGACGCTCCCCACGTCCTCCATCGAAAGACCGGCCTTCTCCACCGCCTCGCGGCACAGCTTGGCAATATCCTGCATAATATCTTCCGCCGGGCGGTCGGCGCACGTTTTGCAACGCACCTTCGCCACGATCTCATACTGTTCATTAACAACGCCGACCACGATATTCGTACCGCCGAGGTCCACACCGATAGCCACCATACATAGTTCCCCCTTACAGCGTTACCTGCTTCTCCTTCAAAAAGTCTTCAAACCGTTCGCGGCTGCTGTTGACGATAAGCTCCTGCGGGAACTCGATCTCCTTGAGCAGTGCCACGGCGTTTTCCATCTTGCCCACCTGCTCGTGATAATGGGCATCGGAATTCACCGCCACCCGCACCCCGTGCTGCTTGCACAGCGCGGCAATGCGCGCACAGCTTTCCAGCGATTGCTTTCGCACACGGAACGAACCCTCGTTGATCTCCACGATTTTGCCGTGCCGCCCGAATACCGGGATGACAGACTCATAGTCAAACGCGAACAGCGGCGTGCCGCAGTGGCCGATAATATCGACCTCCGGGTTTTCCGCTATCGCAAGCCATGCTTCCGTGATCTGTTCGGGGGTGCCGTGCGGCATCGTCCCGTCGTGCATCGACGCGATGACCAGCTCCATTGACCGCAGTACCCGGTCGGGCAGATCCAGTGTGCCTTTGAAATCGCACACGTTCGCCTCCACGCCGCGCAGATGCCGCAGCCCGGCAATGCGATCGGGCAGTATTTTCATATTGGTAAAATGCCAGATATGCATCCCGTCCCCGACCTTCGGGCCGTGATCGGTACACGCTACCGCCACCATCCCGAGAGCGGCCGCGGCGGTCGCGTTTTCGGTGAGCGTACTGTACGCGTGCGGGGAGGCCAGCGTGTGCGTATGCAGATCTGCTATCGGACGAAAATAGGGCTCCATGGCTTACACCTCTCAGAATATCTGCGGATCACGGCGGGGACCTTCGGGAATATCGTCTACCATACCGAGATTCTGCATCAGCTCGTGCGCGGCGTTGTAGCCCATCTTCTTCTGACGGTTGTTCATCGCCGCGACTTCAATGATCATCGCGAGGTTACGGCCGGGCTTGACAGGGATGGTCAGCATCGGCACCGTGATGCCCAGAATATCCATATACTCGCTTTCCAGACCCATTCGGTCGTACACCTTATTATTATCCCACGGCTCCATCTGGATGACCATATCAATCTTTTCGGTCATTTTAACAGCGCCCATACCGAAGATGCGGCGCACGTTGACGATGCCGATACCGCGCAACTCAATGTAATGGCGGATATTCTCCGGCGCGGCGCCGACCAGCGACTTGGAGGACACGCGACGGATCTCCACCGCATCATCCGCAATGAGACGGTGGCCGCGCTTGACCAGCTCGATGGCCGTTTCACTTTTACCGATACCGCTGTCGCCCACCAACAGCACACCCTCACCGGAAACCTCGACGAGAACCCCGTGGCGGGTGATGCGCGGAGCCAGCTGCACGTTCAGGAAGGCGATGAGCGCAGCCATAAAGGTGGAGGTGGTATCCGCGGAGCTGAACAGCGGCACGTCGTGCTCACGGCAGGCCGACAGCAGCTCAGGCAGTACCTTCAGCTCACGCGCGACCACCACCAGCGGGGGCTTGTGTGAGATGAGGGCATTGACGCTCTGCTCACGCTGCTCGGGAGACAGACCTTCCAGATAGCCGTACTCGCCCTTACCGATGACCTGAATACGGTTGTTGTCAAAATACTCAAAATAACCGGCCAGACCTAAGCCGGGGCGGTTGACCTCCGCGCTGACGACCAGCCGTTCTTCGCCGCCCTCCGGCATATACACAGCCTCCAGCGACAGCTCCTTCATAATTTTTTCAAGCGAAACCGAATACGTTTGTGCCATTTCACCTCGTCCTTTCCGCTTTACGCATCCTATACTTGGTAATAGTATAGCGTATTTTTGAGGTTGTGAAAAGTCTTTTTTAAAATTTTCTTCACAGCTTGAAAAAACCGGACACTTGTGGTACACTAATCGTGTATTTTGCAGGAAAATGCAGCCGAACACACAGGAGGCTTTTTGTATGAGTAGCTTTTCCGTCGGCTTGTTTAACGATTCGTTCCCGCCGCTCATTGACGGCGTGGCGCAGACCGTGAAAAATTATGCCGAGAACCTGAACAAAAAGGACTGCCGCGTGACGGTGGTCACCCCCAAATACCGCGGTGTGCAGGACCATTACCCGTTTGACGTGGTACGGTATCCCTCGCTGTCGATCGGTGCCCGCATCGGGTACCGTATGGGTGTTCCGTTCGATCCCGATACCATCCGCCATCTGCGCTCCCACCGCTTTGACCTGATGCACGTTCACGCGCCGTTTGCGTCGTCGGTGCTGGTCAAGACCATCAATCACCGTCCCAAAGTACCGGTGGTGCTCACGTATCACACCCGCTTCGATCTGGATCTGCAAAAGCGCGTGCCCAACCCGGCAATGCGCAAGGTGGCTATGAAGTTTTTGCTGGAAAACGTCAAGGCGGCGGATGAGATCTGGGTCGTCACCAAAAGCTGCGGTCACACGCTGCTGGATATCGGGTACGACGGTCCGTGGCGCGTGATGGAAAACGGCACGGATTTTAAGCGCGGCAAAGCCGCACCCCGGCAAATCACCGCCCTGCGGGAAAAGTACGGGCTGCGCGAGGACGTGCCCGTGTTTCTGTTCGTCGGCCGTATGATGTGGTATAAAAACATCCGGCTGATGTTGGATACCTATGCCCTGCTCAAGCAAAACGGAATGTCGTTTCGCGCACTCTTTGTCGGCGAAGGGTATGACCTGCCGGCTATGAAGCAGTACGTCACCCAGCTGGGACTGGACAACGAGGTCACCTTCACCGGTCCCATCCGCGACCGCGAGTATCTGCGTGTGTTTTACAGTGCGGCGGATCTGTTCTTCTTCCCCTCGACGTACGATACCTGCGGGATCGTCGTCAAGGAGGCGGCCGCATGCGATTGTCCGTCGCTTCTGGTGCGGGATAGCTGCGCCGCCGAGGGGGCCGTGCATAAGGCCTCCGGCTATATCGCCGACGAGACTGCCACCAATTGCGCTGCGGTCATTATGGAGGCCTGCGCCGACCGCGCGGCGATGCGTCTGGTGGGCGAGCGTGCCTCGCGCGATCTGTATCTCACGTGGGAGGATGCGGTCGACCGCGCCTATGCCCGCTACCGCGAGATATTAAAGCGCTAAAAATTTTTGCAGAAAGCCCTTGACAACTCCTCAATTTTGCGATAAGATAAGGTTCGTCCTTATTTGGGCCCGTAGCTCAGCTGGGAGAGCGCACGGTTCGCATCCGTGAGGTTCGAGGGTTCGAT
>CAYYDD010000008.1:0-34692 GCA_964470515.1 uncultured Eubacteriales bacterium | reverse complement strand
CCGTGGTAAATTCGGGGTTGTGCTTGGTATCCATACCCTCGTTGCGGAAGATACGACCGATCTCATACACGCGATCCATACCGCCCACGATCAACCGCTTGAGCGGCAGCTCAGTTGCGATACGCATATACATATCCAGATCCAGCGTGTTGTGATGCGTAATAAACGGCCGCGCGGCCGCACCGCCGGCAATGGTGTTGAGCACCGGCGTTTCCACCTCGATATAGCGCCGCTCGTCCAGATAACGACGCATAAACCGAATAAACTGCGACCGAATCGCAAAATTGCGCTTGACCTCGGGGTTGACGATCAAATCCAGATACCGCTGACGGAAACGGGTATCGGTATCCTTTAGGCCGTGAAACTTCTCCGGCAGCGGGCGCAACGATTTCGACAGCAGCGTGATCGACGTCGCGCGCACTGACACCTCGCCCGCCTTGGTGCGGAACACAAAGCCGGTCAGGCCGATAATATCACCGATGTCCCACTTCTTGAAGCCGGCATACACGTCCTCGCCCACGTCGCCGCGGCTGACGTAGACCTGAATACGCCCGTTCGCGTCGTGCAGATCCAAAAAGCTCGCCTTACCCATAATACGGCGGCTCATCATACGGCCGGCGATGGATACGTTGATCGGCTCCGCAAGCTCGATGGTCCGTCCCTCCTCGGGCTGCCCGTTTTCCGCGATATACTGGGCTTCCTTTTCCTCATAGGCCGCACGCGCCTCGTCACTGTAGGCGGTCACGTCGTATCTGGTAATGGCATACGGATCCTGTCCATTTTCGACCAGCGCCGCCAGCTTGTCACGGCGGATCTGCAACAGCTCGGACAGCTGCTCCGTGATCTCCGCCGCCTCAGCGACGGGCGTGTTCTTCTCGCTCATAACGATTCCTCTCTCTCAAAAAAATCGGGTGGGCAACGCGCGGTCGCCTCACCCGAAAATCATCCGACTTACTTCGCGATCTCCTCGATGACCAGCTTGATGATGCCACCGGGGGTCTCGACTTCGACATTCTCACCCTTGCGGTGGCCGACCAGTGCTTGGCCGACAGGAGACTCATCTGAAATGCGGCCGTTCAGCGGATCCGCCTCGGTGGAGCCGACGATGCGATAGGTCACCGTCTTTTTCTTGCCCTTCTCACGCACCGTGACCAGCGAGCCGACGTGGACGTTCTCAACACCCAGCTCATTCTCGTCCAGCACACGGACGTTTTTCAGTTGATTTTCGATCTCCGCGATGCGACCCTCAATGATGGCCTGCTCGTTTTTCGCTTCGTCGTACTCGCTGTTTTCCGAAAGGTCACCGAACGACAAGGCGACTTTAATTTTCTCCGCCACTTCCTTGCGGCGTACGGTTTTCAGTTCTTCAAGCTCTTTTTCCAGGCGTTTCAAGCCCTCGTCGGTGATGACGGTTTGCTTCGTCATAATGCAGCTCCCCTTATCTTTCCGCTCCTGCGAGCGATCTAACAGACCTATTATAAGCGAATTACCGTGCGCTGTCAAGGGGGATATTCCCAACAAAATCAAGATAGGCACGGTAGGGGAGGCATCCGCGATGCCCCGCCGAACTCGCACTGTCCCCTGCCCGCAGGGCAAACTTAGTGGGGGCACACTTGCCAAGGTAAGTGTGCCCCGCCGCCGTCCCTTTCTATTACTGCTTCGCCTCGGTCAGCACCACGCTAACCTCGTAGCTCTGCACGTTGCGGTTGGAGGCTCGCAGCAGTGTCAGCGTTACGGTGTCGCCCACCTTGTTCTGCGCAAGTGCCGAACGCAGTGTGGCGTAATCCGATACCTTGGTACCGTTGACAGCGGTAATAAGATCACCCTTGCGCGCATCGGTCTGGCGCAGCGGCGAATCCTCGTTGATACTGTAAATCAAGAAGCCCTCATAATACGCGTCGGAATACGTCTGCCCCGTGATACCCAGCGACACACGCCCCGTCACGTAGCCGTTTGCGATCAGCTCGTCAACAATGACCTTGGCCTCGTTGATCGGGATGGCAAAGCCCAGACCCTCGTAGCCGTCCGCCACGATCTTGGCACTGTTCACCGCGACGACCTGACCGGCGGCGTTGAACAGCGGGCCGCCCGAGTTACCGGGATTGATGGCAGCATCCACCTGAAAGCACTTGATAGCATAGCCGGTGTCGTCGTACACGTCACGCGCCAAACCCGACAAAATACCCTGCGTTGCCGAGAAGCCCAGCCCGCCGGCGTTGCCCAGCGCGACCACGCGGTCACCGAGCTGTAGCTGCGTAGAATCGCCGAATTCCGCGGCCTGAAGCCCCGTCGCATCCACCTTGATGACCGCAAGATCGGTAGACGCATCCGCACCGATGACCTGCGCATCCTCGTACACCGTGCCGTCGTACATCGTCACGTCCACGCGGGCATACGGCTCGTCGGTATTCTCATTGATAACACAATGCCAGTTGGTGATGATATACCCATCCTCCGACATCACGATACCGCTCGCCGAGCCAGCCTGCACCTCCTGCTCGATACCGCTCTGCCCGAACGGCAGACCGGTACCCGTCGAGGTGGTGGTATAGATGGTCAGCAACACCGTGCTGTCCAGATTGCGGCTGACGATCTCGCGCGTGGTCAGCCCCTGCGTGTTTTCATCCAGCTCGGTGATATCCAGCGTCGGCACGTTGCCCTGCTGCGTGGTGGTGGTCGTAGCCGCACCGCCGGCCGACGGCAGACCGGCGTTCTGATACGCCAGCACCAGCATCACCGACAGCGCGATAATGACCAGCACACAGATCACGCTGATGAGCACCACCACACCGCCGTTCCCCTTCTTTTTCGGGGGTGGCGTATACGGTGCCTGCTGCCAGCCGTACGACGAGTACGATGGTTGCGGTGGTGTCACCGGCGGCTCGATCGGTTTCTGCGGCTGTTCGTCCGGCGTTTCCGGTTGCTCCGATTCATTTATCGGATAGCGGTTCCATTCATCCATAAAACCTCTCACCTTTCCTTAACTTGTTCTTAGTATAGCGTCCGTTTGTGTCGTTTTGTTGTACAAACGTTACTTTTTTTGTGAATCGGGCAGCCAGAATACAAATTCGCAATACCGCCCCTCCTCCGAGCGCACGGTGATCTCGCCACCGTGCAGGTCGATAACGGTCTTGACGATATACAGTCCCAGCCCCGTGCCGACCTTATCCAGCCCGCGGGAGCGGTCGCTCTTGTAAAACCGTTCAAAGATATACGGCATCTCCGCCGCGGGGATCCCGTCACCTGTGTTGCGGATAATGCATACCGTCCGCCCGTCGGCGTTGCTCAGCATCAGGCGGATGGTCCCACCCTCTTCTGTGAATTTTACGGCGTTATCCAGCAGATTATACACCACCTGCTGTAGCAGATCGTAATCCCCGTACACCGTCTGCGGACCACAGCTCTCCAGCCCCTCAATGTCGATGCGCTTCTTCTCGATACGCTGCTCGAACGACAGTAGCGTGGAGCAGACCGATGCCGTCAGATCAAACGACACGGGATTCAGCTTCATCTGCCCGCTGTCGATGCGGGACAGATCCAGCATCGCCGTCACCAGGCGGGATAACCGCTTGGTTTCCTCCGACACGATGCGCAAATACTCCGTGCGCCGCTCGGCGGGCACCGTACCGTCCAGAATACCGTCGATAAAGCCCGCAATGGTGGTCATCGGCGTTTTAAGGTCGTGCGATACGTTCGCTACAAAGCTGCGGCGCATATCCTCCACCGACGACAGCGACACCGCCATTCCGTTGAGGGCCTGCGCCAGCTCCGCTACCTCGTCGGTGCCACGCACCTGCACACGACCGGAGAAATCCCCCTCGCTGAACTGACGGGTAATCGCCGCCATCTGCCGCAACGGACGCACCATCTGGTAGGTCATCACATACAAAGCCACAAACGCCAGCATCAGCACTGCCACCGCGGACAGCAGATACAGCTGAAAATTATCCAGTACGTACTCGCCGAGTGCCTTCGCCGAGGAGGACACCACCGCATACCCCACCACGCTGTTATTGGCGATCAGTACGGTGCCGGTGGTATACTGGTTGGTCTCATACAGCTCACCCATACCGATCACGGCAAAGTAATCCGGCTGCTGCAACCCCTCCTGTACCGACTGCGGCAAGATCCTTCCCTGGTGCGTGCAGTTCCTGTGTGAGCACATCACCACACGGTAGCTGTTGTCGGTTATCAGCACGTTGATATCACCGGCCTCCGCCAAACGTATCAGCAACGGCTGCACCTCTTCCGACACGTAATAATTATCGGGATAGATCTCCATGGTGTTTTCGCGCATCATATCCGCCACGTTCTGAGCCTGCTCCGCCAACAGCAGCCGTTTATCCTCGATCCAGTAGCGGCGGGCAAACACCAACTGCACCATCGAGGTCAGCGCGAAAGATATGACGATCAACGCCGCCACCAGTGCAAAATATTTGGCAAAGATGCTTTTAAACATCGGCTTCGGTTTCGTTTTCCTTGACATCAAACTTATACCCCACACTCCATACGGTCTTCAGCGTCCACTGCTCGGAAACACCCTCCAGCTTTTCCCGCAGACGTTTGATGTGCACGTCCACGGTACGGCTGTCGCCGTAATATTCAAACCCCCACACCTCGTCCAGCAGCTGGTCGCGGGTGTACACCCGGTTGGGGTTACTGGCCAGATGATAGATCAGCTCCATCTCCTTCGGCGGCGTGTCAATCTTCTTGCCACGCACGCGGAGCTCGTAGTTTTCCATATTGATATACAGACCGTCGTAGCTGACCTCCCGCGGCTTTTCGCCCTGGTGGATGCCCGCACGGCGCAGCACCGCCTTCACGCGGGCCACCACCTCCTTGGTCTCAAAGGGCTTGACGATGTAATCGTCCGCGCCCAGCTCCAGTCCCAGCACCTTGTCAAACAATTCACCCTTGGCGGTCAGCATAATGATAGGACACTGCGACTTTTTACGGATACGGCGGCACACTTGCCAGCCGTCCAGCTTCGGCATCATCACGTCCAGCAGGATCAGCGCGGGCTGCACGGTGTCAAACCTCTCCACCGCTTCCTCACCGTCGCATACCGTTACCGGCTCAAAGCCTTCCTTGCTCAGATACAACCGTAGCAATTCGCAGATATTGCTGTCATCGTCCACGACCATAATTTTTAACGCATCCATACGTATCGACCTCCCGGCATATATCCTTAGTTTAACGGATTTTTTCGCACCGTGTATGAACAAATTTTAAAAAATAGGCGCATAGACAGCAACTTTATGCTATACTGTACTATAGCAAGATTAACTCAGCATTAAAAGGAGCTGTCACTATGTCCGCCTTTCACCGCATCGACCCCCAAACGATCACCGATAACCCGTTCTCCCTCATCGGGGATGACTGGATGCTCATCACCGCCGAGCACGGCGGCGCCTGCAACACGATGACCGCCAGCTGGGGCGGCGTGGGCATTTTATGGAATAAGCCCGTGGCCTTCGCGTTCGTTCGTCCGCAGCGGTACACCTATGCACTGCTGGAAAAGGCGGATACCTATTCGCTGTCGTTTCTCGGGGAGCAACACCGCGAGGCTCTGCGCTACTGCGGCTCCCACTCCGGGCGCGACGACGATAAATTCGCCGCCACGGGGCTGTCGGTCACGCACGAAAACGGCACTCCCTGCATCGAGCAGGCGCGACTGGTGCTGGTATGCCGCAAACTGCACACCGTTGATTTTACGGCGGAACAGTTCGTCGACCCCGCCCTTCTCTCTCATTATAAAGCAAACGACTTCCACCGTCAATACGTCGGCGAGATCGTCGCCGTCCTGCACCGATAGGGGCACTTCACGAATCATCCGCCAAAATCCGCACAAACTATATCCAACGTCGTCTAACGTCTAAAACGGTCAGGCACCGTGGTGCCTGACCGTTTTCTCACATATCCAACGCGACGATATCGTCCAGCGTTTCGCGGCGCACCGCCACGTACGACTCCCCGCCCCGCAGCATCACCACGGGCGGCCGCGGTATGCGGTTGTAATTCGAGGCCATCGAATAATTGTACGCGCCCGTCGTCAGCACGGCGATCAGATCGCCCCGTGTGATGGACTCCGGCATCGGCACGTTCTCCTGAATAACGTCGCCGCTCTCACAGCAACGACCCACCACCGAGCAATTCAGCGTGGCCTGCTCGTTCAGCTTGCCCGCCGCCAGCACGGTATATGGCGCTCCGTACAGCGCAAACCGCGGATTGTCCGTCATACCGCCGTCCACCGCGACGTAATTCTTGTACCCGGGGATCTGCTTGAGCGAGCTGACGGTATACAACGTCA
The DNA here is from genome assembly GCA_964470515.1 of uncultured Eubacteriales bacterium. Lineage (GTDB taxonomy): Bacteria > Bacillota > Clostridia > Oscillospirales > Acutalibacteraceae > RGIG3009. Next base: position 28,382 of record CAYYDD010000008.1, on the reverse strand, counting down.
GCCCCGCGTCCGCCACGATACTGCGTCCCGGCTCAAACGCCACCTCCGGCATCGGCAAGCCGTATTCGGCGACCTTTTCCCGAATGTACGCGCCCACCTGCGCGATATTCGCCGCGATATCCAGCTCGGGATCACTTTCCACGTACCGCACGCCGTAGCCGCCGCCGAGATCCAGCAATTTCGCCGTATAGCCGTACGTATCACGTACCGTCGCCATATAGGCCGCCATACGGTCGACCGACTGCAAAAACACATCGGAATCAAACACCTGCGACCCCACGTGACAATGAAAGCCGTCCAGTGCCAGATGCGGCTGCTTCAGTGCCAGCCGCGTGATCTCCTCCGCCGCGCCGGTCTCGATGGAAAACCCAAACTTGGAATCCACCTTACCCGTTGCCACCGCTTCATAGGTGTGCGGGTCAATGCCCGGGGTCAGCCGCAGCACGATGCGTTGCCGCGCCCCGCGAGCCGCCGCCTGACACTCCACCGCGAACAGCTCCTCGGTGTTGTCGATGACAAAGCAGCCCACACCGGCGTCCATCGCGTACGCAATATCCGCGTCGCTCTTGTGGCTGGAATGGTAATACACCCGCTCCATCGGAAAATCGGCGCGCAGTGCCGTCGCGATCTCGCCGGGCGAGACCACGTCCACGCACAGTCCTTCCTCAGCCATAATGGTATACATCCGCTTAAAGCTCGCCGCCTTGGACGCGTACAACACGCGTCCCCGCCCACCGAACGCCTCGTGCACGGCAGTCAGATAGGTGCGGCACCGCTCACGGATGCGGTCCTCGTCCATGATGTACAGCGGTGTGCCGTAGGCCGCCGCCAGCGCGGCGGTATCCTGCCCGGCCAATAACAGATGTCCGTCCTCACGGACAGACAGATTCTCACAGATCATTCCCCAAAAATCCTCTCAACGGAAAATAATATTACAGCATATGCGCCCGCAGCTCCTCGGGTGACAGCGGCGACAGATCGCCCGGTGCCACGTCGAACACCGTTTTGCACCCGGTCACGCCGCGGCCGTGCATCCGCTGGATGGCACGGGCATACGCCACCAGCACACCGGCGGTAAATTCAGGGTTGGAGTCCAGCGCCAGGCTGTATTCAACGGTATGGCGGTGCTCGCCGTCCCACCCGGTCACACCGGTGCGGATAACGCGGCCGCCGTGCGGCAGACCTCCGTGCTCACGCGCCAGCTCCTCGGCGGTCACAAACGTCACCGTCGTGTCGTAATCGGCAAAGTAGTTGGGCATCTCCTTGATCTCACGCTCGATACGGGCAAGATCAGCCCCCTCCTCCGCCACCACGTAGCACTCACGGGTATGCTTCTCGTGCGTGCTCAGCTCCGGCTGTGCACCCGAACGCACCGCGTCCAGCGCCGCCGATACCGGCACGGTATACTGCCGCGCATCCCGCACGCCGTCGATACGACGGATGGCATCGGAATGACCCTGACTGACACCGCGCCCCCAGAACGTGTAATCGCGCCCGTCCGGCAACACCGCCGAAGCGTACAAGCGATTCAGCGAAAAGAGACCCGGATCCCAACCGGCCGAGATCAGTGCGATATGCCCGCTCGCGGCAGCCGCCGCGTCCACCGCCGCAAAGTGTGCGGGAATGGCCGCGTGCGTATCAAAGCTGTCCACCACGTTAAACTCCGCCGCCAGCGCGGGGGTCATTACGGGAAGATCGGTAGCGCTGCCCCCGCACAGGATGAGCACGTCCAGCGTATCCTTAAACGCCGCGAGCTGTGTATCGGCATACACCGCCACCCCGCTTTTCGGGTGAATGGTCGCGGGGTCGCGGCGGGTAAAGATGCCCACAAGCTCCGCGTCAGCCGCGTGGCACACGGCGCTTTCCACACCGCGTCCCAGATTACCGTATCCGTAAATACCGATCTTCATCACGCATCGCTCCTTATATCATTATATCAAGCTCTGCTCCTTCATCAGCCGCAGTAGCTCGGCCTCGTGCGCCGACTCCATCGGGGTCAGCGGCAGGCGCAGATAATTCTCACCGAAACCCATCGCCGCCATCGCCGCCTTCACGGGAATGGGATTGACCTCGCAGAACAGCGCGTCGATGAGCGGCAGCAGCTTCAACTGCAGCTCCGCCGCCGTTTTCACGTCACCCTGCTCGCACAGATGGCACATCCGGCTGGTCTCTTTCGGCATCAGGTTGGACAGCACCGAGATAACGCCCTTGCCGCCCAGCGACATAATGGGAACGATCTGATCGTCGTTACCGGAATAAATGTCAATCTTATCACCGCACAGTGCCGCGATCTTCGCCACCTGCGAGATATCGCCGCTGGCCTCCTTGATGGCCGTGATGCGCGGATGCTCCGCCAGTGCCGCCACCGTCTGCGGCTGTAAATTACAGCCCGTGCGGCTGGGCACGTTGTACAGAATACACGGCTTGGTGCTGACGTCCGCCACCGCCGTAAACGACTGAATGAGACCGTTCTGCGTCGCTTTATTATAGTATGGCGTGACCAGCAGCATCCCATCCGCGCCGACCTCGCAGGCGAATTTCGTCAGGTCGATGGCGTACGCCACGTCGTTCGAGCCGGTACCGGCAATGACCGGCACCCGCCCCGCCACCTGCTCCACGCAAAAGCGGATCGCCTCGCGGTGCTCCGCATCAGTCAGCGTAGGACCCTCGCCCGTGGTGCCCACCGACACGATAGCGTCGATGCCCTCGGCGATCTGCCACTCGATGAGGCGGGCAAACTGCGCGTAATCCACACCCTCACGGGTCATCGGGGTCACGATGGCGGTCGCGGCACCCGTAAACAACGTGTTTTTCATAAAAAACTCATCCTTTTCTTCGGTTTTTGAATAAAAAGAGATAGCCGACACGATGCGTGGGCTATCTCTCTGAAAGTTCAGTTCCGCAGAAACAGACGGACTTAGTTCAGATAGCTCTCCGCATTGCTGCGACAACAGGACGGATATTCTCCGAACTGCCAGCCAAATACCCGCCACGGTATCCGCTTCGGCACCGGCCCCTTTCCCCTGCGGCCTTGGCAACCGGCTTTTACAAGCCCGCAGCAGGGTACTCTTTACTCGGTGCGCCTCTATCGTTCACGTATTCTGTTGACCGTATCATAGCACACGGGCGCACACTTGTCAAGTGCGTTTTAGAAAAGCCCCAGAATACGACCGTTCTCGTCCACGTCGATGGCCTCCGCCGCTGGTACCTTGGGAAGCCCCGGCATCGTGAGGATATCGCCCGTCAGCACCACGAGGAAGCCCGCACCTGCGGACACCTTGACGTTCTTCACCGTCACGGTAAAGCCGTCCGGTGCACCCAGCTTGGTGGGATCGTCCGAGAAGCTGTACTGCGTTTTGGCGATACACACGGGCAGCTTGTCAAAGCCCAGCGCCGTCATCTGCGCGATCTGCTTTTTCGCCGACGGCATCACGGTGATACCGTCGCCGCCGTACACTTTTTTCACGACCGCTGCGATCTTATCCTCGATGCTGCCGTCCAGCTCGTACGCATACGTAAAGTCGCCCTTTTCTTCCTCGCACAGCCGCACGACCTCGCGCGCCAGAGCCTCACCGCCGCGGCCGCCCTCCGCCCACACGGTGGACAGCACGGTGTTGACACCCAGCTCGCGGCACTTCGCGATGATATGCTCGATCTCCGCGTCGGTATCCGTCGGGAAGCGGTTGACCGCCACCACGCACGGCAACTTATACACGGTTTTGACGTTGGACACGTGGCGCAGTAGGTTCGGAATGCCGCGCTCCAGCGCATCCAGATCCTCCTCGGCAAGCTGGTTCTTCGCCAAGCCGCCGTGCATCTTCAGAGCACGCACGGTGGCGACCACCACCACCGCATCCGGGGTCAGCCCCGCCATACGACACTTGATATCCAAAAACTTCTCCGCACCCAGATCGGCACCGAAGCCGGCCTCGGTCACGGCATAATCGCCCATCTTGAGTGCCAGACGGGTCGCCATCACGGAATTGCATCCGTGCGCGATGTTCGCAAACGGGCCGCCGTGCACGAACGCGGGCGTGCCCTCCAGTGTCTGCACCAAATTAGGCTTGATGGCATCCTTCAGCAGCGCGGTCATCGCACCCGCCGCCTTCAGCTCACCACAGGTGACCGGGCGATCGTCGTAGGTGTAGCCGACAATGATGCGCGACAGCCGCTCCTTCAGATCCGCGATGGAGCTCGCCAGGCACAGCACCGCCATAATTTCGCTCGCCACCGTGATGTCAAAGCCGTCCTCACGCGGCGTACCGTTTGCCTTGCCGCCCATCCCGTCCACGATAAAGCGGAGCTGACGGTCGTTCATATCCACACAGCGCTTCCACGTAATCCTGCGCACGTCGATACCCAGCTTGTTGCCCTGCTGAATGTGGTTATCCAGCATCGCAGCCAGCAGGTTGTTCGCCGCACCGATGGCGTGGAAATCACCCGTGAAGTGCAGATTGATATCCTCCATCGGCACCACCTGTGCATAGCCGCCGCCTGCGGCTCCGCCCTTGACACCGAATACCGGTCCCAGCGACGGCTCCCGCAGCGCCACCGTCACGTCCTTGCCGATGCGGCGCAGACCGTCCGCCAGACCGATGGTGGTGGTCGTCTTACCCTCGCCTGCGGGCGTGGGGGTGATAGCGGTCACCAAGATCAGCTTGCCGTCCGGCTTGTCGGTCTCGCGCAACAGCGCGGGGTCGATCTTCGCCTTGTAATAGCCGTAGGGTTCCCAATACTTACCGTCGATCTTCGCGATCCGTGCGATCTCGGCAATGGGCTTCATCTCACAGCTCTGAGCAATTTCAATGTCGGACAAATACGCCATAAAAGGCCACCTCTTTTTTAATAGATCGGGAACCTCGCGCAGAGCTCCTGCACCTCGCGGCTGATACGCTCGCGGCTGTTCTCAAAGTCATACACGGTATCGTAGATCCATCCGGCGACGAGTGCCATTTCGGCCTCACCGAAGCCGCGCGTGGTCACGGCGGGCGTACCCAGACGCACACCGCTCGTCACGAACGGGCTCTGCGGATCGTTGGGAATGGTATTCTTGTTCGCGGTAATGTGCACCTCGTCCAGACGATGCTCCAGCTCCTTGCCTGTCACGCCGGTATCCAAGAGCTTGAGCAGCATCAGATGGTTATCCGTGCCGCCGGACACGATGCTGAGACCCCTGTCTATCAAGCCCTTGCACAGTGCCGCCGCGTTTTTCACGACCTGTTGCTGATAGGTGCGGAACTCGTCGGTCAGCGCCTCGCCCAGTGCCACCGCCTTGGCGGCGATGATATGCATCAGCGGGCCGCCCTGCGTGCCGGGGAACACCGCCTTGTCGATCTGCTTGGCCAGTGACTCACGGCACAGGATCATACCGCCGCGCGGGCCGCGCAGGGTTTTGTGCGTGGTGGTGGTCACCACGTCGGCATACGGCACCGGCGAGGGATGTACGCCTGCGGCGACCAGACCCGCGATGTGGGCGATATCCACCATCAGGTACGCGCCCACCTCGTCCGCGATCTCGCGACAGCGGGCAAAGTCGATCACGCGGGAATACGCGCTCGCGCCCACTACGATCAGCTTCGGCCGACACTCGACAGCGATGCGGCGCATCTCGTCGTAGTCGATGGTTTCGGTATCGTCGCTGACACCGTAGGGCACGATGTTGAAATACTTGCCGGAGATATTGACCGGCGAGCCGTGCGACAGATGGCCGCCCTGCTGCAGGTTCATACCCATCACGGTATCGCCGGGCTGCAGCAGCGCAAAGAACGTCGCAAGGTTCGCGTTGGCACCGCTGTGCGGCTGCACGTTCGCGTGCTCGGCGCCGAACAGCTGCTTCGCCCGCTCACGCGCGATCTCCTCCACGATATCCACACACTGACACCCGCCGTAATAACGCTTGCCGGGATAGCCCTCGGCGTATTTGTTGGTCAGCACGCCGCCGGCCGCGAGCAGCACCGCCTTGGATACGATGTTCTCCGAGGCGATCAGCTCAATGTTGTGCTGCTGGCGCTCCAGCTCCAGATGGCAGGCATCCGCGACCGCAGGGTCGTACTGCTTCAATTCTTCAAAAAAGTTCATTTCCCTCGTCTCCTTTTCTCTCAACGAAAATATTTCACGGCTGCTTCGAACATCTTGATCTCATAGTTGCCCGGTACGTTGCGGTACAGACCGGAGCCGATACGCTCGCTATGACCCATCTTACCGAACACGCGGCCGTCCGGCGAGGTGATACCCTCGATAGCCGCGATGGAATTGTTGGGGTTAAAGTGCACGTCGGCGGTGGCGTTGCCGTCCAGATCGACGTACTGCGTTGCGATCTGACCGTTCTCCGCCAACTGCTTCACCAGCGTCTCATCCGCTAAGAAGCGGCCCTCACCGTGCGAGATCGGCACCTCGTACACGTCACCAACGTTGGTGAGTGCCAGCCACGGCGATTTGTTGGACGCGATGCGCGTATGCACGATGCGGGACTGGTGACGCGCAATGGTATTGTACGTCAGCGTGGGGCAGCTTTCATCGGTGTCGATGATCCTGCCGTACGGCACCAGACCCAGCTTGATGAGTGCCTGGAAGCCGTTGCAGATACCGCACATCAGACCGTCGCGGTTATCCAGCAGCTCGGTCACGCCCTCCTTCACGGCGGCGTTACGGAAGAACGCGGTAATAAACTTACCGCTGCCGTCCGGCTCGTCACCTCCGGAGAAGCCGCCGGGGATGAACACCATCTGCGCCTCCCGCAGACGCTTGGCAAAGTGCTCCACACTGCGCTGGATACCCGCCGCCGACAGATTGTTGATAACCACGATCTCCGGCTCGGCACCGGCATCGCGCATCACCTTGGCACTGTCGTACTCGCAGTTGGTACCCGGGAACGCGGGAATGAGCACCCGCGGCTTCGCCACCTTGATGGCCGGTGTCACGTACTCGGTCGCGGTATAGGAATAATTCTGAATGCCCGCGGCCGTCTGCGCGACGTTGCAGCTGTACACGCTCTCCAGCTTGCCCTCGTAAATACCCAGCAGCTCGGACAGCTTCAGGCTTTCCTTGCCCAGCGAGATACAGCCGTCATCGGTAGTCACACCGATCTCCTGCAAGCCGGTCACCTCGTCGGTGACCTCCAGCAGGAAGCTACCGTAGCAATAATCAAAAATATCCGCAACGGGGATCACCTCGTTGAAACGGAAACCCAGGCCGTTGCCGAAGCACATCTTCATCACAGCCTCACCGATACCGCCGGGACCCGCCGTGTAGCACGCCACCGCCCTGCCGTCGCGCAGCAGCGCAGTCACCTTGTTAAACGTGTCGATCAGCGACGCCGCCTCCGGCAGACCGTTTTCGTCGATCTCGGGGCACAGGCACACCACGCGGTGACCCGCCGCCTTGAACTCGGGCGATACGACCTCGTCGGTCTTGCCGGTCGTCACCGCAAAGGACACCAGCGTCGGCGGCACGTCGAGCTCCTCAAACGAGCCGCTCATCGAGTCCTTACCGCCGATGGAGCCGATACCCAGCTCCTTCTGCGCCTTAAACGCACCCAGCAACGCCGCCAGCGGCTTGCCCCAGCGCTTACCGTCCTTACCGGGACGCTCAAAATACTCCTGGAACGTGAGGTACACGTCCTCAAACGACGCACCCGACGCGATCAACTTGGACACCGACTCCACAACCGCCAGATACGCGCCGTGGTAGGGGCTCTGCTCCGCCACAAACGGGTTGTAGCCCCACGCCATAAACGAGCAGTCGTCGGTGTGACCTTTTTCCACGGACACTTTCTGCACCATCGCCTGAATGGGTGTCAGCTGGTGCTTGCCGCCGAACGGCATCAGCACCGTGCCCGCACCGATGGTGGAGTCAAACCGCTCGGACAGACCGCGCTTCGAGCAGATATTCAGGTCGGCCGCCAGCGCGGTATAATTCTCCGTAAAGCCGCCCTTGACCTCGCGGCGCGGTGTCACCGCCTTGGCGGGCGTCACCGTGATATGCTTCTCCGCACCGTTGGAGTTGAGGAACTCCCGGCTGATATCCACGATACGCTTGCCGTTCCAATTCATCACGAGACGCGGCTCAGCACGTACCACCGCCACGGGGCAGGCCTGCAAATTTTCCCTGGCCGCGAGCGCTAAAAACGTCTCCACGTTTTCCGGCTCGATCACCACCGCCATACGCTCCTGCGATTCACTGATCGCAAGCTCGGTACCGTCCAGGCCCTCGTACTTCTTCGGCACGGCGTTCAAGTCGATCTCCAGACCGTCAGCCAGCTCACCGATCGCCACCGACACGCCGCCCGCACCGAAATCGTTACACCGCTTTATCATACGGCACGCCGTCGGGTCGCGGAACAAACGCTGTAGCTTTCTCTCCTCCGGCGCGTTGCCCTTTTGCACCTCCGCGCCGCAGGTTTCCACCGAATGCGCGTTGTGCGCCTTGGACGAGCCGGTCGCACCGCCGATACCGTCGCGGCCGGTCGAGCCGCCGAGCAACACCACGATATCCCCGGGTGCCGGGCACTCACGCCGCACGTTCGCCGCAGGAGCCGCCGCGATCACCGCGCCGATCTCCATTCGCTTGGCGGCGTAGCCGTCGTGATACAGCTCGTCCACGATACCGGTCGCCAGACCAATCTGGTTACCGTAGGACGAATACCCCGCAGCCGCCGTCGTCACGATCTTGCGTTGCGGCAGCTTGCCGGGAATGGTCTCGCTTACGGGCCTCAGCGGATCCGCCGCACCCGTCACGCGCATCGCACCGTACACGTACGAACGTCCGGACAGCGGATCGCGAATCGCGCCGCCGATGCAGGTGGCCGCGCCACCGAACGGCTCAATCTCGGTGGGGTGATTGTGCGTTTCATTTTTAAAGAGCAACAGCCACGGCTCAGGCTTGCCGTCCACTTCAATTTCAATTTTCACGGTGCAGGCGTTGATCTCCTCGGACTCGTCCAGCTTATCCAGCCGACCATTGACCCGCAGCCACTTCACCGCCACCGTCGCCAGATCCATCAGGCAGATCGGCTTGGTGCGGCCAAGCTCGCGGCGCACCGCCAGATACTCGTTGTACGCACTCTGCAGCAGCTCATCCTCAAACTTCACCTCGTCAATGACGGTGAGGAACGTGGTATGACGGCAGTGATCCGACCAGTACGTGTCGATCATCCGAATCTCCGTGATGGTGGGATCGCGCTTCTCCGAGCGAAAATACGCCTGACAGAACGCGATATCATCCGCATCCATCGCCAGACCGTAATCGCTCACGAACTGCTCCAGCCCCGCACGGTCAAGCGCCGTAAACCCATCCAGCGTTTTGACCGTCGTCGGCACGGTATACTCCGCCGCCAGCGTTTCCGGCTTTTCGAGTGTCGCCTCGCGTGCCTCCACCGGGTTGATAACGTACTTCTTGATATCCGCGAGCTCCGCCTCGGTCAGCTCACCGTACAGCGCGTAGACCTTTGCGGTGCGCACCGTCGGGCGGTCACCCTGCGACAGGATCTGGATACACTGCGCTGCGGAATCCGCCCGCTGATCGAACTGTCCCGGCAGGAACTCCACCGCAAACACCGTCGCCCCCGCAAGCTCGACCTCGTCGGACACAATATCCAGCTGCGGCTCGGAAAACACCGTGGTCTTCGCCCGCTCAAACAGCTCGGTGGTGATGTTTTCCGCATCGTAGCGGTTGATGACCCGCACGTCGGTCAGAGCAGTAATGCCCAGCAGACCGTTTACATCCGTCAGCAGCGACTTCGCCTCGTTCGCCAGCTCCCGTTTTTTTTCTACAAATACCCGATATACCATCAGTTACCCTCCGCTTTTTTCATCGCTCGCGCGCCGATATCGCGACGGCAATATTTATTGTCAAACGAGACCGTATCCGCCAGACGGTAGGCCTCTCGGATCGCCTCGCCCAGCGTCGTCGCCACCGCAGTGACACCCAGCACGCGACCACCGTTCGTAACGAGCTTTCCGTCCTTGATGACCGCACCCGCTACGTAGGTATGCGGCGCGGTCTCGGCCGGAATGGTCAGCGGCAGACCCTTGTCGTACGCCGCCGGATACCCCTTCGATGCCAGAATGACACAGCACGCGCTGCCCCCGTCAAATTCCACCGGGATATCGGCCAGCGTACCGTTCGTGACCGCCTGCATCACCGTCAGCAGATCGCTTTTCAGCAGCGGTAGCACCACCTGCGTTTCGGGATCACCGAAACGGCAGTTGTACTCGATCACCTTCGGGCCGTTCGGGGTCAGCATCAGACCGAAGTACAGACAGCCCTTAAAGGTACGCCCCTCGGCGTTCATCGCCCGCACCGTCGGCATAAAGATGGTATCCATACACACGGCCGCCACGTCCGGCGTGTAATACGGATTGGGCGCCACCGTGCCCATACCGCCGGTATTCAGCCCCGTATCGTTATCCCCCGCGCGCTTGTGATCCATCGACGACACCATCGGCACCAGCGCGTTACCGTCGGTAAATGCCAGCACAGACACCTCCGGGCCGGTCAAAAATTCCTCAATCACTACACGGTCGCCGCTCGCCCCGAACACCTTGTCCCGCATCATCGAGCGCACCGCGTCCTTCGCCTCGTCACGGGTCCGGGCGATGACCACACCCTTGCCCAGTGCCAAGCCATCCGCCTTAATGACCGTGGGGATCGGCGCGGTATCCAGGTACGCCAGCGCGGCCTCCAACTCGTCAAACACGTCGTACGCCGCTGTCGGGATGTTGTATTTCTTCATCAGTTGCTTGGAGAACACCTTGCTCCCCTCGATGATCGCGGCGTTCGCCCGTGGGCCGAAGCACGGGATACCCTTAGCCTCCAGCGCGTCCACCGCACCCAGCACCAGCGGATCATCGGGCGCGACCACGGCGTAATCCACCGCGTTCTCCACCGCGAATTTCACGATACCGTCAATATCTTTCGCACCGATATCCACGCAGACAGCATCCGCCGCCATACCGCCGTTACCCGGCAACGCGTAGATCTCGGTGACCACGGGATTTTCCCGCAGCTTGCGGATAATGGCGTGCTCACGGCCGCCACCGCCGACCACCATCAATTTCATTGTGGAACATCCTCCTTAATACACACCAACGGCCCCTCCGAAAAGAGGGGCTGTTTCTTTCTTAGTGATGGAACAACCGCATCCCCGTAAAGGCGCAGGTGATCCCGTATTTATCGCAACACTCGATGACCGCGTCATCGCGGATAGAGCCGCCCGGCTCCGCCACGTATTTGACGCCGCTGCGGTACGCGCGCTCAATATTGTCACTGAACGGGAAGAACGCATCCGAGCCCAACGCCACGTTGTCCACGGTATCCAAATACGCGCGGATCTCCGCGTCGGTCAGCGGCTCGGGCTGACGGGTAAAATACTGCTGCCAGATACCGTCGGCGCACACATTCTCCTCGTTGCGGTTGATGTAGCCGTCGATGACGTTGTCACGGTCGGGACGGCTGAGCCCCTCGCGGAACGGCAACGCCAGCACCTTGTCGTGCTGCCGCAAAAACCACGTATCCGCCTTGCCGCCCGCCAGACGGGTGCAATGGATACGGGACTGCTGCCCCGCACCCACACCGATAGCCTGACCGTCCACCGCGTAGCACACGGAATTGGACTGCGTGTATTTCAGCGTGATCAGCGAAATGATAAGATCGCGCACCGCGCTTTCGGGCAGCTCCTTGTTCTCGGTCACGATGTTGCCGAGCAGCTCGCGATCGATCTTGAAATTGTTGCGGCCCTGCTCAAATGTGATGCCGTACACCTGCTTGCGCTCCACCTCGGCCGGCACGAAATCGGGGTCGATGCGCACCACGTTGTAGCCGCCCTTGCGCTTTTTTTTCAGAATCTCCAGTGCTTCGGGCTGGTAGCCGGGGGCGATCACGCCGTCCGACACCTCACGCGCGATCAGCCGCGCGGTGGTCACGTCGCACACGTCCGACAGCGCCACCCAGTCACCGAACGAGCACATACGGTCGGTGCCGCGGGCACGGGCATACGCACACGCCAAAGGGGACGCGTCCAGCTCGGGAATATCGTCCACAAAGCACGCCTTCTTCAGCTTTTCGGGCAGCGTCAGCCCCACCGCCGCCGACGTCGGGCTGACGTGCTTGAACGAGGTGACCGCGGGCAGACCCACCGCCTCCTTCAGCTCCTTGACAAGCTGCCAACTGTTGAACGCATCCAGAAAATTGATGTAGCCCGGACGACCGTTCAGAATTTCGATGGGCAGCTCACTGCCGTCGTGCATATAGATCTTGGACGGCTTCTGGTTGGGGTTGCAACCGTATTTCAGTTCAAATTCCTTCATTGTCGGTACCTCGTCACTTGTTTTTATTGATGATGATCTCGGTCGGCTCGCCGCCGTCCAGCGGCACGCAGCGCACAAACAGCGAGACCTTGTTATCCTCGTTCAGGCTGCTCCACACCAGCTCCGCCAGCTCCTCGGCGGTGTTCGGCAGAGCAACCTCCTCCGGCTCTCCGTAGAAGGACGGAATGGGATCGCCGTCGCACCTGTAGGTGTGGATAAAACGACCGATCCCGGCCTCCGGCGCATACTCATAGAAATACCGGTTGCACACCTCGGGGCGACCGTTCGCCGATTTCAAAATCGACAGCTTGTAGGTAAACCCGCCCTCATAATAGCAGATACCCGAAACACGCGGCGTGAAATTGGGCGCATCCGGCTCAAACTCACGGGTGCGCAGCGCCTCTTCAAACGTACCGCCGTCATTCAGAAAATCAAAGACCGTGTTCGTCTGGTCACCGTTGGTGATGATGTCCACCAGACCACCCCTGGCGCTCAGGTACGGGTTATAAATAATGAGGCTGGGGTCGGACAGCTTGGATTCGTCAAACGCCTTGGTGCACATACCGCCCTCAAACCGCTCGAAAATGCGGTTGCGGCTGTTGACGCTGCGCCCCATAATGAAATACGCGATCATCGCGCTTTTGCCGTCCGCCGATTGGCCGATGACGATGCCGCGACCGGGATAGCTGTTCTCGGACAGCAGCGTTTTCAAATCATAAAGTGCCATACCGTTACTTCCTTTCTGTGCTCAACTCATCACACACCTGCTCCACCGCCGCGGGGAGCAGCTTCCATTCCGCCTGCTCCATCACACGCTTTTGCAGTGCCTCAGGCGTATCACCCGGCAATATCTCCACCGCTTTTTGCAGGATGATCTCGCCGCCGTCCGGCACCTCGTTGACGAAATGCACCGTAGCCCCCGTCACCTTGACGCCGTAGGCCAACGCCGCCTCGTGCACCCGGAGCCCGTAATACCCTTTGCCGCAAAACGACGGAATCAGGGACGGATGCACGTTCAGGATCCGGCGCGGATACCGCGCGGTAAACGACTCACTGAGGATCGCCATAAAGCCCGCCAGCACGATAATGTCGATGTGATACTCGGTAAGCAACGCGTGGATACGGTCTTCAAAAGCCTCGGCCGAGCCAAGCTCCTTTTTCAGTACCACGGCGGTGTCGATACCTGCCGCCTTCGCCCGCTCCAGCGCATACGCGTCGGCACGATTGGCGATGACCAGCACCAGCTTACCGCTGCGGATGATCCCTGCGTTTTGCGCGTCGATCAACGCCTGCAAATTGGTACCGCCACCCGAAACTAAAACCGCAACGCGGGCGCTCATACGATCACCTTGTCGTCCGACTTGACGATCTCACCGATGACGTAGGCCTCCTCGCCGTTCTCGTGCAGGATAGCCAGTGCCTTGTCGACCTCGTCTGCCGGTACCACGATGCTCATACCTACACCCATATTGAACGTGTTGAACATATCGCGCTCGCTGATGCCGCCGGTCTTGGCGATCAGCTCAAAGATGGGCAGTACCTTCACCGCCGCCTTGTCGATCTTGGCGCCCAGACCATCCGGGATGCTGCGCGGGATATTCTCATAGAAGCCGCCGCCCGTGATGTGCGAGATACCGCGCACCTTGACCTGTTCCAGCAATGCCAGCACGGGCTTGACGTAAATGCGGGTCGGGGTCAGCAGCGTTTCACCCAGCGATCGGCCGCCCAGCTCCACCATCGGAGTCGTAAGATCGGCGTTCTCCACGTCGAACACCTTGCGCACCAGCGAGAAGCCGTTGGAATGCACACCGCTCGACGGTAGCGCGATGACCACGTCGCCCGCCGTCATCGTCTTGTTATCAATGATCTTGGAACGGTCCACCACGCCGGTGCAGTAACCGGCCAGATCGTACTCATCCACGGGGTAGAAGCCCGGCATCTCCGCCGTTTCACCGCCGATGAGCGCTGCACCCGCCTGCACGCAGCCGTCACACACGCCCTTGACGATGGCCTCAATACGCTCCGGGACGTTCTTACCGCAGGCAACGTAATCCAGGAAGAACAACGGCTTGGCACCGCTGCAAATGATATCGTTGACGCACATCGCCACGCAGTCGATACCCACGGTATCGTGCTTGTCCATCAAAAAGGCGAGCTTCAGCTTGGTACCCACGCCGTCGGTACCGCTCACCAGCACGGGACGGGTCATGCCGGTAACGTCCAATTCAAACAGACCGCCGAAGCCTCCCACGTCCGAGCACACGCCCGCCGTCATCGTCTTGGCGATGTGCCGCTTCATCAGTTCTACCGCCTTGTAGCCGGCAGTAATATCCACACCCGCAGCCGCGTAGCTTTCGCTGTGACTTTTCATTGTTTGTTCCTCCTGCTTTTTATTGCATACCGCTGTTCAAAGCGGCATCCTTTTCCAACACCTTACGGGCATCCTCCGCCCGCTTTGCATCCAGCTTGGCGGCCAGCTCCGCATCCTCCACCGCGAGGATCTGCGCACACAACAGCGCCGCGTTGGCACCGCCGTTGATAGCCACCGTCGCCACCGGGATACCCGTGGGCATCTGCACGGTGGACAGCAACGCGTCCATTCCGTCCAGCACCGAGGACTGGCACGGAATACCGATGACCGGCAGCGTGGTATTCGCCGCCATGGCGCCCGCCAGATGCGCCGCCATACCGGCCGCCGCAATGATGACCCCGAAGCCGTTCGCCCGCGCGTTCAGCGCAAACTCCCGCGCCTCCACCGGCGTGCGGTGCGCCGAATAGACGTGCGCCTCGTACGGAATACCCAGCGAGGTCAGCATATCCATCGCCTTGCGCAGGATAGGCAGATCACTATCGCTCCCCATCACGATACCCACTTTTTTCATACACAGTCCTCCTCAATTCCTTTTCCTCGCCTCCCCTGTGTAAGGGGAGTGGCCGCCGTAAAGCGGTGGAGGGGTTGTCATACCCTCACAAGCTCATTTTTCACTCCACTGCCAACAAAAAAGGGCGCACTTACTCTTTACAAAGCAAATGCGCCCAGACGGTCGGCCATACGCCCGAATTTCCCTGCTCCGCTGTGGTGCTCCACGAAACCGTCAGTCGCAGGAAACGGTCTTTGATTGAACGTGTTTATCATACCATAAACCCGCCGAAGTGTCAAGGCTAAACCCCACATAATTCGGCGGGTTTTCTGCATTTATCGCACCGCGCGCTGCTCGCAGTACACGCAACGGTAGATGCCCGCGTCAGCGTCCGTCAGACGGAACGCCGACTCCAACTCCTGCTCCACCGCCGTGATGCAACGGGGATTGCAGCAACGCAGGCCGCTCTCGCCGCTGATGGTGATATCCTCCTCGGTGCGCACACCGCGCTTCGCATCCTCCAGCAGCTTGAGGATCAGTGCCATCCGCATATACTTGCCGTTGAGCACCTGCTCAAAATAGCAGGCACGCGGATCGCTGTCCACCGCCACGCTGATCTCGTTCACACGCGGCAACGGATGCAAGATACACATATCCTCACCCGCGTAGCGCAGCTTATCCGCCGTGAGGATATACCGATCCTTCAAACGCTCATATTCGGCGGGATCGTCAAACCGCTCCCGCTGCACCCGCGTCATATACAGCAGATCCAGCTCCGGCATCGCTTCCTCCAGCGAGTCGATCTCCTCAAACTGCATACCGTGCCGCTCAATAACGTTCCATTTCACGTTGCCCGGCAGACGCAGCTCCGGCGGGGAGATCAGCACCAGCTTGACGTTCTTATAGCGCGACAGCGCCGCGATCAGCGAATGTACCGTGCGACCGTATTTCAGGTCGCCGCAGAAGCCGACGGTCAGATCGTCGAACCGCCCCTTGTGGCGGTAGATGGTCAGCAGATCGGCCAGCGTCTGCGTGGGATGGCAGTGCCCGCCGTCGCCCGCGTTGATAACGGGCACGCCCGCGTTGCGCGACGCCACCAGCGGCGCACCCTCACGCGGGTGCCGCATCGCGATGATATCGGCATAGCAGCCCACCGTGCGGGCGGTATCCGCCACGCTTTCCCCCTTGGCGGCCGACGAGCTGTTCGCCTCCGAAAAGCCCAGCACGCTGCCGCCCAGCTCCAGCATCGCCGCCTCAAAGCTCAGCCGTGTACGGGTGGACGGCTCAAAAAACAGCGTCGCCAGCTTTTTGCCGTCGCATTTGTGGGCATATTGCTCCGGGCGCGCGATGATCTCCTCCGCCACACGGATCAGCTCGTCCAGCTCCTCTAGGGATAATTCGGCAATATCGATCAAGCTGCGCATACCGCTTACTCCTTTGCGCCGTTTACGGCCAGATAATTTTTAATTCTTTCCACGTTTTCGCGATTTTTCTCATCTTCCTCCAGATATTCGATGATATCGTACACGTCCACAACCGAATACACCGGGAAGCCGTACTCCTCGCCGACCTCGGCCATCGCGGACTTCTCCGTCTTACCCTTTTCCTTGCGGTCGACCATCACGAACACCGCCGCGACCTTCACGCCCTCAAGCGGCGACAAAATCGCCATACTCTCGCGCATGGCCGTGCCCGCCGTGATAACGTCCTCCACGATGACGACCTCCTGACCCGCCTGCGGCTTGTAGCCGACAAACACGCCGCCCTCACCGTGATCCTTTTCCTCCTTGCGGTTGAAGAAGAACGGCACGTCGAGACCCTGCTTGGACAGTGCCACCGCCGCAGACACCGCGATCGGGATACCCTTGTACGCGGGGCCGTACAGCACGGTCGGCTTCGCACCCAGCCTCTCAAAATACGCCTTGGCGTAGAACTCGCCCAGCTTGGAGATCTGGTCACCGGTCTTGATGTCGCCCGCGTTGATGAAATACGGGATCTTGCGGCCGCTCTTCGCCGTAAAATCGCCGAACTTCAGCACACCGGCACCCTCTAAGAACTCAATAAACTCTCTTTTGTAGCTTTCCATTGTCTTATCCTCCTATCAGCCCACAAATTCACGCACACAGCGCTCGTACGCCGCCACCGGATCGGCCGCCGCCGTGATGGGACGACCCACCACGATGTAATCCGAACCGATCTCCTTCGCCTGCGCCGGGGTCATCACGCGCTTCTGATCGCCCACGTCACCGTCGGCAAAGCGCACGCCGGGCGTCACCGTGACGAAATCCGCGCCGCAGGTCTCGTGCACCTTCCCCGCCTCCAGCGGCGAGCAGACCACGCCGTCCAGCCCGGCCTTTTTCGCGCAGGACGCGTAATGCATCACGACCTTGTCGATGGGCTCGTGAATGAGCAGATCGCTCTCCATCCGCTCCTGATCGGTGGAGGTCAGTTGCGTCACCGCTATGAGCAACGGGCGCGTGCCGTCCGGACGGGTCAGTCCCTCAATGGCGGCCTCCATCATGCTCACCGTACCGGCGGCGTGCAGGTTGGTCATATCCACGTCCAAGCCCGACAGCACCGCCATCGACTTTTTCACCGTGTTGGGAATATCGTGCAGCTTGAGATCCAGAAAGATCTTGTGTCCGCGGCGCTTGATCTCCCGCACGATCTGCGGACCCTCCGCGTAAAACAGCTCCATACCGATCTTGACAAACGGCTTTTTCCCGGTAAACTTGTCCAAAAATCCGAATACCTGCTCGGCACTCGCAAAATCGCAGGCAATGATAACGTCCTTACCCATTACTTGATCCTCCAATAATATTCTCCAGACGGTCGATGCGGTACTGCCGCATCACCGTCGGTAATTCCTCGATAATACGCTTGCAGGCGAACGGATCCACCAGATTGGCGGCACCCACCTGCACGGCCGCGGCACCGGCGAGCATCATCTCGATGACATCCTCCGCCGAGGACACACCGCCCATTCCCACCACGGGGATGCTCACGGCGTTCGCCACCTGATACACCATCCGCACCGCCACCGGGAAGATGGCACGACCGGAAAAGCCTCCCATCGTGTTGGCGATAACGGGACGGCGGGTACGCAGGTCGATGCGCATACCCAGCAGCGTGTTGATAAGGCTGATTCCGTCAGCCCCCGCCGCCTCACACGCCTTGGCGATGGACACGATATCCGTCACGTTGGGAGACAGCTTGATGATGACCGGCTTGGTCGTCACCTGCTTGACCGCCGCCGTCACCTCAGCCGCCGCCTCGGGCGAGGTGCCGAAGCTCATCCCGCCGCCGTGAACATTGGGGCAGCTGACGTTGACCTCCAGCCAGCCCACCTGCTCGCAGGCATCCAGCCGACGGCAGGTCTCGGTATACTCTTCCACCGAAAAGCCGCTGACGTTCGCCATCACCGGCTTATGAAAGCACTTGGCGAGCCGGGGCAGCTCCTCACCGATGACCTTGTCCACACCGGGATTCTGCAAGCCCACCGCGTTTATCATACCCGCGGTGCACTCCGCAATACGGGGCGTGGGATTGCCGAAGCGCGGCTGCAACGTCGTTCCCTTGAACGAGAACGTGCCCAACACGTTGATATCGTACAGCTCCGCAAACTCATAACCGAAGCCGAACGTTCCGCTGGCGGGGATGACGGGGTTATCCAGTCGGATACCGCACAGCGTGGTGCTTAACGCTCCCACAGGATCTCCTCCTTTCGCAGCACGGGGCCTTCCTTACAAATGCGCTTGTAGCCCGTGATGACCTTGCACGAGCAGCCCATGCACGCGCCGAAGCCGCAGCCCATCCGCTCCTCAAAGCTGAACTGACCCTCGGTGTCCGTCGCGGCGTACACCGCCTTCAGCATCGGCTCGGGGCCACAGGTGTAAAAGTAGGTGTACTCGCTCGACAGCGCATCCGTCACAAAGCCTTTCACACCATACGAGCCGTCGACCGTCGCCACGGTCACCTGAGCACCCAGTGCCTTGAACTCGTCCTCGTAGAAAATTTCGTCCTTGGTGTTAAAGCCCAATACCACGGACACCTGCCGCCCCGCCGCAATCAGCCGCTTCGCCAGCATATACAGCGGCGGCACGCCCACACCGCCGCCGAGCAGCAGCGGCCGCTCCCCGGCCTCCGACAGCTCGTACCCGTTGCCGAGCCCCGTCAGCACGTCCAGCGTGCCGTCGGTCATTTCGCTCATCTGACGGGTACCCTTGCCCACGACCTTGTACACCAGCGTCAGCACGTCGTCCTCGCAGTCACACACCGAGATGGGGCGGCGCAGAAACAGCCCGTCCAGCAAAATATTCACAAACTGCCCCGGGCCGGTCACGGCGGACGTATCGCCGCGCAGGCGCATACGCCACACCGTATCGGTCAGCCGGGTATTTTCGATGATTTCAAACAAACCCTGTTTCATTGCTTAAACATCCTTTACGCGTCGATAGTGGAGATGGTCAGCGTGGTCTCCTCCAGCACGTCCAGCAACACCCGCACCGTATCCAGCGCTGTGAAGATGGTGACGTTGTTGTCCGTCGCCAGACTGCGGATCTGATAACCGTCGCTCGCCTGACCGGCGGCACCGATATCGCGGGTATTGATGACGTACGCGATATGACCCTGACGCAGTGCCTCGGGGATCTCGTCGCTGCCGTCGCCGATCTTTTGCAGTACGTGCGTGCGGATGCCGTTCTTCTTCAGGAAGTTCGCCGTGCCCTCGGTCGCCTGAACGTTGAAGCCCAGATTGTAGAACCGACGGATCAGCGGCAGTGCCTCCTCCTTGTCCTTATCCGCGATGGTGGCGAACACCGTGCCGTAGTTTTGCAGGTGCATACCCGAGGCCTGCAACGCCTTGTACAGTGCGCGGTTAAGCTTGTCGTCGTAGCCGATGGCCTCACCCGTGGACTTCATTTCGGGCGAGAGATACGCGTCTAGACCGCGAATTTTATTGAACGAGAACACCGGCACCTTGACGTACCAGCGCTTTTTCTCGGTCGGATAAATATCAAAGATACCCAGCTCCTTCAGACTCTTGCCGAGGATGACCTCGGTAGCGATATCCGCCAGACTGAAGCCGGTCGCCTTGGACAGGAACGGCACGGTGCGCGACGAGCGCGGATTGACCTCGATGATATACACATCCTCCTTGTCATCGACGATGAACTGGATGTTGTACAGACCGACGATGCCGATACCCAGCCCCAGCTTTTTCGCATACTGCAACAGGATACCCTTGACACGGTCGGAAATGCTGAACGCGGGATACACACTGATGGAGTCACCGCTGTGGATACCGGTACGCTCGACCAGCTCCATAATGCCGGGCACGAACACGTCGCGGCCGTCGCAGATCGCGTCGATCTCGACTTCCTTACCCTGAATATACTTATCCACCAGCACCGGCTTGTCCTCGTCGATCTCCACCGCCGTCTTGAGATACTGGCGCAACTGCTCCTCGTTCGCAACGATCTGCATCGCGCGGCCGCCCAGCACGAAGCTCGGGCGCACCAGCACGGGATAGCCGATCTCCTTGGCGGCGGCAATGCCGTCCTCAATGCGGGTCACGGCGCGACCCTTCGGCTGCGGGATGTTCAGCTCCTCCAGAATCTTTTCAAACCGGTCGCGGTTTTCCGCGCGGTCGATGGCCTCGCAATCCGTACCGATGATACGCACCCCGCGCTTCATCAGCGGCTCTGCAAGGTTGATCGCGGTCTGGCCGCCCAGCGACGCGATCACGCCCTCCGGCTTTTCGAACTCGACGATGTTCATCACGTCCTCAGGCGTCAGCGGCTCGAAGTACAGCTTGTCCGCCGTGGTGTAGTCGGTAGACACCGTTTCGGGGTTGTTGTTGATGATGATGGCCTCATACCCGGCCGCCTTTATGGTCTGCACCGCGTGTACGGTGGAATAGTCAAATTCCACGCCCTGACCGATACGGATGGGACCGGCGCCCAGCACGACGATCTTTTTGCGGTCGGTCAGCGTCGAGGCGTTCTCGCCGGTATAGGAGGAATAGAAATACGGGATATACGCACCCGTATGGCAGGTGTCCACCATACGGTACACCGGCATCAGTCCGTGCTCACGGCGGAGCGCGTACACCTCGTCCTCCGTCATCTGCCACAGACGAGCGATGAAGCGGTCGCCGAAGCCCATCTGCTTCGCCTGACGCAGTACCCCGAGATCGCGCGGGTTGGCGCACAGCGTCATTTCCATATCCACGATTTTCTTGATGGACTCTAAGAAATACGGCGTAATCCGGGTCAGCTCGTACAGGCTGTCAATGCTCTCGTTGCGTCGGATCAGCTCCGCCACCGCGAAGATATTATCGTCTTTAAATTCCGTAATATAGGCGCGCAGCTCGTCCTCGGAGAAGGAGTCGAACTTCGGCAGATGGAAATCGCACGCGCCGATTTCCAGCGAGCGCACGGACTTGAGCAGACATTCCTCCAGATTGGAGCCGATGCCCATGACCTCACCGGTCGCCTTCATCTGTGTGCCCAGCGTGTTGGGTGCGGTGGCAAACTTATCGAACGGGAACCGCGGCAGCTTGGCCACCACATAATCCAGCCGCGGCTCAAACGCCGCCGTGGTGTTGGCAATAGCAATATCCTCCAGCGCCATCCCCACCGCGATCTTCGCGGTCACACGCGCAATGGGATAGCCGCTCGCCTTGGACGCGAGTGCCGACGAACGCGACACGCGCGGGTTGACCTCAATGAGGTAATACTCGCTCGTCTGCGGATGCAGCGCAAACTGCACATTACAGCCACCCTCGATCTTCAGCTCACGGATAATCTTGATGGCACTGTCATTCAGCATTTTCAGATCGTGATCGTTCAGCGTCATAATGGGCGCGACGACCAGCGAGTCACCGGTGTGCACACCGACGGGGTCGATATTCTCCATACCGCAGATGGTGATGGCGTGATCCTTGGAATCGCGCATCACTTCAAATTCAATTTCCTTGTAGCCCTTGACACTCTTCTCAATGAGCACCTGATGCACGGGCGACAGCTTGAACGCGTTCAGACCGATCTCGCGCAGCTCCTCGGGATCGTTGGCAAAGCCGCCGCCGGTGCCGCCGAGCGTGAACGCGGGGCGAAGCACCACGGGATACCCGATACGCTCGGCCGCAGCCTCCGCCTCCTCTAAGCTGTAGGTAATCTCGGACGGGATGGTCGGCTCACCGATGGACTGGCACAGCTCCTTAAACAGCTCGCGATCCTCGGCGCGCTCGATGCTTTCACTGCTGGTGCCCAGCAGCTCCACACCGCACTCCTTCAGAATACCCTTTTTCTCCAGCTGCATCGCCAGATTCAGACCCGTCTGACCGCCGATGCCCGGCACGATCGCGTCAGGACGCTCGTACCGCAGGATCTTGGCGATATACTCCAGCGTCAGCGGCTCCATATACACCTTGTCCGCGATGGAGGTATCCGTCATAATGGTGGCAGGGTTGGAGTTGCACAGTACGACCTCGTACCCCTCCTCCTTGAGCGCCAGGCACGCCTGCGTGCCGGCGTAATCGAACTCCGCCGCCTGACCGATAACGATGGGGCCGGAGCCGATGATGAGAATTTTCTTGATGTCCGTACGCTTTGCCATAAGTTTTCCTCCTTACCGATACACCGGCTGCCCGTTACACACGGTCAAGACACACCGGCCAAACAACTGCTGTCCCTCAAACGGGGTCGCCCGCCCGCAGGAGAGAAACTCCGCAGGATCGACCGCCCGTTTATTCTCCAGATCCCATACCGTCAGTGACTCATCGTACGGGATACCGAACCGCCGCCGCGGATTGACCGCAAGCAGCTCTGCGACCTTTTCCAAGGTTAGGATGCCCGGCTTTACCAGTGCCGTATACACGGCGGGCAGTGCGGTTTCCAAGCCCACCACGCCGAACGCGCTGTGCTCCAGCCCCTTCGCCTTTTCCTCGGCGGAATGGGGGGCGTGATCCGTCGCGATCATATCGATGGTACCGTCACACACGCCCTCGATCAGTGCCTGCTTGTCCTCTTCGCTGCGCAACGGCGGATTCATTTTAAACCGCCCGTGCTCCTGTAGGTCACGCTCGTCCATCGCGAGGTAATGCGGTGCCGTTTCGCAGGTCACGTCCAGCCCCGCAGCCTTGGCCTGCCGTATCAGCCGAACGCTTTCCTTGGTCGAGATATGGCAGACGTGATACGCACAGCCGATCTCGCTCACTAATTTCAAATCGCGCTCGATCTGCCGCCATTCGCTCTCGCTGCAAATGCCGCGGTGCCCGTGGGCAGCGGCATACGCGCCGTCGTGAATATACCCGCCGCGCAGCAGCTCGTTCACCTCACAGTGCGCGACGATCAGTTTGCCCAGTGCCTTCGCCCGCGTCATCGCCTCGCGCATCAGCTCGGTACTCTGCACGCCGCGACCGTCGTCCGAAAACGCGATCACGTCGGGGGCCAGCTCCTCCAGTGCCGCAAGCTGCTCGCCGCACTGCCCCACCGTGATCGCTCCGTACGGGTACACCCCGATGGTGGCCGTTCGCCCGATCAGTGCCGTCTGCTCCCGCAGCTGTGCGGTGCTGTCGGGTACGGGATTTACATTCGGCATCGTGCATACTGCGGTGTACCCGCCGTGCGCTGCCGCACGGCAGCCCGAGGCGATGGTCTCCTTATAAGAAAAACCCGGCTCACGAAAATGCACGTGCACATCGCAAAAGCCGGGAAAAACAGTATACCGCGTATCGTCAAACTGAGAAAATTCGGGAATGGAAAAACACGCCGCCACCGCACGGGGGAAAGACGGCATCGCCTCGGCACCGATCAACGTGGCTTGAAGCTGCTTTGCCATATCGTCTTCTCCTTTCTGCAAAAAAACCTTGCCGGATACGGCAAGGCGAGTGTGCGTAACAAGCGGGCGCAGATCACCTGCACCGTGTGACGGGGTATTCCTCAATCTTGCCGATCTCTCTGTATCGTACTTAAAGATTTATTTCTTATGGATTATATCACATCCCACTCGGTATGTCAACGCAGAAAACTGCCTTTTTTGTAAAAATTTATCTTGTACTGTCTTTCCGCATTTGATACAATAGATCCGGAGGTGGGAACGTGGCTAAACCGTATTTCGTGTATATGCTCCGCTGTGCGGACGATTCGCTGTATACCGGCATCGCCACCGATGTCGCACGGCGGTTTGCGGAGCACGGCGGCAAAGCCGTCGGTGCGAAATATACCGCGTCGCACGCCCCGGTACGTGTGGAGCGCGTCTGGCGGGCGCCCGACCGTGCGCTCGCCTCGCGACTGGAATACCGCATCAAAACGCTGACCCACACGCAAAAGGAACGGCTGGTAGCGAACCCCGCGCAGCTCACGGGGCTGCTCGGTCGCGTTATGGATATCAGCCCGTATCAGGAGGAGTTTTTATGAAAGAATTTTGGCGTTTTCTCAAATTTTTGGCCGTTTCTGTCGGTGCAGGCGTGATCCAGATCGGCAGCTTTACACTGATGAACGAGCTCATCCGCTGGGATTACTGGCCGAGCTACCTCGTCTCGCTGGTCTTATCGGTGGTGTGGAACCTCACCGTCAACCGCAAGGTGACCTTCCGCTCCACCGCGAATATCCCTATCGCCTTACTTAAAATCTTCGCGTTTTACGCGGTGTTCACACCCGTCACCACCGTCGCCGGCCAATGGCTGGTCAACAACGGCTGGAACGAATATCTCGTCACCGCTCTGAATATGCTGCTAAATTTTGTGTTGGAATTTCTGTATCAGCGTTTCGTCGTATTCCACACCTCCATCGACAGCGCAAAGGAATAACGACCAACGCTTGAGCCGACCCCTGAATGCTTTCTCCCCTTGGCATAACGCTCTCGAAGCAAGCCGTTCAAATTTTGATTGGTTCCTTATCTGCTTTCCGGTGATCAAACGCCCATCGTTCGTATGCGCCGCTTCCTTCTTTATGGAGTGTTTTTCCAAGGTTGGCTTTTGCGGGATAACCGGCAATATTCGGGTGAAAAAGTAACGTTCTCTTGAAGGATTACGGGAAAACCTATTGACAAAATTGTGGTGGCTAGTTATAATGCAAAGTAACGTAACTTGTTATATCAAGTTAGAAATAAGGCGTGTATCAGTTACGCCGGGAACGAGGGGCGAGAATGAGTAAGCGAATCGAAGTGCCGGCCATTGCGAAGAAGCACGGGATGACCCGGTTGGTATTTGAAGATGATTTTGAGTCGCCGGATACCATTGATATACACGCTACGGGTGAAGAGGGCTACAAATGGTACGTGCGTCGTCCGTACCGTGCACAGCCCCTGACATCGGAGGATTTCCGTGTAGAGAACAGCGTTTTGTATCTTGCGGAGCACGACAGTATGTACAACTACGGTCTGGCGACCATTGATGCCAAAAGCGGCGTCGGCTTTGTGTTCAACAAGGGTGTGCTGGAATTTCGCGTGCGTGTGCCGCATTACGACCAGGAAATGCGCAGCTCCAAGCTGCCGGGCGGCGGCGGTCCCGCTGTGTGGTCGTTCCCGCGCGAGAAGATCTGTGACCGCGCGGACGATTACACGCCGCAGTGGGTGGAGACCGACTGGATGGAATACTGGGGCGATCTGGACTTGTTTCCCGAGGGGCATTACAGCATCACCCTGCACGAGGTCATTCGTGCCAGAGAAAACGGTCGGGTCATCCCCGAACGAGCCCAGAATCATTCGCTGGGCAGGGAGCGGCACCAAAACGGCTTTCACGATGCCGAGTGGCATACGATGACGTTTTTGTGGGACGACGATCTGCTGGTCGGCTATTACGATGATAACGAAGTGCTACGGATGACCTACGGCGAGGATCGTATGTGCGATCCGCTCCCGCAGGTCAAGGTCGGCGAGCAGATCAAAGGCGCGTTCTCGTTTATGAACCGTCAGGAGCTCGCGCTCATCATCAACGGCGCGAAATGCAATCCAATGGAGATAGATTGGATCCGCGTGTGGCAACGATAAAGGAGGAATTACTGTGAAAAAAGAGATCAAGGCGCCCGATATTGCAGTCAAGCACGGGATGACACGGCTGGTATTTGAGGATGATTTCGACAGCTTGGATACCATTGACCTTCACGCTACGGGCGAGGAAGGCTACAAATGGTATCTGCGCCGTCCGTACCGCGCAGAGCCTCTGACACCGGAGGATTTCCGAATTGAAAACAGTGTGCTGTATTTGGAGCAGCACAACAGTATGTATAACTACGGTCTCGCAACGGTCGACGCGAAAAGCGGCGCAGGCTTTACCTTTAATAAGGGCGTGCTGGAATTCCGCGTGCGGGTACCGCATTACGATCAGTCGATGCGTAGCTGGCGCGAGCTGCCTGACGGCGGTGGCCCGGCTGTGTGGTCATTCCCGCGGGAGACGATCTGTGAGAGCGACGGCAACAATAACCCGCACTGGATCGAGGCCGACTGGATGGAATACTGGGGCGATCTCGACAAGTTCCCCGGAGGACATTATACCTTTACGTTGCACGAGTCCCTGCGTAAGATCGAAAACGGCGTGGTACTCAAGGAGCGGTGGCATAACCACACGCTGTGCAAGCATATGAATGGCTTTCACGATGCCGAGTGGCACACGATGACGTTCCTGTGGGATAAGGATCTCGTCGTGGCGTATTACGACGATCAGGAGATCCAGCGGGTATCCTACGGCGAGGATCGTATGTGCGACCCGCTGCCGACGGTCAAGATCGGTGAGCGGCTGGTAGGTGAGCTATCCTTTATGAACACGGTGGAGCAGGCGCTTATCATCAACGGTGCCAAGTGCAATCCGCTGGAGATCGACTGGATCCGCGTGTGGCAAAAATAAAGGGGGCATCACTGTGAGCAAAGAGATCAAGGCACCCGACATTGCGGTCAAGCACGGAATGACGCGTCTGGCGTTTGAGGATGATTTTGATTCCCCGGATACCATTGATATTCACGCGACAGGTAAAGAGGGCTACAAATGGTACGTGCGCCGCCCGTATGATTGTGTAACCGTAATACCGGAGGATTTTACGATTAAGGACAGCGTGTTAACGTTGCACGAGACCAATTCTCTGTACAATTACGGTCTGGCAACGGTGGACGGCAAGAACGGCGTGGGATACACCTTTAACAAGGGCGTACTCGAATTCCGTATCCGTGTGCCGCATTACGATCAGTCGATGCGCGACTACAGGTTGCCCGGTGGCGGCGGTCCGGCCGTTTGGTCGTTTCCGCGGGCAAAAATCCTCGATACCGAAGAGAATTACACCCAGCAGTGGGTGGAGACCGACTGGATGGAATACTGGGGTGACCTCGATCTGTTCCCCGAGGGACATTATACCATCACGCTCCACGAGTCCATCCGCGCCATAAAGGACGGCAAGGTCGTGCTGGATCGCGTGCGCGGCCATAAATTGGGAAAGCATCTTAACGGCTTTCACGACGCTGAGTGGCACACGATGACCTTTCTGTGGGATGACGATCTGTTGGTCGGCTATTACGACGATCAAGAGGTACAGAGAATACAGTATGGCGATGATCGCCTGTGTGACCCGTTGCCGCGTGTCAACGTGGGTGAGCAGGAAAACGGGGTGTTCGCCTTTTTAAACCGTCAGGAGTCGGCGCTCATTATCAACGGTGCACAGTGCAACCCGATGGAGATTGACTGGATCCGTGTTTGGCAGAAATAATCAGTAGGCTATCCACCACGTATACGGTGGAACCGGAGAGATTCCCTGTGTGGCAGGATTAGGGGTGTCAGCGTTGTTTGCGGCAAACGCTGGCACCCCCCTATGATCAGCCTACAAAAAGTCTTCCCTGCTAAGGGGGAGACCTTTCGTAAAGGAAAAAGCAGAGCGCAAAACGTTCTGCTTTTTCCTTTTATGCTATCTGAAAATAAATGCAATAAGGATTTTGGTGTTAAAATCCGATGCTCGCTAAAACTGCGAACAAAAGAAGTCATATTCCAAGCTGACGCTTGGAACAATATTTTCCTTTCGGAAAGTGATATGAAAGCCTATCGCTTTCGTGATATTATATTTGCCCATAAAGTTGCCGCAAGCCCATATCACTATGCAAACCATAATATAACGGCGAAATAATATTACTCGTCGTTAGGCGAATATAACTGCGACACACTTCCATACGAAGTGTCCGCCAAGGGACACCTGCGATAGAGCAGGTAGTCCCTTTGGGCGGCTTTTAATCAATC
>CAYYDD010000007.1:0-36700 GCA_964470515.1 uncultured Eubacteriales bacterium | reverse complement strand
ACCAAAGCCCCTGTTTTCGCCTAACGAAAACAGGGCTTCTTTGACAGACTGAGCCACCCGCACAGCAGGTGGCTTTTTTGCTGTTATTAACAGATCATTCACAGGAGCCTCCTGCTGATCCACCAGCTTAAAATTATACTTAGCATAGCCGAGCGTGACAGCACCGCGGACGATCAACCAAACAATGCCAACCGCAAGTAAAATAAAGCTGAGGGGACTCACAAGCGGGATCAGATTGGTTAATAGCTCGCTGAAAACGTCATTATCCCCACAGCCAAGCTAGTGCCTGACGAACCTTCGTTCCAGTTAAGCTCAATATTGCCCGACCTTCGGTGATCGACACACCAAATAGCCCGGCAATGAACCTGGTAACGACGGCAAGCAACCATCTCCCCGGTAAAGGTCTCCGCACTATGACCCGAAAATCCACCGTACACTTCATACGATCGCTTCCTTCGGTCGGAGCGTCTCCTAAAACCAATCAAGCAACTGTGAGAGCGAGGCGACCTGCTCCACGCCGTCGGGACACTCGTTTCGACCGTGAACGTCAATATACAGCGGCCGCATCCCTGCGGCTTTGGCACCGACGACGTCGTTGGGCGGATAGTCGCCGACATACACACAATTCTCCGGCGCGACACACAACCGCTGTGCCGCGCGGTAAAACACCTCGGCTGCAGGCTTATGCACACCCTCGGCCCCGCCCACAAGTACACTATCCACCAGCGGGCGGAGACCCGCAGCATCGACCTTTAGGTTTTGCTGCATCCCGTCGCCGTTGGTGATGATACCAAGCCGATACCCACGGCGACGAAGCGCCTGCAATACCGCGACAGCATCCGGCAACCGTGCGCTGTGGAACGGAAAGCGACAGCGAAACTCCGCAAGCAGCTCCGCAGCGGGGAGCGGCCAATCCCATCGCTCGCACAGCTCGGCAAAATACGCATCGTAATCCACGTAGCCGTGGTTGTTTTTCGTCAGCATCCATTGGGCTCGCTGCGCGTATTCCTCATCAGAAAGGTCGGGAAAATAGCGGCGCAACAGCTCGTGTGCGGTCCTGAGAAACGCCTGCGGGCGGTGCTGGAGCGTATCGTCAAAATCAAACAGAATAGCTCTATCGCCGCTTTGACCGGTCAGCACTGACTCGGATGCGGCAATATCGGCGGTGATCTGTGCTTTGAGTCCGTCTACTGTGCCAAAACGGCGTTCCTCCCGCAAAAAGCGGATAAGCTGCACCGCCGGGGCTTGGCCGTACAGATCGCCGGTATAGTTTTGAATATAGGTCTCCGCCTGCGGTGCGGCGGTGCCGCCGACCGTGGGATGCACACCAATATTCGTGATAGCGCGGCGCTGCACACCGTCCAACACGACCAGTGAGGCGTACACGCCGAAGCGAGGATATTCAAAATCGGCGGGAAAAGGCTGGTTGACGGTAGGAAAACCCCACGCTGCCCCCAGATGATTGCCGGGCCGCACCGGGAAAGCCACCGTATACGGGCGACCGAGCAGTGCCATCGCGCGCTGCGGCTCACCCTCCCGCAGGGCGCGGCGCACCTCGGTGGAGCTGACGGCCGTACCGTCCCGCTCGACGGCGGGCACGACGCGTACCTCGATACCGAGCGGCGCACATAAGCGGCGCAGTGCCGCCGCATCGCCCGCGCCGTGCTTACCGAAACGGAAGTTATAGCCACAGCACACCGTGCGGGTATGCAACAGCCTGTGCAACACCTCCCGCACGAACATCTCAGGCGACAGGTCGCGCACCGCGTCAAACGGCACACACAGCCATTCCTCCACGCCCAGCGTAGCGGCTTGCTCCCGCTCCTGCTCTGGGGTAAGCAGCCGACCGCCGGTCTTAGGTACGCCTGTGAGGGACAGCACCGTCACCGTGGGAGCGGGCGCAAAGGCCGTCGGCGCCACGTTGCGGGCGGCGGCAATCACCGCCCGATGACCCAAATGCAGGCCGTCAAACACACCGAGCGCCACCGAACGCTTCACGTCCGGCAGGGCATCGCCCGGGCACCAATTCCGATACAGCATCGCGGCTCCCTCCTTTACCGCTGTAGTATATCATAAAATATATGAAAACAAAAGAGGATTTGCAAAAAAGACACAGAAAAAACACAAAACTTTTTTATAGTTACATTGTGCGTAATTCTATATTCTTATGAAAGGACGTGTTCCTATGATCGAAGTACAGAATCTGACCAAGCGATACGGATCGCACTGTGCGGTAAACGATATCAGCTTCCGGGTCGAGGAAGGCGAGATCCTTGGCTTTCTGGGACCGAACGGTGCCGGTAAGTCCACCACGATGAACATCCTGACGGGCTATCTGTCTGCCAGCTCCGGCAGCGTGCGCATCAACGGCCACGACGTGCTGGAGGAGCCCAACGAGGCCAAGGCGAGCATCGGCTATCTGCCGGAGCAGCCGCCGCTGTATCTGGATATGACCGTGCGTGAGTATCTGGATTTCGTGTACGATCTCAAAAAATGCACCTTAAACCGCAAAAAACACATTGCGGAGATCTGCCGTCTGATGCACATTGAAAACGTGTACGGTCGTCTGATCAAAAACCTGTCCAAGGGTTATCGTCAGCGCGTCGGCTTTGCGCAGGCACTCATCGGCAATCCGCCGGTGCTGATCCTTGACGAGCCCACCGTGGGTCTTGACCCGAATCAGATCATCGAGATCCGCACGCTCATCAAAAATCTGGGCAAGCATCACACCGTGATCCTGTCCTCCCATATCCTGCCCGAGGTGGAGGCGGTATGTGACCGCATCGTCATCATCAGCGGAGGCGAGATCGTGGCGGATAACACCGCGGAAAATCTGTCGGCGCAGTTCTCGGCCGACCGCCGTCTGCTCGCCCGCATCGCGGGTGACGAGCAGCGCGTGTACGCCGCCCTCAAGCATCTTCCGGGCGTGGCCGACGTTACCACGCTCGGCGAGCGCGAGCCGGGAGTTTTTGAGTATGCGCTGGAGCCCGCCGAGGGTGCCGATTTCCGCCGTGCGCTGTTTACCGCACTAACCAAGGAGGGCTGCCCGCTGCTCGGTCTTAAATCAATGGAAATGACGCTCGAGGAAGTCTTTATCTCGCTGACGCGGGAACAACTGCCCGAAAGCAACCGCAAAGGAGGTAAACGGAAATGACCGCTGTTTTCAAACGTGAATTTAAGACCTATCTCACCTCCCCCATCGGCTACTGTGTGCTGGCCATTATGTTTGCGCTGACGGGCTACACCTTCGTTCTCTACAACGTTACCTACGCAACACCCGATCTGACCTACGTGTTTCAGGATCTGCAATACTATATGCTGATCCTGGTACTGCCCATTCTGACGATGCGCCTGATGAGTGACGATAAGCGTCAGAAGACCGATCAGGTGCTACTGACCGCGCCCGTCAGTCTGACGGGAATCGTTGCCGGTAAGTTCTTAGCCGCTATGCTGCTGTTTGCCATCAGCTGCTCGATGACGCTCGTGTGTGCGATGATCATCGCCTTCCAGACCACGCCCGACTGGCTGGTCATCTTCGGCAACTACATCGGTCTGCTGCTGCTCGGCGGTATGGTCATTGCCATCGGCCTGCTGATCTCCAGCCTCACCGAAAGCCAATTCATCGCCGCGCTCGGCAGCTTCCTCTCGTCGCTGGTGCTCCTGAGTTTGGATAGTCTGAAATATCTGCTCAGCAACGATCTGGTGGCTACGGTCGTGGATTTCCTGTCCGTCAATCAGCGGTACACGAGCTTTGCCGCCGGTACGATCCAATACGACGACATCATTTTTTTCCTGACGCTGCAGGTGATGTTCCTGTTCCTGACGGTTCGTCTGCTGGATCGCAAGAGATGGAATTGAGAGGAGGAGTACGGTTATGAAAGAATTTGAAGAAAACGCCGTTCAGACGGCAGAAGAGCCCGAAAAAAAAGCCCCGAAAAAGAAACCGGCTCACCGCTTGAACTGGAAAAACAACCGTAAGCTGCGGCTCGGCACGACCGCCACGGTATTCACGGTCGTCGTGATCGCCGCCGTGATGGTGTTCAACGTCATCGTCGGCATTTTGTACGACCGCTTCCCCCTGTCCCTTGACCTGACCGCCGACGGCACCTTTACTATGTCCGAGGAAGGCCGTGAGGTGGCGAAAAAGGTCACGGAGGATCTGGAAATTCTGGTTTTTTTGAATGAAACCGTCTTTTCCGCCCCCTCCACCGGTAACGACACCCTTGACACCATCCTGCGTCAGTTCTATATATTTACGCAGGAATACCATTCTCTGAGCAACGGTCATATCACCACCAAATATCTGGATATGGATTCCGATCCCACGCTGTCCACTAAGTATAAGGAATACAGTGTGGAAAGTGGCAGTATCCTGTTCCGCACGGCGGAGCATTACCGCGTGATCTCCATTGATGACTTGTATCTGTACGAGTACGACTCGTACTCCTACAACTATGTCTACTCCTCCGTTGTCGAGCAAAAGCTGGCCTCGACGGTCAACACCGTTTGCGGCGGCAAGACCGTCACGCTGACCTTCCTGACCGGTCACGGTGAAAACGAAAGCGTCATTACTGAGATGCAAAACCTGTATAAGCTGAACGGCTATCTCGTCAACACGCTGAATCTGTCCACCGCGACCGAGATCGACGAGACCACCGAGGCGATGATCATCGTCGGACCGACGAGCGATTACACGATCGATGAGATCACCCGCCTGCGTTCCTGGCTGAACAATGACGGCAAGCTCAACCGCGACCTGTTCGTGATGTGTAACTATCTGGCGGATTGCCCCAATCTGTACGATTTTCTGGAAAGCGATTACGGTATCACCGTGACGGATAATCTGATCGTGGAAACGGATACCGACAATTATCTGATGGTCTATGCCGACGGCGAGCTGATGCCTATCACCACAGTACTGGACACCGATATGACCGCAGAGATCGCCGAGGACAGTGTAATGATGCCCTACACGCTGCAGCTGAAGACAGCCTTCGGTTCGGATACCACAGAGGAATCTGTGACCAACTACCCAATCATCCAGTTCCCCGAAAGCATCAAGCTGATCCCGCAGGCATCGCTGACAGAGGACAGCACGGCCGAGCAGGTCGACGCGGACGAGTACCCGGTGATCGGTATGGCGTACGCCAAGGAACTGCGCGATACGAGTGCACACTCCGGCGAAACGAACGTCATCGTCAGCGGTAGCTTTCTGTATCCCGCCCTGACCGATTTCTACCAGTATGTGAACGAAGCCCTCACGCTGGAGCCTATCCGCTCGATCTGCAGTCTGGGCGATACCGTGGTCATTTCCGCGATGGATCTGTCCACGCCCACGCTGTCCTATTCCGTGGCGGAAGCGCAGGCCATTGAGATCGTGATGGTGATCGTCATTCCGCTGGCTCTGGTAACCGTCAGTCTGGTCGTCTTCCTGAAAAGGAGGCATTTATGAGTAAGCGCGCACGCACGTTGCTGGTTTCCGCGATCGCTCTCCTCACGCTGGCCGCATTGCTGGTGGTCTT
This sequence comes from uncultured Eubacteriales bacterium, assembly GCA_964470515.1. Lineage (GTDB taxonomy): Bacteria > Bacillota > Clostridia > Oscillospirales > Acutalibacteraceae > RGIG3009. The sequence continues at coordinate 31,178 of CAYYDD010000007.1, read as the reverse complement.
ACTGCTGTTGCCCGACACAAGCGGGAGCGGCGATACTGAAACGACCACCACGGTGCCGGATACCACGGTCGTTCTGGTGGATAAGGGCTCAAATGTCACCGTCAGTTCGGTGACGGTCACGCTGCCGGAGGAGACCTACACCGTCAGCCCGGATGAAAACGGCGATATGGTGGTCAAGGGCTACGAGGGTCTGCCTTCGTATGCCGCCGGCTATGAAACGCTGACCGAAGCACTCTTAGGCTTCGGCGCCTACCGTATGATAACCGATTCGCCCGAGCACCCCGAGGATTTCGGCTTCAGCGATGAAGCGGCCAGCACCGCGGCGTTGACGGTCAAGTATTCCGATGAAACGGATTTTTCGTTTGAGATCGGTGATCTCGCTCCCTCCGGCGAGGGCTACTATCTGCGCAAAGCGGATTCCGCCGCCGTGTATATGATTGACACGTCGTTCGTATCCACGGTGGCCCCCGCATCCACCTACTATCTGTCCACGGCACCGCTCACCTCTCCTACGGCGGAGAGCACCGACGAGGAGGTGGTCGTGCGGGATGTGACATTGTCCGGCTCGGTGCGCCCCGAGCCGTTGACGTTCCAGATTTCCACCGAGGTACTGGAGGAGGGGCAGCAGGCGCAGATGATCACCGGCTTCTATCTCACTAAGCCGTACCTGCGCAATGTCAAGAGCGGCACCAATCTGCTTAGTGCCTCGTCCTATTACGGATTTTCGGCCGACTCCGTCGCCAAGGTACGGCCGACGGCTGCCGATCTCAAGCAATACGGATTGACCGATCCGTACTCCGAGTGTGTGGCTAATCTGTCCGTGAAAAAGACCACCACCGAGATCGACCCGGATACCGGCGAGGAGACCACGTCTATCTCGTTCCGCAGTACGTTTGAGTACACGATAAAGCTGGGCAACGAGACGGAAGACGGTGACCGCTACGCGGTGGTGTATACGGAGGATGAGATGATCCCGTTGCTGTACACCGTCACGCCGAGCTCGCTCGCGTGGGCGGAAACGCAGTACAACGATATCGCGGATACGCTGCTGTTCTTCACCTATATTTATCAGGTGGAGGAAATGACCATCACGATGGACGGCACGTCCACCAAGTTCGATCTCACGCACGATTCCGAGGCGGAGGAACGCGACAATCAGCTCACCGTGATCGCAAACAATAAGCAGTACGGTACAGCCAATTTCCGTACGCTGTACTCAAAAATGATGCAGATCGAGCGTAACGGCTCCACCGATGTCAAGCCCACCGGCGAGCCGGTGCTGAGCATTGATATCGTGACCAACACGTCGGTTGCGCACACCGGCTGGATCAAGCTGTACCGATATTCGGCCGGCAAGTACGCCGTGCTGCACGATACCGGCGAGCTGTATCTGGTGGATGCCAAGGACGTTGAGGAATTTATGGCAGATTACCGTAAATTCTTAAACGGTGAGGATATTTAAGCGTATAGTAAACGCGCATTGCCTGCGGGCAATGCGCGTTTTTATTTTTTAAGCAAGTGCATCACCGCGTCGTACGGCAGCTCCCATACACGATGGGTGCGCTTTTTTTCACCGAAGCAGCGCACCCGCACGGTGCACACACTGCGGCGGCGCTGAAAATACGACTGCGTCACCGTCACCAGATCCAGCACATTCTCCGGCAGATAGACGCTGTACAGTGCGAGGCCGCGCGGATAGCACAGCGACACGGCACCCCTCCCGTAGCCGAAGCCGGCCTGTCGCATTCCGAAAAGCCGCACAAGCAGCCACCATACGGTGCCTCCCGTCCACACGATAGCAACGGTGCGCCACCACGCACCCGCAAACCAAAATCCAATACCGGCGACAAGCAACGTCAGCGGTGCCGCCGTATACCGCCGCCACGCGCCGCGTGACGGCCTCAGTAAGCTGCAGCAAACGGGATAGTCCGGTAGCAGACTGTCCAGTCCCGCGCTGAGCTCCCGCGGACGGGCGGCAGGGATCAGTACCGGGCGCGTACCGATATCCCGTCCGTAGCCCGCAGCGGTAATGACCGCCGTGTACAGGGAAAGCAGTCGCATCGTCAGTGTCTGGCGCAACTCCAGCGCGGTGATCTTATCGTTGTCGATCAACACGTCCCGACGCGTGAACAGTCCCGAGGTGAGGTGAAGATATCCCCTCTCCCGCCGTGCGCGAAACCCCACGTACCGCAGGAAATTACGCACCGCCGCCACACCCCAGCCGATCACCAGCACGTTGGCGACAATGCGCAGCGTCGGCGGCAGACCGAGGCTGATAAACCGATCAAAAAGTCCCACCACGTCGGGCGTGACCTGTTCACCCAGCAGACGACCCATGCGATTGAGCAGCGGTGCCGCAGTAAGAAGCCCGACTGCGGCGTTGGAGCCGGTGAGCGACATCACCAGCACCGGCCATCGGCTGGCACGGTAGCCCCGACAGTGGGTATCCGACGAAAACAGGTCACGTGTGCGCGAGGCAGATAAATACATCTGCACATCCGCGCGCCTCCGCAGCCCCGCAGTGCTCACACGGACACGGCGGCCGCCCAGTAGCCACAGCAGCGGTGTGCGTTCGATCTCCACCGACGCGGCATCCTCGGCCGAAATGTGCAACGTGCGGCGGCATACCAAACCCTGACGCACCCCGACGGTGTGAAACCGTTCGCCGGGGGATGCCGCCAGATGATAGCGACAGCACGCCCATTTCATCAATGCGTAGCCGATCAGTCCCCCTCCGATCACCACCTCGTACCACGGCAGTGTCGGCACCGTGCCGCGAAGCAGCTCCATCAGCATCCGTGTCAGCGGCAGGAGCAGCAGCACACGGAAGCGGCGCAGATCATACAGTGCATACGCAAAGTGGGGTCGCTGTTCCATCAGAACACCTCCTCCAAAGCCTCCAGCCACGCAGTGAGACGGTCGGCATCCTCTTTATCCAGCAGCGGCAACCACGCCGCACCGCCTGCAAACCGCAGCACCACCGTGCGGCAACGGCATGCGCGGTGCAGCGGAGGTGTCCACACCTCAAAGGTGCGTAGTGCCGCCACCGGCACAAACAGCTCCCGTCGCCAGAGTACACCGTAACGGGCGCGTACCGCTGTTTTCGTCACTGCGCCGTGCAGTGACCGCGTCAGCCGCTTGGTATACCACCATCCAAGCGGCACCGTAAAAAGAGGCAACACCGCGCACGCAGTGGGCCAATCCGTCCACAGGAGCGACGGCAGCCACAGCACAGTCGCGGCAAGCAATACCGCGGCCAGCAGTACGGTACGCAGCACCCACACGGCACCCGTGCCGGCGCGAAATTCCATAGTCCACCCTCCTATATCAGTATATTTATACCCGAAATGCGGCAAACTATGTCATATCACAACGGAGGCGATGACAGTATGCGTAGAGCGTTTCGGGGCGGTATACGATTTTCCGACCCCTTGCGCACCGCCAAGAAAACTGCGTTGGAAAGCCCGCTGACGGTGTTGTTGCCCGAGGTCATCCGCTTTCCGCTGACCGAACGGGGCACTGTTTTCACGCCGCAAGTGGCTGCCGGTGACACCGTGTGTGTCGGCGACGTGCTGGCGGTGGATGAAAGCGGTGCGCAGCCGCCTTTTCACAGCGGCTTGTCGGGGGTTGTGTCGTTCCAAGACGACAGCCGCCTGACACCCGACGGCTCGGTATGCCGCCTGCTCACCGTCACCGGCGACGGAAAGCAAACGCCCGGCTCACTGCTGCCACCGCTGCCATCGGAGGCGGATGCCGAGACCATCGTTCAGCGGATGTACGACGCGGGGCTGGTGGGACTGGGCGGAGCGGGATTTCCCACCTTTCAGAAATACCGCGGACACACCGCACAGCATCTGCTCATCAACGTGTGCGAATGTGAGCCGTATCTGGCCAGCGACGGTCGCCTTGCCATCGAGCAGGGGGACAGTGTACGCGAGGGCGTCACCTATCTGATGTGCGCGGGCGGTGTACCCGCCGACGGGGTGCGGCTGTGTGCGGAATCCGCTACCGTGGCGCGGGCGTTAGAGCGTATCGTCAAGCATACGGGCTGGCAGGTAGAGCTACTGCCCGAGCGGTATCCGCAGGGCAGTGAAAAGCAGCTCATCCGCGCCGTGCTGGGGCAGGAGCTGCCGCAGGGTGTCTATCCCGCACAGCGCGGTATTCTGGTATCCAATCTGGCCACGGCGGTCGCGATGGCGGATGCCGCCCGCGGCCTGCCGCTGACACACCGTGCGGTCACGGTATCGGGGATGGTAGAGCGACCGTGCAATCTTCTGGTTCCCATCGGCACACCGTTTCGGATGCTGGCCGCACAAGCACGGCCGCTCATTACGGGACGGCGCTCGCAGCTCATTGCCGGCGGTGCGATGACGGGGCGGCGGGTCGCCGCCTCCGACGCGGGTCTGCCCAAAACCTGCGGCGGTGTTCTGGTACTGCCCGCCGAGGCAGAGGAGGAAACGCCCTGCATCCGCTGCGGCGCGTGTGTACGCGTCTGCCCTTCGGGCTTGATGCCGTATCTCATCGATGCGTCATGGTTGCAGCACGAGGATTCCCTGTGTGCGGATCTGAAGCCCGCCGCATGTATTTCCTGCGGATGCTGCTCACGCGTGTGCCCGGCGCGGCGGCAGCTAGCCGCACGTATCACCCGACTGCGGCGCAAAGGAGGCAGCCGATGAGCACCGCGAACAAGTATCAGCCGCCGTATCTGCGGGCACGGCGGCGCACACTGGCCATTATGAGCGACATATGCATCGCCTTGGTACCGCCCGCCACCGCCGCCGTGTGGTTTTTCGGCCTGCGGGTGCTTTGGATGCTGCTTACTGCGACTGCAGCCGCCTTTATTGCCGACCGCTTTTCCGCTTTTTTGCGCCGCACCGCGCATCCGTTTGACGGCAGTGCCGTGGTCACCGGGCTGATCTTGGTGCTGTCCTGCCCGGTCGGTACGCCATTGCCGCTGCTGGCGGTGATGTGTACTGCGGCGGTACTGCTGTTTCGAGATGCGTTCGGCGGCATCGGTGCCAACATCTTCAATCCTGCGATGGCGGCACGTGCCGTGCTGCTCACGGTGTTTCCCGCGTATCTTTCCGGCTACGCACTGGCGGAGGCCGTGTCATCTGCGACCCCGCTGTCCGGCGGCGATCCCGCGTTGCCGCTGCTGATCCTCGGGCGGGTCGGCGGCAGTATCGGGGAGACCTCGGTGCCGATGCTTCTGCTTGGCGCGGGATATCTGCTGTACCGCCGTGTTATCCGCTGGACGGTGCCGGTGCTGTCACTCGGCGCGTTCGCCGTGACGATCCTGCTGTGCGGCGGCAACGTGATACAACAACTGTTATCCGGCAGTATTCTGTTCGGTGCGGTATATATCTTTACCGATTATACCGGCCGACCCACAACCCCGGTGGGCGAGGTGCTGTTTGCCGTAGGCGTGGGTGCGCTGACCGCACTGCTGCGTCTGTTCGGCACCTATCCGGAGGGCGTTTGCTTTGCAGTGCTGACAATGAATGTGCTGACGCCGCTGATCGAGCGGTGTACCCGCCCGCGGGTATATGGCACAAAACGAAAGGAGAAAGCCGTATGAGATCGTTAGGAAGAGCTGTACTGTCACTGGTGATCGCGGCGGCGGTATCGGCGGGTCTACTGTGGGGCGGCGATCTGCTGACCCGGCAGCTGCTTACCGAGCAGACGACGGACAAGGTGCAAGATACCTTTTCCGGAATGCTGACCGCCGACACCTTTGAGCGGATCACGGCGGTGACCGGGAACGTGACCGACGCGTGGACAGCATTGGACGAGCGCGGCTCAGTGGTCGGCTATGCGGTCACCGTGTCGGTGCAGGGCTACGCGGGCGCCATTGAGATACACGCGGCGTTTTCGGGTAACAGCACGACCGTCAAGGGTGTGCGCATCGGCAGTCATCAGGAAACGCCCGGCTACGGGGCGCGCGTCGCGGAAGCGCAGTTTACCGATCAGTTTGCCTCGCGGCGCGCGCCGTTTGCCCTGCGCGAGGGGCAGTCCGACACCCTGCGTGACGGGAAGTACCGCGCCGAAGAGACTGGGTACGACACCTCCGGATTCCGCAATGTCGTGGAACTGACGGTAGCGGGCGGTGAGATCATCGCTGTCAACTGGGATGCCGAGCAGCAAAACGGCGGAAAGACCAAAAAGGAATTATCGCGCGACGGTGAGTACGTGATGAGTGAAACGGGGCTGCCGTGGCACGAGCAGGCGGAGATCTTAGAATTGGTGCTGCTGGACGTGCAGGATCCCGCCCGTATCGTCTACCGGCCGGACACCGGCAAGACCGATGCGTATTCCGGGGCCACCATCACCATCAGCCCGTTTGTGACCCTCGCCGCAGAAGCACTGGACAAGGCGAGGGATACCGACGGCACGGCGGTGGACGGGATCAGCGGGGCGACTACGTCCTCACGGGCAGTGATCGCCGCCGTCAACGAGGCGGCGGAGTTTGTCACCGCACTGGCGCAGTAAAGGAGGCGCACGATGGCATCCTTTCCCAATACTGGCGGTGTACTGCTGCTGTTGCTCACCGTCGGCTGTACCTCCCCGCAAAATGCCCTGCTGTGGCTGCTGTTGCTCTCGGCGGCGCTACTTGTTGATCGCGTATTTTCCGCGCTGATGCGAGCACTGGGGCTGCCGCTGTCAACGGGCGGCTTGCTTCTGTTTTCACTGGGCGCCGGTAGCGCGTTGTGCCTGGCATTGCAAGCTGTTTTCCCGGATGCCCCCTCCCCGACCGCACCGCTCACCGCCGCCCTGCTGCTGACAGCCGGTGCCTTCGCACTGAACGACGCTGTCCCCGCCGCCCGCATCCTGCCCACGGTGCTTATCATCGGTGCTTTACGAGAGCTTCTGGCGGAGGGTATGCTGTGGGGCATCGAATTGCTGCCGATGGAGCTGTCCCCCGCGTTCGGAAGCGGCGTGGGCGGGCTGCTGGTGGGTGCGCTGGTACTGTGGTGCTTCGGCCTTAACCGCCCGGTGCTGACAGACAACGCCCCGCCGTTCAGCTTGCTGTCTGCTGCCGGGCTAACGCTGCTCGGATCAGTACTGGGACTGCTCACCGCCGACTGGCCAACGCTGTACGCGTTGTGGGTGATCACCGCAGCGGTGTGCCTCATCGGCACAGCCTTACCCGAGTGCTTTTCCGCAGGAGAATGGCTCATCATTTCCCCCGTCGCCGCACTGCTGGCACGTGAGGGAGCGTGGTGGACACCGTTGCTGCTCGGCGGCTTCGTTGCGGTGGCAATACCGACTGTCACCGCACTGCATCGGCGGTTGCGGCTATGTCGCCTGCCCCGTCGCTTTGCGGGCGTACCGTCGGCACTCACGGTCACCGCCGTCGTTGTCGGCATCTCAACGGCGATCTGACGAATTTTCTGAAAAATTCCGTAAAAATGTACTTTACAATTACAAAACAGTGTGTTATAATACCAAAGCACGCTATGTGCGTCATCCCTTTCCCGGTCTGCGGAGAATGCCCCTGTGGGGATACGCCGATTCCCTTTCTGGGTTTGAGGAAATATTGTAAAGAGGTGTTTATTATGCTGGCACAGGAAAAGACCGAAATCATGCAGAAGTACGCCACACACGAGGGCGACACGGGTTCTCCCGAGGTTCAGATCGCCGTTCTGACGAAGCGCATCAATGACCTGACGGAGCATCTGAAGGTTCACAAGAAGGATCACCACTCCCGCCGTGGCCTGCTCAAGATGGTCGGTCATCGCCGCAACCTGCTGAACTACCTGATGAAGAAGGATATCAATCGGTATCGCGCGATCATCGAGAAGCTAGGCATCCGCAAATAAGTCTGCATATGAGGCAGGCGGGCGACCCCCGCCTGCCTCTCACCACATTTCCCATCTTTTCAGCCGTGATCGGCACGGACAAGCGGTCGTTAGCAGTGAAACGAGTGTTTTCGCGGAAGCATTGGTTTTATTGCTAAAGATCAGCGCGTGCCGTTCGGGAATATATTGAACGGAGGATCTTGTTATGTTCGAAAACTACCGCGTGTACGAAACGACGTTGGCCGGCCGACCGCTGAAGGTCGAAGTCGGCAAAATGGCTCAGCTGTCCAGCGGCTCCTGCATGGTGCGCTACGGCGACACCTCAGTGCTGTGCAATGTGACGGCGTCGGCCAAGCCCCGCGACGGCGTGGATTTCTTCCCGCTTTCCGTGGACTACGAAGAGAAGCTGTACGCCGTGGGTCACATTCCCGGCTCGTTCCAGCGCCGTGAGGGTCGTCCCAGCGAGAAGGCCATCCTGACCTCTCGCGTGATCGACCGCCCCATCCGCCCCCTGTTTCCCAAGGATATGCGCAACGATGTGTCCATCGTCTGCACCGTGATGTCCGTTGACCACGATTGCCCGCCGGAAACCACGGCGATGATCGGTGCGTCCATCGCCATCTCCATCTCGGATATCCCGTGGGATGGTCCGATCTCGGGCGTTGTGGTGGGTCTGGTCGATGGCGAGTATGTCATCAACCCCACTGCTGAGCAGGAAAAGCACTCCGAAATGCACGTAACCGTGGCATCCACCGCCGATCTGGTCGCGATGATCGAGGCCGGTGCCAACGAGATCGACAATGAGACGATGTTCGGCGGCATTATGGCAGGCCACGAGGCCAACCAGCAGATCGTGGAGTTCATCAAGGGCATTCAGGCGGAGATCGGCAAGCCGAAGTTTGCCTTCCAGTCCAACGATCCCGACCCGGTGATGTACGAGGCAATCAAGGAATTCGCCATTGAGGATGTCCGCGTTGCGCTGGACACCGACGACAAGCTGGTGCGCGACGAGCGTCTGCGCCCGGTGTACGACGCGGTGCACGCCCGCTTTGACGAGGAGTATCCCGAGGAGATCGCTAAGATCGACGAGTGCCTCTACAAGCTGCAGAAGTACGTTGTGCGCCGCTGGTTGCTGGACGACGGCAAGCGCGTGGACGGTCGCGGTATTGATGAGATCCGCCCGCTCGCCGCTGAGGTCGATCTGTTGCCTCGCGTGCACGGCTCCGGTATGTTCACCCGCGGCCAGACTCAGGTGCTGACCACGGTGACGCTGGGTAACCCCGACGATGCACAGCTGCTCGACGGTCTGGATGAAGAGACCGAGAAACGCTATATGCACCACTACAACTTCCCCTCCTACTCGGTGGGCGAGACCAAGCCGTCCCGCGGCCCCGGCCGTCGTGAGATCGGTCACGGTGCGCTGGCTGAGCGTGCGCTCGTGCCGGTGCTGCCCTCGCAGGAGGAGTTCCCCTACACGATGCGTCTGGTGTCCGAGGTGCTGTCCTCCAACGGCTCCACCTCGCAGGCATCCATCTGCGGCTCCACGCTGGCACTGATGGCGGCCGGTGTGCCGATCAAGGCACCCGTTGCCGGTATCTCCTGCGGTCTGGTGACCGAGGGTGACCGCTTTATGACGATGGTCGATATTCAGGGCTTGGAAGACTTCTTCGGCGATATGGACTTCAAGGTCGGCGGTACGCACAAGGGTATCACCGCGATCCAGATGGATCTGAAGGTGCACGGTCTGACTCCCGAGATCATCAAGGAAGCGCTGGAGAAGACCTACAAGGCTCGTCTGTACATCCTCGATGAGATTATGCTCAAGGCAATCCCCGAGGTGCGTTCGGAACTGTCGCCCTACGCGCCCAAGATGCTCACCACCAAGATCGACGTGGATAAGATCCGCGAGGTCATCGGCAAGGGCGGTGCGGTGATCCAGAAAATCCAGGCTGACTACTGCTGTGACGTGACCGTGGAGGAGGATGGCACCATCTTCATCTCTGCTGTTAACAGCGAAAACGCCTACAAGGCACTGGCTGTCATCGAGACCATCGCCAAGGATCCCGAAATCGGTGCGATCTACAAGGGCCGCGTCACCCGCCTGATGGCGTTCGGCGCGTTTGTTGAGATCGCCCCCGGCAAAGAGGGTCTGGTGCACATCAGCAAGCTGGATGTCAAGCGTGTGGAGAAGGTCGAGGATATTGTCACCGTCGGTGACGAGGTGCTGGTCAAGGTCACCGAGATCGACGAGCAGGGCCGTATCAACCTGTCCCGCCGCGACGCGCTGATTCAGGTCGAGGGTCTGACTCCCGAACCGGAGGCTCCGCGTCAGGGCTCGTCCCGTCCGGCTCCCCGCCAGGGTGGTTTCCGCCGCCGTGATGACCGCCGCCGCGACGACTGATAGCAAAAATAACACCCTCGGGCATTTTGGTGCCCGAGGGTGCATTTTTTGTATTCAGCATAGCGAGTAACCTTCCGTTTTCACTTTACCGTATCTTTCCCACAAGCATTTATTGCTTTTTCGCAGAAAGTGTGCTACACTTAGATAAATGTTTCCCGAGGAGGCCATACTATGTACAAACTTGTTTCCGAACTGCTGATCTACAGTGATCTGCCCCGCGACTCCATTCTGATGGAGCTTTCCGAGATCTGCCGCGAGGTGGACGGCGGGCAGTATGATAAAAACAATGTGCTCGGCCGTATATACCGCCAGATCAAGCGGCTGTTGGTACTGGCTACGGATTACGGCTTTGACCGCAATCTCTGGCACTGCTATCTGACCTACCTGCTCATCACCAACGAAAACCCGTTCAGCCTGACCTGCGAAAAGGTGGGCGCGGGTGTGGGCTCGGTAAATCACTTTGCAAAAAACGATTTTGAGGCATTCCGCGCGCTGTTTCACTACGACTTCGACCCGTTGGAAACGGCCCTGGGTACGGATGTATTCACGCAGCTGCTCCACTACAACGCCATCGCCAAGCCGGAGCATCTGTATAACAAAAACGTCAGCGAAAAGCTGCTGATCCTCAGCGAAAAGCTGGGCACTGCGGCGGATGAGAACGCGTTTTTTGCAGCGGTGACGGATTTTTACCGCGATTACGGTGTCGGCTCGTTCGGTCTCAACAAGGCGTTCCGCATTATCACCGACGAAAACGATCAGGTGGTCTTTCAGCCCATCGCGCATATGGACAGTGTGCGGCTGGAGCATCTGGTAGGCTACGAAAGCCAGAAGGCGGAGCTGGTCGCCAATACCCGCGCGTTTGTGGAAGGTCGCAAGGCGAACAACGTGTTGCTGTACGGCGACAGCGGCACTGGTAAATCTACCAGCATCAAGGCCATCGTCAACGAGTTTTACGATCAGGGTCTACGGATGATCGAGGTGTACAAGCACCAATTCAAGCATCTGTCGGATATCATTGCGAGGATCAAAAACCGCAACTACAAATTCGTCATTTATATGGACGATCTGTCGTTTGAGGAGTTCGAGGTGGACTACAAGTTCCTCAAGGCGGTCATTGAGGGCGGCGTGGAAACGCGGCCAGATAACATCCTCATTTACGCTACGTCCAACCGTCGGCACCTCGTCAAGGAAACGTGGAAGGATCGCAACGATATGGAATACGAGCAGGATATCCACCGCTCCGACAGTATGGAGGAAAAGCTGTCGCTCGCCAACCGCTTCGGCGTGTCCATTCTGTACACCCGCCCCTCGCGCAGCGAGTTCCGGGATATCGTGGTCAGCCTCGCCGAGCGCGGCGGCATCACCATCCCCGAGGATGAGCTGATGCAGGAAGCCAACAAGTGGGAGCTGCGCCACGGCGGCATCTCCGGCCGCACCGCTCAGCAGTTTGTGAATTATATGATCGGGAAGCAATAAATCCCACCCACCGGAATCCGCACAAACCATCTCCCACAATCACAGGACCCCCGCCCGGGTGACAGGGCGGGGGTCTTGTATTACTCATTAGCCGTGACTGTCATTCAACCGGCAGATCGTCCTCTATGACGGTCGCACCTACCTCTAATGTACATATCTTTTCTGCAAAAAAAGCAGCCGGATCGCTCCGACTGCTGACAGCGGTACTCGTTATTCCCGCACACATTTTTTTAGGATGTTACAGTGAAAGAAGCTCGTTTTTAAGCTCTTCCGTCAATTCCGAGCCGTATTCGCAGACCTGAAACGCTTCGGCAAAACGGATCTTTGCGCCGCGCTCGGCACCGTATTCCTCAATGAGCTTATCACGGAATCGCGCCGCAGGTCTTGCAAATCGCACACCGCGGCTCAAATACATCGACATAATCTCCTCATCCGAATACTCGCGTGAGAGATCCATCCCCTTGAGCCATTCAAAGCGCTCCGCGTCGGTTTCGGGAACAGCCTCATCACGAGTATACGCAAGCCATTCGTAGACCTGAGACACGTTAAGGTGAGCCATACGCAGCTTGGTCTCAATCGCATCGTCGATATCGATCACCAGATCGCCGCGAAAATCAGGATCCTTAAAGCTATCCTCATTATACATAATAACCGGGGTTTTTCTCATTGCCGGTACATCGGGACATTCGTGCGGCACAATGAGCATATAGGAAGCATCCATTACCAGTTGCCCCGAAGCACGATGATCCGCGTGATAGTCGTTGTTTCTGTGAGCAATGATAATATCCGGAGAATACCGGCGGATATAGCGGATCAATCGGCGACGCGTTTCCAGATCGGCTACGATCGCACAATCGTTCTGATCCTCCCAAACATCATAAGTAACACCCAGCAGCTCAGCAACCGCCGCAGATTCCTTTGCGCGTCTGGCAACGGTTTCGGCCGACGTCATAATATGATGACCGCCGCAGCCGTTACACATACTTAAAAAACGAACCTCGTGCCCCTTTTTCACCAGCTTATAAGCAAATCCGCCGCAACGAAATTCATTATCATCCTGATGCGCACCGATCATTAAAATCTTCATAGCTTCCTCCTTATAAATGAAACACTGTCCTATCCGGCAGGTCTATTATATCACATCTGCTGAAAAAAGCAAGTAAGTTGCTATAATTTGTTATAACCAGCAATCCTCATCCTCCGAGCGGCCGGGGCGTTCCATCAGCGAACGCACCGCTTCGGCGGGCGGGTAGCTTTCATAGCAGATGCGGTAGCATGTCTTCAACAGTGGCGCTTCCACATCGACCTTTTGTGCAAGCCGATACGCCGTCTGCGCCACCAGGTAGCCCTCGACAGTACCGACGGTCTGCACCGCTTCGGCAGGCGGCACACCCTGTCCGATCAAAATACCGGCACGGCGGTTGCGCGAATGCATACTGCTGCAGGTCACGATAAGGTCGCCTATACCCGACAGCCCCGCAAAGGTGCCCGCTTTGGCACCCAAACGCACTCCCAGACGTGCGATCTCCGCCAGACCGCGGGTCATCAGCGCCGCGCGGGTGTTATCCCCCATTGACAGACCGTCACAGATACCGGCCGCGAGCGCGATGACGTTTTTCAGCGCACCGCCCAGCTCGACACCGACGACGTCCTCGCTGGTATAAATACGCAGTGTGGGATTCATTAAAATATCCTGCACGGTCTTCGCCGCCTCGCCGTCGCGCGAGGCACTCACCACCAGTGTGGGAATACCGCGCCCGACCTCTTCCGCGTGGGACGGACCGGACAGTGCCACCGCTGTGATACCGGGCAACTCAGCCTCGATCACCTCGGTAAACCTCCGATAGGTACCTTCCTCCAAGCCCTTGCCCGCGTTCACCACGATAGCATCGGGGCGTAAATACGGCCGCAGCGATGCTGCAGTGGAAGCGATAGCAAACGACGGTACCGCCATCACGGTCAGGTCAGCATCCATTGCACAGGAGATATCCGTCGTCAGCGTAATACTCGGCGGCACGGCAATGCCCGGCAACAGCTTTTTGTGTTCACCGTGGCGACGGATATCCTCAACTTCCGTTTCAAAGGGCGACCACAGCGATACGCTGTGCCCATGTCGGTCGGCCGTGACCGCCAATGCGGTCCCCCAGCCTCCGGAGCCCAATACGACCACCCGCGCCATCTCAGCTCTTCCTCCCAAGTCGGCTCTCAGTACCGTTCAGGATGCGCTTGATGTTCTCACGGTGTTTGACGATGACGATCGCCGCGATCAGCACCGCCACCACGGCGCAGAACAACGCAGTCTCCCATTGCTGGCCGTACACCCAGACGCGCATCCCATACGTCAGAAACGGCATAAAGATACCCGCAATGATAGAGCCGAGCGACACCATACGGGTGATGAGCACCACGATGATAAAGATGACCAGCATAATGAGTGCCGTTCGCCAATCCAGCAGCAAAGTCATACCGAACGTGGTCATCACGCCTTTACCGCCGCGGAAGCCGAAAAACACCGGGTACATATGGCCGAGAATGCACAGCACACCCGCCAGATACGCACCGACCAGCCCTAAATTCTGCGGGTCGTACATCAGCAACTCCAGCTCCCCCACCTCGGCGGGCGACAGCTGGATATGCTGTAACAGCAAGCCGCCGACGTACACCGACAGCATACTCTTAAGCAGGTCACCAATAAACGTCAGCGCAGCGGGCAGCTTGCCCTGCGAGCGCAGGACATTCGTCGCACCCGCGTTGCCGCTGCCAAACGAGCGGATATCCTTACCGGAAAAGAGCCGGGTGATGATGATGGCAAAATTCACACTGCCCAGCAGATACGCCACGGCAGCCGCCAGCAGCAACGCCAGCCAACTGTTTTGTAAAAACGAAAACATACGAGCAAACTCCTTATCTATCGCTCTTATCTACCACTGTTGTCTCCGCGCTCCCGAATAATAAACCGCAGCGGCGTACCTTCCAGACCAAACGTTTCACGCAGCTGATTTTCCAGATACCGCTGATAGGAAAAATGGAACAGATCCGCGCGATTGACAAAAAACACAAACGTGGGCGGTCGCGTGGACGGCTGCGTCACATAATAGATCTTTAAACGGCGACCTCTGTCCGTCGGGGGCTGCACACGCGCTGTCGCCTGCGCCAGTACATCATTCAGCGCACCGGTGGACACGCGCATCGCATTCTGCCCGTTGACGTAAGTAATAAGCTCCAACAAACGGTCTAACCGTTGACCGGTCTTGGCCGAAATGAAGATAAACGGCGCGTACGCCATAAAGCTGAAATCGTTTTCCAGCTTTTTACGGGTGAGTGTCATAGTACGGTCGTTTTTCTCCACCGCGTCCCACTTGTTGACGGCGATAATACACGCCTTTCCCTTTTCGTGCGCGATACCGGCCACCTTGCTGTCCTGCTCGGTAAAGCCCTCGGTACCGTCGATAAGGATGACGCACACGTCCGCCCGCTCCACCGCCATTTCCGCACGGATGATGCTGTACTTCTCGATCGCATCGTCCACGCGGCTGCGGCGGCGCAGACCCGCCGTATCGATCAGCAAAAACCTGCCGTGCGTGGTGGTGATCTCGGTATCAATAGCATCACGAGTGGTACCCGCGATATCCGACACGATGCTCCGCTCCTGCCCCGCCAGCTTATTCACCAGTGAGGATTTACCGGCGTTGGGCTTGCCGATGATCGCCACCTTGACGATATCATCCTCGACCTCATCCTCGTCCTCGGGCGGGAAATGCTCAAACACCGCGTCCAGCAGGTCACCGGTGCCGGTGCCGTGCAGAGAGGACACGCCGATCGGGTCACCCAACCCCAAATTATAAAACTCATAGAACTCCGGCGGCGGCGCACCGATACGGTCGCACTTGTTGACACACAACACCACCGGCTTGCCGCTTTTTTGCAGCATCACCGCCACGTCGGCATCGTTCGCCGTCACACCGGCCTGCAAATCGGTGACCAGCACGATCACGTCCGCCTGTTCAATGGCCAACTGTGCCTGACGCCGCATCTGGGACAGAATAATATCATCCGAATGCGGCTCGATACCGCCGGTATCCACCATCAGGAACGTGCGCCCGCGCCATTCGCAGGGCGCCAAAATGCGATCCCGCGTAACGCCTGGCGTATCCTTGACGATGGACAACCGCTTGCCGATCAACTTATTAAATAACGTGGATTTACCCACATTCGGGCGGCCGACCACCGCCACAATGGGCTTTGCCATATTTACTCACCTCTTAATGCATCCAACAGCGCGTAACCGTCCGCTGCAATGACCTGCACCGTAACGCCCAGTGCCTCCTGCAACTCCTCCGGTGTCATATCGTCCAAAAAACGATCCTGCTCGTGCCGCAACATCACGTCCGGGATCAGCACACGCTCGCAGGAGACCCCGCTGAGCTGCGCCTTCAGATCGCTGCCGGTCACCAGACCGGCCACCGTAATAGTCTCTCCGAAAAAGTCGTTGCGGATCGCTTGCACGCGCACCTTCAGCTCTGGGAAACGCATCCTCGCCTGCTGCACCAAGTCCTCCAGAATGGCAGCCGATGCCACGCCGGTAGCCAACACCGTATCAGTGCTGACGGCGGTTTCCTTCTCGCACTGTTCCATTGCCTCCGCAAATTGCGAGCGTAGCAGTGCTGTCATCCCTACGCCGTTTTCCAGCTGGGACATTTCCTCATAAAACGCCGCATCGGGGATGGGTCTCCCCGCCTTGATATACCATTCATCCGCCGGGTACACCACGCGTGATCCCACGGTTTCCAAGCACTTTGCGCCGAAGTCCTCCACGGCCTCCAGCACCGCAGCCGCTTCCTCGGCGGTAAACGGGCGCAACGGGGTCAGACCGTCGCGGTATTTTGTCAGTCCCACAGGAACCACAGCTACGCTTTCCACCGCCGGAGCCAGTGCCGCCAGCTCGCGCATACTGCGGGCAAGCTCCTCGCCATCATTCCAGCCGGGACAGAGCACTAGTTGGCAGCACATATGGATGCCCGCGTCGGCAAATCGCTGTAACAGTGCCAGCGTATTCCCCGCAAACCGATTGTTCATCATCCGGCAACGCAACTCCGGATTGGTGGTGTGCACCGATATATTGATGGGACTGATATGCAGTGCCAGAATACGGTCGATCTCGTGCTGCGACAGATTTGTCAGCGTGATATAGTTGCCGAACAGAAACGACAAACGGCTGTCATCGTCCTTAAAATACAGGCTTTCCCGCATACCGGGAGGCATCTGGTCGATAAAACAAAATACGCATTGATTGCGGCAGGTGTGCTGCCGATCCATCAGATACGTTTCAAATTCCAGACCGATATCCTCGTATTCCGGCTTGCGCAACCGCACGGTGCGTTTCCCCTTAGGAGTCTCCAGCTCCAGTATCAGCCGCTCCTCGGTCAGATAAAAGCGGTAATCCAGCACATCGACGATGGGCTGCCCGTTAACGGATACCAGCCGATCGCCGGCGAGAATGTTCTTTTTATCGGCCGGGCTTCCGGGCTCTACCGCTGTGATCGTTACCGCCATAACACGCGTTCCTCCAAAAACAAAGGGTGCGACCCGACCGGGACGCACCCTCTATTCTTCCTCGATTGGGGCATTCGGGACCGGTGGGTCTTCTTACTCCTCAACCTTGACGATTTGTCTGCCGTTGTAATAGCCGCAAGTTCCGCAAAGACGGTGCGGGCGTTTGTAATCGCCGCACTGCGGGCACTTCACCAGTTCGGGAGCCACTGTCTTCCAAACATTGTTGCGTCTCTTGTCACGACGTGCCTTGGAGCTTTTTCTCTTCGGTACCGCCATCGTCAGCACCTCCTTAACATAATCAAAACTAATCCAGCAACTGCTGCAATGCTGCGAGCCGTGGATCCACCGTCTCACGACGGCAACCGCAGAGCCCCTCGTTCAGATCCTTACCGCACATCGGGCAAAGACCCCGGCACTCTTCGCTACACAGCACCTTCGACGGCTGGTCCAGAATGAGATCCTCCTCCACCAAAGCATCCAGCGGAAGCTGATAGTTCTCTAACAGGACGAAGCTGTCATTGTCCTCGTGATTGAGGGAAACCACAAGAATATGCTCCATTTGCATCTGCTGCATACGGTCAATCTCACACGTACAGCGGTCGCACGCACCAACGTAGCGGTACTGAACCGTTGCCCGCAACGTTACCACGTCTGCGGATAGCCTAATCTGCCCTTTGACCGTCACGTCGCGAAACGGGTACTGCCCGTTCCATTCCACGTGGGAAAGCTCCATTGCACAGTCGATCGGTAGACTTTCTGTTTCACCTAAAAACAGGGACTTGAGTTCCAGAAGCATATTTCACCTCAATAGCCACGCAAAATATTATATCGGGACAAGCCCTTTTTGTCAACCATTTTTTTGCGAAAACCGCAAACCTTGACAAAAAATTTACATAACGGCTCGTCCCGTTCCCGACAAACGGGCGGAGCGCCGTCTCCGGCGCTCCGCATAAGGCTTACAGAGCGTTAGAGTTCCTTCGCAAGATCGGCAATCTCAGCGGGGATCTCAGCAGGATCCGCCGACACGGACAGCACCACATTGGTATCTGCCATATCGCTCAGCTTCTTCAGCTTCTCCACGAACGGGAGCAGGCCTTCCACACCGCCGCCGATCTTCAACGTGGAATCCACGAAGATATCGGTAATATCGTAGTTACCGGCGCACATACCGGCGATATAGCCGTAAAAGCTCTCAAAACCGCGGACAGCGTACTCATCCGCCGCCACCAGACGCACCTTATGACTCAGATTGTAGGTCAAGGTCGTATCCTTTTCGATGAAGACCACATTGCCCTTGCTCTGCGCGACAGCCTGGCTACACAGATCCAGCAACTTCTTCGTCTTGCCCGAACCCTTTTTCCCCAAAATCAACGTAATCATTTTCATTCCTCCCAGTCTATATTCACCGCCTTGCGGCGGCAACTGCCTTATCGTCCCAAGCGCTGCTCCAGCACCGCTTTCCGCTCCTCATACCCGGGCTTCCCCAGCAGAGCAAACATATTCTTCTTGTACGCCTCCACGCCGGGCTGGTCAAACGGATTGACGCCCAGCATATATCCCGAGATCGCACACGCTTTTTCAAAGAAATACAGAAGATAACCGAGTTCCCTTTCGCACACAGAGGGAACGTGCAACACCATATTCGGCGTGCCGCCGTCAGTATGCGCAAGCACCGTGCCTTCATACGCCTTTCGGTTGATCTCCTCCATCGTGCGGCCGGTCAGGAAGTTCAGACCGTCCACGTTTTCGGGATCCTCTTGGATCACAACCTCTACGGGCGACGAGTCGATAAGCACCACCGTCTCCGTCAAAATATTGGAACCATCCTGCACGAACTGACCCAGTGAATGCAGATCCGTAGAGAACACCACCGAGGCTGGGAACAAGCCCTTACCGTCCTTACCCTCGCTTTCGCCGTACAACTGCTTCCACCATTCCGACATCATCGCAAACCGCGGCTCGTAGCTGACCATCAGCTCCACTGCACGACCCTTGCGCAGCAGGATGTTGCGTAGCGCGGCGTAGCGGTAGCAATCGTTCGTTTCCAGCGACGGATCGACCAGCGCAGCCTGCGCTTCGGCGGCACCCGCCATCAGCGCGGCGATATCACAGCCCGCCACGGCGATGGGCAACAGCCCCACCGCCGTGAGCACCGAGAAACGACCGCCCACGTCGTCCGGCACCACAAAGGTCTCATACCCTTCGCGGTCAGCCAGACCTTTCAACGTGCCGCGCGCCTTATCCGTCGTCACGTAGATGCGGCGGCGAGCCTCCTCTGCACCGACCGTTTTTTCCAGATAGTCACGGAACACACGGAACGCGATAGCGGGCTCCGTGGTGGTGCCGGACTTGGAAATGACGTTGATGGATACGCGCTTGCCCTCGCACAGACTCAGCAGCTCGCTCAATGCCGAGGCACTGATGTTGTTTCCTGCAAAGTAAACGTCCGGTGTGTCCTTCTTTAAATTGTTGTATAAAGGGGACTTCAGAAACTCAACGACCGCACGTGCACCCAGATACGAGCCGCCGATACCGATGGCGATAAAGATATCGGTATCCCGCTT
Source organism: uncultured Eubacteriales bacterium (assembly GCA_964470515.1). Taxonomy (GTDB): domain Bacteria; phylum Bacillota; class Clostridia; order Oscillospirales; family Acutalibacteraceae; genus RGIG3009. The sequence continues at coordinate 11,385 of CAYYDD010000007.1, read as the reverse complement.
GATGCGCTCCGCTGCCGCCTGAATACGGACGAATTCTTCCTTATCGTAATCCGTAGGCAAGGTCAGCCAACCGAGGAAGTCGTTTCCCGCGCCGATACCGCTGTGCAGCAGCTCGTGTGCGGCGGTGACCTGCGCCTGCATCCCCGCAAGCTCGTGCTCACGCACAAAGCCTTCCAAGTGACGAATATCCAATGAGGTTGCCATGCTTGTTCCTCCGTTTATTTTCTTGCTTCTATTTTACTATATCGCCGCGTCGATTGCAACCGCAAATTGTGAATTTTTTGTAGGTTTTTACCAAACATTTTGTAAATTCGGGTCGAAACAGTACCCCGCACTGCCTTTATGCACATATCGCCCGCAACAATCGGCTCAGCGAGGTGCCGAAATCCATCCGTTTCACCGCCGCTTCAGCGCAGATGGGATAGGCGGCCAGCTCCTCTCCGTCCTTCGTCAGGCGCACAGTACCTACGATCTGCCCCGCCTCCACAGGCGCCTCCAGATCCTCGGCCAGCTCGACCGTGCACGTGATGGCCTTCTCGTCACCCTTTTTCACCAGTAACGGCTGCAGCTCCCCCGTGCCGACCGCTACCTCCGTTTCCACCCCGCGCAGCACGGGAACGGGAGCCAGCAGCGACGGGTCAAGCTGCGGGGTATACAAACTGTACTGTGCAAAGCCGTGATCCAGCATCCGCCGTGCGCCGCCGAAGCGTTCGTCTGTGGTGGTGCAGCCGAGGATAACCGCCACCAGCCCCAAGCCGTTCCGCTCGGCGGTGGCCGCCAGATTGTGTCCCGCCGTGGATGTCGTGCCCGTTTTCAGCCCCGTAGCGCCCTGATAAAACCGTATCAGCTTATTGGTGTTGACGAGCTGCGACTGCCCGCCGCGCAGCGTATCCATCCATATGGTCGTGTACTGCTTGATGAGCGGATGCTTCATCAGCTCGCGTGACATCAGTGCCACGTCGTACGCACTGGAATGTGCCTCATCGTTGAGGCCGCTGCAATCCAAAAACTGCGTATCGTTCATCCCGAGCTCCGCTGCACGGGTGTTCATCTCCTGCACGAAGCTCTCGATAGAACCGGATATATGCTCTGCCAGCGCCGCGCACGCGTCGTTGGCGGATACCACCGCCGCCGCCTTGACGAGATCGTGCACCGACATAATTTCACCCGTCTCCAGCCAGATCTGCGAGCCGCCCATCGATGCGGCCTCCGGCGAGCACGTCACCTGATCCTCCAGCGTGATCGTTCCGTTGTCCAATGCCTCCATCACCAGCAGCAGCGTCATAATTTTCGTCACCGACGCGATGGGCAGCTGCTCGTGCGCGTTCTTTTCATACAGCACCGTACCGGAGGCCAAGTCCATCAGCACAGCCGATTTACCCCCTATCTCCAGAGCCGACGGCGTTGTCGCTACAGGCAGTGCCTCCTCAAACACCGCCGGAGTCGTGAGTGCCATCAGCTCGGCAGCGGTGTCACCGGATTCCGTATCCGTAATGATGGTCGCCGCCCCCACGGGATTAGCCAATAGCAGTGTCCCGCACAGAATGAGTGCCAATAGTCTGTTAAACCGTTTCATAGTTGCCCCTCCATTCGCTACCACCTTACGCCGACTTTGCAGGAAATATGCAAATAGGCTCTTGCGTTTTAACGAAAAAACAGCTACAATAGAAACATTAAAGGAGGAGTTACTATGTACGACCGTTATCAAACTCCGTTTTCCTCCCGCTATGCCAGCAAAGAAATGCAGTTTTTGTTTTCGCAGGATAACAAATTCCGCACGTGGCGGAGACTGTGGATCGCGCTGGCCGAGGCTGAGCAGGAGTTGGGACTTCCCATTACCGACGCGCAGATCGCCGAGCTGCGCTCCCACGCAGACGATATCAACTACGCCGATGCCGAGGCGCGCGAGAAGGTTGTTCGTCACGATGTGATGTCGCATGTGTACGCCTACGGCCTGCAATGCCCGAATGCCAAGGGCATCATCCATCTGGGTGCCACCAGCTGCTATGTGGGCGATAACACCGATCTCATCATTCTATACGATGCGATGCGGCTCATCCGCAAAAAGCTGGTCAACGTCATCGACGTGCTTGCCCGCTTTGCGATGGAGTACCGCTCCACCCCCACCTTGGGCTTCACCCATTTCCAGCCCGCGCAGCCCACCACCGTGGGCAAGCGCGCCACGCTGTGGATCCAGGAGCTGTTACTGGATCTTAACGAGGTAGAATACCGTCTGTCCGGCGCACGGCTGCTCGGCTCTAAAGGCACCACCGGCACGCAGGCGAGCTTTTTGGAGCTGTTTGAGGGCAACCACGAAAAATGCCGTCTGCTGGATCATAAGATCGCGGAAAAGATGGGCTACAACGGTTGCTTTGCCGTGTCGGGACAGACCTATTCCCGTAAAATTGATGCGATGATGCTCGCCACGCTGTCCGGCATCGCACAGACCGCCGCCAAGTTCTCCGGCGACATCCGTCTGCTACAGCATCTCAAAGAAGTGGAAGAGCCGTTTGAGAAAAGCCAGATCGGCTCTTCGGCGATGGCGTATAAGCGCAATCCGATGCGCAGCGAGCGTATCGCCGCACTGAGCCGCTACCTCATCACCGATTCCCTGAACCCCGCCCTCACCGCATCCACACAGTGGCTGGAGCGCACACTGGACGACAGTGCCAACAAGCGCATCAGCGTGGCCGAGGGCTTCCTCGCGGCGGATGCGATCCTGTCGCTGATGCTGAACGTGGCCGACGGTCTGGTGGTAAACACCGCCGTCATTGACCGCGATCTGCGCCGCGAGCTACCGTTTATGGCGACAGAGAATATTATGATGGATTGCGTCAAGCACGGCGGTGACCGTCAGGAGCTTCATGAACGCATCCGCACCCATTCGATGGATGCCGCCTACCGCATCAAGCAGGGCGACGGTGTCAACGATCTGCTGGAGCGTATCGCCGCCGACCCGGCGTTCGGTATGACACTGGCGGAGCTGGAAGAAGCGCTGGAGCCCTCCCGCTACGTCGGTCGGGCCCCGGAGCAAACGGAAGAGTTTATTGTCGGCGAGGTACTGCCCCTGCTGGATTCCTACGCCGAACAGCTCGGTCTGAAGGCCGAAATTACATTATGAGGTGATAACTATGGTAAGAACGTATGCAGAACTCCCCAAGCGTCAGGAGCTTGCTCCCGACGGTACGCTGATCCTGACCCACAACAATCTCGGCGCGTTTGAGGGCTTTAATCCGAAAGCGCGGATGTTTTCCATCGCCGAGCTGGAGCCCGGTCAGGAGGTCGCCTTCCACACCCATACCGGCGAGAATGAGACCTACTATTTTCTCTCCGGCACAGGTCTGTATAACGATAACGGTAATATCGTACCGATCGCCGCAGGTATGACGACCTTCTGTCCCGCCGGTGAGGGGCACGGTGTCAAGAACACCGGCAGCGAGCTGCTACGCCTGCTCTGCCTCATCGTAGTCGACTAAACCGCATAGCAAGAAAGCCCCGACCGCGTGGTCGGGGCTTTCTTGCGTCTTATTTTCGACTGGCCAGCAGTTGCTTGATCTTATCGTGGGGATCAATGAGGCGGGTGACCGACATATCGTGATTGAGCGAGGCAATGAAGTAGGCGATGTACTTGGACACGTCCACCTCGCAGAACCACTCGCGCTGCTTGAGGTCCTCGGTGCGATAGGTCAGGTTAGTACCGATGACGCCGGAGATAAAGCCGTCCTTATACGCCTTATCGAACTTCTGCAGACCGTTGGTGAAGATCGCGTAGGTGGCATAGCAGAAGATGCGGTTGGCCTTGCGCTTTTTCAGCTCATAGGCGATATCCAGCATCGACTCGCCGGAGGAGATGATATCGTCCGCAATAAACACGTCCTTACCCTCGACCGAATCGCCCAGATACTCGTGAGCGACGATGGGGTTGCGTCCGTTGACGACGTGCGCATAGTCGCGGCGCTTGTAGAACATACCGAGGTTGACGCCCAGCGTGGATGCATAGAACATATTACGGTTGATGGCACCCTCGTCGGGACTGACGATCATCATATGCTCGGTATCGGGGCGGATATCGGGGAAGCGGCGGAACATCGCCTTCAGCGTTTGATAGGAGGGGATAATGTTATCAAAGCCCATCAGCGGCACGGCGTTCTGCACGCGCGCGTCGTGTGCGTCAAACGTGATAACGTTGGAAACGCCCATACGCTCCAGCTCCTGCAGAGCCACAGCGCAGTCCAGCGACTCGCGGTAGTTACGGCGGTGCTGTCTTCCGCCGAACAGAATGGGCATAATGACATTAATGCGGTGAGCCTTACCGCCGGCCGCCTGAATGATGCGCTTCAGATCCTGGAAATGATCGTCCGGCGACATACAGTTCTGCTGACCGAAGATGTTGTACTTGACGTTGTAGTTACCCACGTCCACCAGAATAAACAAGTCATCGCCGCGGACGCTTTCCTTGATGAGACCCTTACCGTCACCCGACGAAAAACGCGGGCACTCCGCCTCGATCAAAAACGTATCCTTCGGCACACCGGCCTTCGCAGCCCAATCCGTCAGATAATAGTTGATCTTCGCGGCCAGCTCCTCCGTACCGGGCTGCGCGATAATGCTCAGCGGTGCGACCTGATTCGGCATCGTGAAGATCTTTTCACTGCTTATTTCCTGTGCCATAATTTACCCCATTCCTCTCCGATTGTTTGGTTTGTTTTCATTGTAACATACTTTTCGACGGTTTAAAACAAAAATTTTAAAATTCTATGAAATTTTTTCGAGTTTTCACCATACGCTATGGACAAGGGGTATTTTTGTCTGCTATACTTATCAAAAAAGTGAGAAGGAGGGTGTTCGTGTGACTGTTGAAAGCCTTGAACAGCAAACCGAAGAACGTGAACGCGCGTTTTTGGTTTCCATTGACACCGGCGAATTTGACGTAGAAGCCTCACTGGACGAATTGGAAGAGCTGGCCGACACCGCCGGTGCCGACACGCTCGGCCGCTTGGTGCAGAAGCGTGACTCGCCGGATAAGGCGACCTGTCTGGGCGGCGGCCGCGTGGAAGAACTGGCGGAGCTGGCCGCGGCCAACGAAGCTGACCTTGTGATCTTTGACCGTGAGCTGACTGCTACTCAGCAGCGCAATCTGGAGGACCGTCTTCCCTGCCGCGTGGTGGATCGCACGATGCTGATCCTGGATATCTTTGCCGGGCGCGCACGCTCGGCCGAGGGTCGCCTGCAGGTGGAGCTCGCGCAGCTACAGTATATGCTGCCGCGGCTAGCCGGACAGGGCACCGCGCTGTCGCGTCTGGGCGGAGGTATCGGCACGCGCGGTCCCGGTGAGACCAAGCTGGAAAGCGACCGTCGGCACATTCGCCGCCGCATCCAAGCCCTGCGTCAGCAATTACAAGCGGTGGAGCAACAGCGCGTGCTGCGCCGTGAACGCCGCAAAAAGGACAGCGTGCAGACCGTCGCCATCGTCGGTTATACCAACGCCGGCAAATCCACGCTGATGAATCGCCTCACCTCCGCCGGTGTACTGGCTGAGAATAAGCTGTTCGCCACGCTGGACACCACCGCCCGCGCACTGAAGCTGCCGGACGGCCGTACCGTACTATTGATCGACACCGTCGGTCTGGTGCGCCGTCTTCCCCATCATCTGGTGGATGCGTTCCGCTCCACGCTGGAGGAGGCCGCCGAAGCGGATGTGATTTTAAATTTGTGTGATATCTCCAGCCCGGAAGCGGCGGAGCATCTTGCCGTGACGCGCGATCTGCTGATGCAGCTCGGTCGCGGCGACCGCCCGGTGCTGACGGTGTTCAACAAGTGCGACCGTCCCGCTGCCCTGCCCGCGTTGGAGCCGGACGGCAGTGCCCCGCTGTGCATCAGTGCCATCACCGGCCGCGGTATTGAGCAATTGCTGGAGCGTGTGACCGCCGCACTGCCGCCCGACCGCCGCCGCATATCGCTGCTGTTTCCGTTTGACAAAGGCGCATTGGCGGGGCTGTGCCGCCGCGAGGGCGCTGTGGAATCCGAGGAATACGTGGCCGAGGGCCTCAAAATGACGGTCACGCTCAGTCTGCGTATTTTAGAACAAGTCCGCGAATATTTAATAGAAGAGTAACAGAGTCTGGACTGTATCCCGAAAAGTTGTGCTATCATCACCAGCGCATCATGGAAGATATGCCCTACTCCTTCGGGCATCGTTTGTACCAGGATGTTCTGCACCGCCGTCTCGGGCAGGTAGAGGGAGCCATCGACAGCATTCCGTTCTCTTTGAAGCGCCTCGATGTGACAGACTGATGCACTCCCCCGTTTCTGTGCTTCCCGAATACGCTTTCAGATACCGTCTGTCGCGTCCCAAACCGCCGCCTTCTTTGTGCTTCTTGTCGTTGCCAACGTTCAGGCGATCCCCCAGCTTTTGCAGTGGGTAGACCTTGCTCTCCGGCGTGGCTTTTTGATGAGTGTAGAAGCCTGCAACGCTTGTCCGGCGTGGGTATTGTCCAGACAGATACCCACGCTCAGCTCCGTCACCGTGCGAGTATCGCTACGTCGCGTTCTGCGTTGCTCCCTGTGAGTATCGTCCGTATCGCTCTACCAAACGATTCAACCCCGCCTCAAAATCTGCGTCCGTTCCGACGAAATTTTTTCGCCATTCGGCATAGACTGAGCATCGACACCGAGTGGCGTTTCTGCTATATGACGAATCCCATCTAACGTAACAGCATCGGAGTTATAGCCCAACAAAAGGTTGGAGTATCTTCCGATATCCGAGGTAACTCTTTTTATATTTGTCATCCCATAGAACGTTTGCTTATTTCCGTTTAGGCCAATATCGATAATCCCCTCAAAAACTTGCCCATCCACAATAAATCTGGTTAGGCTCGTGCAATCTTGGGATAATCCGATTCATCAGCGCCCCAAAAAATATTCTGCCCATTCCCTATCACTACAACGTTATCACCATAAGATCCTGCTGAATACTAAATTTCTTTTCGCCCTCGGTCGTCTGTGTTTTCTCCACCGCGGCGGTGAACATTCTCTCCAGGCGTTTCAGTTCGATCTCGGCGGGCGTGCCCTGAAAGCGGCGAATGATCCCCACCACCAACAGCGTTTCACCCGACGGTGTAGTTGGAAAACGATGACGGTTGTTCTTCAACTGCGAAAACTGACTGTACAGTCGTTTCAGCCCCGTGCCGGACAACACCCGGTTGACCGCCACCCATCCATGGTTTGCATAGGTTCGGCTGTCGTATTTGTCCAGCGCAGCGTAATCCACAGAATTTTCGACACTTAACGAGGTCCGCGTTCCTCTATCTCCGTCACCAGTATACCCCGTTTCGCCGCCGGTTGCAAGAAAAACGTCAGCAGAGGCAGGCACCGCAGTGGCATTCGCCTTTGCCAGTTCACCCAAATAGGAATTGTCACACGGTTCCCGGAATACTGCTTCAGCCGCATACTGTCCAAAGCAAATGTGCCATCCGCAGAAATGGTTTTCGAGCTCTTCCCTTCCGACACAACGGTACCGTTGCTCAGCATATCGGGGATAGACGCGATGTCCGCAATCTCTGTCGCCGAGCTCACCTTCTGCAAAGCGACCTCCACGCCGCTGTCGTCAAAGGAGCGTCAGCGTACCTGTGCGACAAACCACACCCGCAATATACAGTGACAGTCGGCGCATACGTCGGTCAACGCGTTCAGCGCACCGGCACCGATGCGGACGTATTGAATAGGACGCGCATGGCCACGGCCGCACGCGCAACCGGTGAACCCGGCGGTCAGATCGTCTCTTATACGTCCTCCCCGTTCAGGGCGCGAAGGATATCCGCACCGCTTTCCAGTACCATATCCGGCTTATCGGGTGAGTCCTTCAAAATCTGCTGAGTGGTCTCGCCGCTCATCACCAGAATACTCACCGTGCCGGCGTTGATACCGCTCTTAACGTCGGTGTAAATGCGGTCACCCACTACCGCAGTCTCCTGCGGCGCGGCGCCCGCCATCTCCATACCTAAGAGCGGCATCAGCGGCTCCGGCTTGCCGATAAATATCGGGCGACGGCCGGTGCAGTTATAGATCATATCGCACACACTGCCGCAATCCGGCACACTGCCAAATTCCGTGGGGCACACATAATCGGGGTTGGTGGCGATATACTCCACCTCGTGCAACAACAGCAGCTTGCACACATTCTCCAGCTTGCGGAAGGTAAGCTCGTTATCGTTGCCCATCACGATGCAATCGACCTGATCCAAGTCCTGCGTCACGGCAAAGCCGGCCTGCTCCAGCTCACGAATGAGCGACTGCGTACCGCAGACGTACAGCACCGCGTTCGGATGATGCTGACGCAGGTAATGGATAGTCGCCTGCGACGAGGTGATAAAATCCTCTTCCGTGGCCGCGATACCGAGCTTTGCCAGCTTTTGAACGTACGCCTCTACGCTTTTCGAGGAATTATTCGTCATAAACAGATACCGCGCGCCCTGCTCGCGAATGCAGGCGAGCAGCCCTTTGGTAAAATCAAACAGCCGGTCACCCAGATACAGGGTGCCGTCCATATCAAACAGATACAGCTTCAATGAGCGAATGGTCTCAGCCGTTGTCACAAACATCCCCCCACAGCTTATTATAAAACGGTACCGTGCAAAAAGCAAGAAAAACCGCCGACGATCCTGCGATCACCGGCGGCCTTGTTCTCTCTGCGGTTTAACCCTTTTTCTTGATCTTATTCAGTTTCGCGTTCAGGTCAAGGAGCTCCTCCTTGGTGAAGTGGATATCCATCATACTGATAAGACCGGTCAGACGCAGCACGGTGAAGCTGCCCATCATCTGCATCATATCGGGGCTCAGCTCAAAGCCGGCGGCCTTTTTGCCCTTCATACCGCCCATCAGCTTGGCGAACATCCCCATAAACAGCAGCTTACCCTGTGTCGTGGCCATAATGTCGCCAAGCTTATCGTTCAGCGAGAAATAACCCTCACGCTCGGTGATATCAAACCAGTTGAGCACGGTGCCCTTTTCCTTTAAGCGGTACGCCTCGTTGAACTCTGCGACCTTGCGGATGCGGCTCTCGTCCTTATACTCGCCGGCCACGGCCGTCAGCACGGTCTCGCCCGCGTTCGGCACGTCGAAGTAGAAGAAGTGCTCCGCGCTCGCCTGCTTGCCGAGACTGACGCCGTTCGCAAACAGCTCGACCTCCGGCAGGTTGGAGTACACGGTGATCTTGGTCATATCCTCCACGCGATCCACGTAGCGCTTACCGCAGATGTGCACGAACGGATCATCGGACAACCACGCCTTGTAGGCATAGAACGCGTCCTTCTTATACTTACGGTCGATGGTGACCAGGCCCTTGTGGTTCTGGCCGTTCTCGCCGCCCTCGCTGCGGGCATCGGCACCGAAGTCAAACATATTCCACACGTGAGTCGCCCACATATACTTGCGGGTGAAGAACTGCTTGATAAGCTCCTCGTGATAGTACGCTTGATATTCCTCGGTATAGTCACCCTGCATCGGCTTGGAGGTATGCCAGTTCAGCGCCTCGCAGCCGTACTCGGAGCAACCGATCGGGACGTCGGGATGCATCTCGTGAAACTTATCGAACCACGGGCCGTTCATATCCGTTTCGCCGCCGTACCAGCCGAAGTAGTGGTTGTAGGACACCACATCCGGAATCTGGAGAATGGGACTTTCCATCGGGCACATCGTCAGGCAGGCCATCGTGGTCTTACGGGTCGCATCCATCTCGTGCACCAGATCGTTCAGCACACGGTGGTTATCCAAAAGATCCGGCTCGGCATCGCCGTTCATCGTGATCTCGTTGGACAGACCCCACACCACGATACACGGATGGTTGTAGTTCTGGGTAATAAGCTCCTTCATCTGGGAGATGGTGTTCTCACGACCGTTCGGCATATGCTTGGAGATATACGGGATCTCCGCCCAGATGACCAGACCGCGCTCGTCACACAGATCGTAGAAATACTGATCGTGCTGATAGTGAGCCAGACGAATGGTGGTCGCGCCCACCTCGCAGATCAGGTCGATATCTTCGCGGTGATGCTCAGGCAACAGCGCGTTACCGAAGCCCCAGCGATCCTGATGGCGGGACACACCGCGCAGCGGATACTCCTCGCCGTTGAGAATAAAGCCGTTTTGGGGATCGATCTCGAAGGTACGGCAACCGAAGCGGGAGGACACCGTATCCAGCACGGTATCACCCTCGACCAGCTCGACGGTCGCGGTGTACAGATACGGATCGCGGCGGCCGTGCCAGCGGTGCACGTTCTTAACGTCCAGCACTGCCTTGGTGTCGCCGCTGTCGGTCGTGGCTACCACGTTGCCCGCTTTGTCAGTGACAGTGTAGCGCAGCACCTGACCCATCTTGCCGCCCGTCACGTAGGCTTCAATCTCGACTGCGGCATCGTCGCCGCTGATAGCAGGCGTGATCTTGAGACCCGGCGTGCCGTAGTAGTCCAGATCAAAGTGGGACTCGCTCACGCAGATCATATTCACGTCACGGTACAGACCGCCGTAGAACGTAAAGTCTGCCATCTGGGGATACACGCGATCATTCGGGCTGTTATCCACCGCAATGGCGATCAGATTATCCGCTTCCAGCACCTCGGTCACGTCCACGCGCCATGTGGAATAGCCGCCGTCGTGATGTGCGAGCTGTTTGCCGTTAACATACACATCTGCCGACGAGTTCGCACCGCGGATCTCCAGATAATAGCGGTCAGCCACCGGCAGGTCAGCCTTTTCCACCCGCTTCGCATACCACGCGGTGCCGCGGTAAAAATCGTTGGCACCGTCCTGACCATCCAGCGCGTTCCAGCTGTGCGGCAGGTTCACAAAATCCCATTTCGGGTCGATCACGGCGGGGCACTCGGTCGCCTGCTTGCTGAACGCCCATTTCCAATTCAAATTCACAATACTTCTCACGGTATTACCTCCACATTAAAATTTACATCCATTTTACCGGAAAGCAATCGGCAAAATATAAACACTTTATGAATTTTCAGAACGACACCCTGCAGTTTCGGCAGGGTGTCGCAGCACACGGCGGCTATCAGTCGACCGTTTTCGGAGCAACCACGGCCGGAGTCTCCGCCCCACGGCGGGCAGCCAGCTCCTCGTTCATCTGTGCCACAGTCTTCTTATCCAAGTTGTAGATCAGAGCCAGACCCACAAACTGCATAACTGCACTGAGCAGATACAGACCGGCTACCAGCCAGCACATATTGTGAGCGGTCTGAGCGCTCTGACCGATGGTACCCAGACTCTCAACGTAGCCCAGAGTACCCATAACCAGCAACACGATGGAGGGGCCTACGCCCTGCGCCAGCTTACGGAAGAAGGAGTGCAGAGAATAGACGGTGCCTTCCTCACGCTTGC